>CAZZKA010000099.1:0-11761 GCA_964654745.1 uncultured Bordetella sp. | reverse complement strand
CTCGGTCTCGACCGTCATGCGCAAAGCGTCGTGGTCGCCGCAGACCTGCACGCACTCGCCGCAGCCCACGCAGGTCGAGGCACCGAGCGCGTCGTCCTGGTCGAACACGATGCGTGCCGCGTCGCCCCGCCAGGCGTAGCCGATGACATCATTGGCCTGCTCTTCACGACATGCCCGCACGCAGCGCCCGCACTGTATGCAGGCATCGAGATTGACGGCCATGGCGGGGTGACTTACATCGCCGACAGGCTGCTCGCGAGCAGCAAATCGAGGCGCGGCGACACCGAGTCGCGCTGCCCAATGCCTGAGCTCCGAATCACTGCGGTGATCGACCTCTGGCGCATCGGAGAGCAGGAGTTCGAGCACCATTTTCTGTGCGGCCCTCGCGCGCGGACTGGCCGTCTCAACTTTGGCGTCTTGGGCAGGCGTGCGACAGCACGACGGCGCAAGCACGCGCTCGCCTGCGATCTCCACTACGCAGGCCCGGCAGTTGCCATCGGCACGCAAGCCATCGCGCCAACAAAGATGCGGGATCTCGATGCCCTCTCGCCTGGCGACCTGAAGAATGGTCTCGCCTGGGGCCGCTTCAACGGCTCGACCGTCCAGTTCGAAGCGAGTCAAGGCAGTGCTCATCATTCAAGCTCCTGCGGAAAATATCTCATGAGCGAGAGTACAGGATTAGGCGCAGCCTGCCCGAGACCACAAATCGAGGCATCGATCATGGTCTGCGACAATTCTCGAAGAAGGGGCTGGTCCCAATGAGACGCCGCGAGCAGGCTCTCGGCTTTGGCGGTACCGGCCCGGCAGGGCGTGCACTGTCCGCAGGACTCGTGCCTGAAAAACCGCATCAGATTGCGAGCAACCGCCTTGAGATCATCGCGGTCAGACAACACGACCACCGCAGCCGAACCAATGAAGGCTCCATGAGGCTGCAGCGTATCGAAATCGAGCGGCTCATCAGCGAGCGCGGCGGGCAGAATGCCGCCCGAGGCACCACCCGGTAGATACGCCTTGAGTGCGTGCCCCTCAACCATGCCGCCACAATACTCGTCGATCAATTCACGCACGCTGATGCCCGCTGGCGCGATCTTGACGCCAGGCTCGCGTACACGCCCCGACACCGAAAACGAGCGCAGACCCTTGCGACCACGGCGTCCATGAGCCTCAAACCAGCCCGCCCCCTGCTGCAGAAGAATCGGAACCCAGGCGAGCGTCTCGACATTGTGTGCAAGCGTGGGCCGGCCAAAAAGACCCACCTCGGCCACATACGGCGGCCGCAGTCGCGGCATACCGCGTTTGCCCTCAACTGATTCGATAAGCGCGCTTTCTTCGCCGCACACATAGGAGCCCGCACCACGGCGCAGTTCGATCTCCGGCAAAGGCCAGCCCCGGGGAGGTGTGCCGCGCAGGGCCTGCAAGGCTTGCTCGAGCATCGTGCGCAGCCCCGCGTATTCGTCGCGAAGATAGATGAAGCACTGCGAGCACCCCACCGCCCAGGCCGCGATCAGCATGCCCTCAAGAAATCGCGAGGGCTCGCATTCGAGCCAGAAACGATCCTTGAAGGTACCGGGCTCACCCTCATCGGCATTGACGACCAGCATTCTTGGGCCAGGCTGTCCGGATACGATCCTCCACTTGCGGCCTGCGGGAAAGCCTGCCCCTCCCATGCCGCGAAGCGTGGCCGACTCAAGTCTTTGCATGACTGCGGCGGGCTCGACGGTCTCGTCGATGAGCGCCTGCAGCATCGGAAAGCGGCCAGGGGGCGCCTTGGGAAGGACCGACACGCGATCGCTCGCAAGCGGGAAGCCCGAGGGTGCGGGGCTTATGAATTCGCGCGCCTGCACTGCTGCATCAATCGCCTGTACGGTGGCATAGTCGACGGGTCGCGTACCAACCACTGCAACGGGAGCCTGCGCACAACGACCCACGCAGGGCACCGCCTGCACTCTGACGGCGGCGCCCAGCAAGCCGGGCAGGCGCTCGAGCAGTTCACGCGCGCCGGCAAGCTCACAGGCAACGGAATCACAGACGCGGACCGTCAAAGTGGGAGGGCGCTCTTCACCGTCTCGAACAATATCGAAATGGTGATAAAAACTCGCTACTTCGAAGACTTCGACCTGCGAAAGACGCATCGCCTGAGCGAGCGCCGCGATCAGCGCGGCGGGCAGGCAGCCTTCGGCGTCCTGAATCGCATGGAGATATTCGATCAGGAGATCGCGGCGGAGCGGTTTTTCACCCAGTAGCTCGAGCAAGCGCCGCTCGCACTCCGGGGCCACTTGACGGCCCTTACCCTGCCCGACCGGTCTTCGAAAATTGATTGTTTTCATTGGACCCAAAGGTACCCCAAGCACCTGCCCTGCGCCATGGGTGTTTCGGTCGTGGCTTACTCAGTATCAATTCGAAAAAACGCCCCTTTCAATCCCCAGTCAGCACCGGTAAGTCCTTGACTGCCCGGAAATTGCGATCGTGGGTGACCAATGCGTGGGCGCCCGCCTCAAGCGCACAGGCAAGTTGCATTGCATCGGGGAGGCGGAGCCGATAGCGCACTCGCAACAGGGCTGCCAGGGATGCGACAGGTGCCGTAACCGGGACTACTTCATACTGGCAGAGCGCTTTTTCGTAGCGCTTGCCGAGCGCAGCCAGACCAGCGCTCGCAGGGCCCGTCAGCACTTCGGCAATGGTGATCGCTGACACCAGGATATCGATCCGGGCTTGTGCAGCCGCCTCAAAAAGACCAATGAACCGGTCCGCAAATTCGGGATGGTCCTCCAGCACATAAATGAAAGGAGCGGTGTCGACGAACACCCGGCTACCTTTCGGCAGACCACCCCAGACCAGAGACGGCGAGCTGGGTACCGCCCCAGGCGGTGGCGCCTTTTTGGGCATTCAGATTTTGCCCCACTCGCCCCGCAACGCAGCAATGACCTGCACAGCGTTCTCACCCCAGAGCCCCCGACCGCTGCCACGCAAACCAAGGATGCCCTGGCTGCGGCGCTTCAGGGCTGCCAGTTCATCGACATCAGCGAGGGGAACGACTGCGGCGCGGGGCTTGCCATGTCGCGTGATGAGCGTTCTTGATCCCGCCGCTGCTTCCGAAACGATGAGCGGAAGACTGGCGCGCGCCTCCTCAAGGCCATAGCGATATCGAGCGGTCATGGTGAATGTTGACTTTCGAGCGGGGCCCATTGATCGGAGCCGTCGAAAGGTTTTTGGGATGGACAGGTTTTTGGGGACGACAGGGAGTATTCGACAAACTGTACGATCTGTACGAACTGTACAGTTTGTTGAATATATCGCCAAGCGTGGACGCCGGCTCGAGGAGACTCGAGAGGGTCCCTATGCGTTCAATAAGGTAACCGCGCCGCAGCGCTCAGCACATCGCGCCAAGCCCAACATGCTTCAGGGCTGGAAGAAATCCTTGACCCGGTCCGTCCATGACCGAGTCTTGGGATTGTGCTTGGGATCGACGAGCGACGCATCGAGCTGCCGCAACAGGTCCTTCTGGGCATCAGTCAGGCGAACCGGCGTCTCGACCACCAGGTGCGCGTAAAGGTCGCCGGGATAGCTTGAGCGAATCCCCTTGATGCCCTTGCCCCGGAGGCGAAACTGTTTGCCCGACTGAGTACCCTCGGGGACGTCGATCTCCGCCTTGCCTCCGAGCGTCGGGATCTGCACCTTGCCACCCAAAGCGGCGATCACCATGCCAATCGGTACCTCACAGTGGAGGTCATCTCCGTCGCGTTTAAAGACTTCATGTTCGCGCACGCGGATTTCTACGTAGAGATCCCCGGGCGGCCCGCCGTTGACCCCTGGTTCGCCGTTGCCGGCTGAGCGGATCCGCATGCCATCGTCGATACCGGCAGGGATCTTCACCTCGAGCGTCTTGTTGCGTTTGACCCGCCCCACGCCTTCGCAGGCACGACAGGGATCGGGAACCGTCTTGCCCTGCCCGCGGCACGTCGGACAGGTCTGCTGAATCGAGAAAAAGCCCTGCTGCATACGCACTGCGCCCTGGCCATTGCAGGTGCGACAGGTTTCTGGGCGCGTGCCGGGCTTGGCACCGGAACCTTTGCAGGTGTCGCAGGACTCCCAACTCGGAACACGAATCTCTGTGGCGTAGCCGCCAGCAGCCTGCTCGAGCGAGATTTCCATCGCATAGCGCAGATCTGCGCCACGGTAGACGTTGCTGCGCCCGCCTCCCCCACCGCCACCGGCGCGCCCGCCACCGAAGATGTCGCCAAAGATATCGCCGAACACATCGGCAAAGCCGCCCATCCCGCCCTGGCCGCCCATCCCCGCAGCATTGGGATCGACGCCGGCGTGTCCGAACCGGTCGTACGCCTCGCGCTTCTTGGCGTCTGAAAGGATTTCGTAGGCTTCCTTGACTTCCTTGAAGCTCTCCTCGGCTGTTTTGTCACCCGGATTACGGTCAGGGTGAAACTTCATGGCGAGCTTGCGATAAGACTTTTTCAGCTCATCGTCCGTCGCGTTCTTGGCAACACCAAGAACTTCGTAAAAATCGCGCTTTGCCATTGAGCCCCGCCTTCGCCCCGATCGCAACGCGGCAGCCTTGCAAGGCTGCCGTGGGTTCGCCTATTAACCGATCAGCGCTTGACTTCCTTGAAGTCGGCGTCGACCACATCATCATCTTTGGGCCGCTTGGCTTCCGAAGCGCCACCCGCGGCCGCACCCGCCGCCGCCGCCGCCGCAGCAGCCTCGGCTCCGGGCGCTCCGCCGGTCTGAGCGTACATCAGCTCGCCGAGTTTTTGCGAGGCCGTGGCGAGCGCCTGACTGGCTGCCTCGATCTTGTCCTTGTCGTCGGACTTGAGCGCCTCTTCGGCCGTCTTCAGCGCCTCTTCGATCTTGGTCTTTTCCTCGGCGGCGACCTTGTCGCCGTGCTCAGTCAGTGCTTTTTTCACTGAATGCACGAGCCCATCGGTCTGGTTGCGCGCATTGGTGAGTTCGACGCGCTTGCGGTCTTCGTCGGCGTTGGTTTCCGCATCTTTCACCATCTTCTGGATCTCAGCCTCGGACAAGCCGGAATTGGCCTTGATGGTGATCTTGTTTTCTTTACCGGTAGCCTTGTCGCGAGCCGACACATGCAGGATGCCATTGGCATCGATATCGAAAGTGACTTCGATCTGCGGGGTTCCGCGAGCCGAGGGTGGAATGCCCTCGAGATTGAATTCGCCCAGAAGCTTGTTACCCGATGCGATCTCGCGCTCACCCTGAAAAACCTTGATCGTCACCGCCGGCTGGTTGTCGTCAGCCGTCGAGAACACCTGTGAGAACTTGGTGGGAATCGTGGTGTTCTTTTGAATCATCTTGGTCATCACGCCGCCCAGCGTCTCGATACCAAGCGACAGTGGCGTCACATCCAGCAACAGCACGTCCTTGCGCTCGCCCGAAAGCACCGAGCCCTGGACCGCAGCACCGACGGCTACAGCCTCGTCGGGATTGACGTCCTTACGCGGCTCGCGACCGAAGAACTCCTTGACCTTTTCCTGCACCTTGGGCATGCGAGTCATGCCGCCCACCAGGATCACGTCATCGATCTGCGAGGCGCTCACGCCTGCGTCCTTGAGCGCGATGCGGCAGGGCTCGATGGTGTTGGCGATCAACTCCTCGACCAGCGACTCGAATTTCGCGCGGGTGATCTTGAGATTGAGGTGTTTGGGGCCCGATGCATCGGCGGTTATGTAGGGCAGGTTGATCTCGGTCTGCTGGCTCGAAGACAGTTCGATTTTGGCCTTTTCAGCGGACTCCTTAAGGCGTTGCAGCGCGAGCACGTCCTTCGACAGGTCGACGCCCTGATCCTTCTTGAACTCGCCGATGATGAAGTCGATCAGACGCTGATCGAAGTCCTCGCCCCCAAGGAAGGTATCGCCGTTGGTCGACAGCACTTCAAACTGCTTTTCTCCATCAACATCAGCGATCTCAATGATGGAAATATCGAAAGTCCCGCCGCCCAGGTCGTATACCGCGATCTTGCGGTCCTTGCCGGCAGCCTTGTCCAGCCCGAATGCAAGAGCCGCCGCCGTTGGCTCATTGATGATGCGTTTGACCTCAAGACCTGCGATGCGACCAGCATCCTTAGTCGCCTGGCGCTGGCTGTCGTTGAAGTAGGCAGGTACGGTAATCACCGCCTCGGTGACTTCTTCGCCCAGATAGTCTTCGGCTGTCTTCTTCATTTTCCGAAGCACTTCGGCAGAAACCTGCGGCGGCGCAAGCCGCTTGTCGCGTACTTCCACCCAGGCGTCGCCGTTATCAGCCTTGGCGATCTTGTAGGGCATGAGGCCGATGTCCTTCTGGACCTCTTTTTCCTCGAACTTACGGCCGATCAGGCGCTTGACCGCATACAAGGTATTGCGCGGGTTGGTCACAGCCTGACGTTTGGCCGGTGCGCCGACCAGAATCTCGCCATCTTCCATGTAGGCGATGATCGAGGGGGTCGTACGCGTGCCCTCGGAGTTTTCAATCACCTTGGGCTGACCGCCCTCCATGATGGCAACGCAGGAGTTGGTGGTGCCGAGGTCTATGCCGATGATCTTGGCCATGGGAAGGATTCCTTGAGACAGAGGTCGGTTGCGCCGTGCGCAGTGCGCGGCTGATTCAGAAAGATGGGTGTGCGGTCGACGAAATCAAGGCTGGGCAACACTGACCATCGCGGGCCTGAGCACACGGTCATTGATGAGATAGCCTTTCTGCAACACGCTCACCACGTGGTTGGGTTGCGCGGGCGGATCAACCGAATTGCCGGGAACCATCGAAATGGCCTGATGGCGGTTCGGGTCGAATTTCTGGCCAACCGGATTGATCTCCGTGAGCTTGTTCCGCTCAAACGCGCTGGCCAGAAGGCGTAGGGTCGCATCGACGCCTTCCTTCAGGCTATCGGGCGTTGCCGTCGCATTGGCCAGCGCCATCTCGAGGCTGTCACGAACCGGCAGGAGGCTTTCGGCAAAACCCTCGATGGCGAACTTATGAGCCTTCAGGACATCTTCCTGACCCCGGCGGCGAATGTTCTCGGACTCCGCCTTGGCGCGCAGATACTGGTCACGAAATTCGGCAGCCTCGGCCTGCGCGCGCACGAGCAGTTCGGCGAGCGATGGCTGGGCCTCGCCCGCCGCCTCGGCGCCGGGCGCTGCTTGAGCCGGAGCGGGCTGAGGGCCTGCTGACGGGGGCTCGCCTGCGCCGGCCCGAGCGGCGTCGGCTGCCTGCTCCTCCGCAGGGCGGGTACCGTTGCTGCTTGCATCAGACATTACCAAAACCTTAAAAATCAATGAGTTGGAAGTAGAAACAAGCCAAGGGCAGAAGCAACCTCGGCCAGGAACGGGGAGATTGGGGCGTCAGGCCGGACTTTCAAGGGGATAAGGTCGCTTCAGCCGCCGAGAGCCGTGGAACCCCGGACCCCCCGGACCACTGGTTACCGGATCGGCGCTTCAGCGCTCGGCGCCCAGCGCAAGCGCGCGATCTCGCCGCGCTGCGAGCGCGTGTGGGCACGCGCCACCCGGTTCTGCCGAGGGCAGCACACCGGGCCACCCCGACGCATGGGACTCGACCAGCCTCGCCAAAGCCGCGACGAACTCCGGCGAGTCGTTGAGACAGCCGATATAGCGATAGTCACCGCCACCCGCCTCCAGGAACGTTTCGCGCCCCTCGATCGCAATTTCTTCGAGCGTCTCCAGACAGTCCGAGACAAAGCCAGGGCATACGACATCGACGCGACCGACCTTGCGCTCGCCGAGTTCGCGAAGGGTCAGGTCGGTATACGGCTGCAGCCACTCTGCCTTGCCAAAGCGTGACTGAAAGGTGACCCGGTACTGATCGGGCGCAAGCTGCAGCCGCTCGGCTAGCAGTCGGCCGGTGACCTGGCACTCGCAGTGGTAGGGATCACCCATCAGCAAGGTACGGCGGGGTACGCCGTGAAAGCTCATGACCAGCTGATCAGGCTTACCCTCGCGCGCCCAGTAGGCCTCGATATGCCGCGCAAGCGCCTCGATATAGGGACCATGATTGTGGAAGCTGCGCACCGTACGCAGCTCAGGCTGGTTGCGCCATGAGGCGAGCTCGCGGAAGACCTCGTCGAAGGCAGTGGCTGTCGTCGAGCCCGCGTACTGGGGGTAGAGCGGCAATACGAGCAGACGGGTCACATTTTGCTCACGCAACTCGCGAAGCGTGGATGCAATCGACGGACGCCCGTAGCGCATTGCCCAGGCAACCTGCAGGGTCATGCCTCGCGCAGAAAGCGTCTCGGTCAACCGGGCCGCCTGATTAGCCGTGTGAACCGCGAGCGGAGAACCCTCTTCTGTCCAGATGGTGGCGTACTTCTCGGCTGATCGCGCCGGCCGGACATTGAGGATGATGCCGTTCAGGATGAGCGCCCAGACCAACCGGGGGATTTCGACCACTCTGGGATCAGACAGAAACTCTCTCAGGTAGCGCCGGACTGCGCTCGTTTCCGGCGCATCGGGCGTGCCGAGCTGCACGAGCAACACGGCAGTCCGCTCGGGCATCGCATGATCAAAATTGCTCGCGGCACTGAACCGGGGCATAGGGACAACCGCCAAAAATTGACTCAGCCCGCCACTATACGTGGTGCGCGAGCGCGCTCGAGACTAGTTTGGCGGTGATGTCAACAATTGGGATCACGCGCTCATAGGCCATACGGGTCGGTCCGATCACGCCCAGAGTTCCGACGATTCGACCATCCACGCTGTAGGGAGCGACGACGACGCTCAGTTCGTCCATGGGTACAAGTTGCGACTCGCCGCCGATGAAGATCTGCACGCCCTGCGCCTGGCTCGAAGAGTCGAGCAGTTCGAGGAGCCGCGTCCGCTGCTCGAAAAGATCAAAGAGCTGACGCATCCGGTCCATGCTATAGGAAAGGTCTGCCACACCGAGCAAGTTGCGTTGCCCTGAGATCACGACCGGTTGATTTTCCTCGCTGAGCGCCCGTTCGCTCGCGTCCACCGCGGCGGTCATCAGCGCGGTGATATCGTCGCGCAACGAGGTCAGCTCCTGACGCAACCCCGAGCGCACGGTTTCCAGATCACGGCCTGCGAAGTGGGCGTTGAGATAGTTGGATGCCTGGGTGAGTTCTGACGCCGAATAGTCACGCTCGGTCGCGAGGATACGGTTTTGCACGTCGCCCTCGGGCGTGACGATGATCAACAGGATGCGCCGGTCGGAGAGCCGCAAAAATTCGACCTGTCTGAACAGCAGGGCCCGGCGAGGCGTCATGACCACGCCGGCAAAATGCGAAAGGTTGGAAAGCAGGCCAGCCGCCGCATTCAGCACGCGCTGAGGCTCGTCAGCCCGGATCCCCCCCTCAATCTGAGCGGTCTGCTCGACCTCCAGCGGTTGCACGGTGAGCAGGGTATCGACGAAAAGCCGGTAGCCCTTCGGAGTCGGCACCCGGCCAGCAGAGGTATGCGGGCTGTGAATGAGGCCCATCTCCTCGAGGTCGGCCATCACGTTGCGAATGGTCGCGGGAGACAGGTCAATACCCGCATGGCGGGAGAGCGTTCGCGAGCCCACGGGCTGTCCGTCGGCAATGTAGCGTTCGACGAGCGCCTTGAGCAGCGTCTGATAGCGTTTATCCAGCATACGATTCATTGTAGGCGTCGCGTGCAAGTCTGCAAATCCCGCCCCTGCCCAAACCGGGGCGTCGCTCGCCAGGGGTCCGCCTCTGCCGACCGCAAATGCCGTCCACAAATGCAGTCCCGGCGCCAGCGAAACCCCAGCCGGGTGGCCTACCCCGAATACGGGGACGGACCGGCGCGGCAATCTCGCGCTTGTGCTCTAATCCGCCGAATGCGAAAGCCATTTTCCCGCGTCGCCCTTTTCGGACGCTTCCAGACGAGCGCGGTAGGAGCATCGATCCGCGATATCGCCGATTTCCTCGCAGCGCGAGGCATCGCGGTGCTGCTCGATGCAGGCACGGCCGAGTTCATCGGTGACGGGCCCTGGGAGACCGGGGACTCGGAGCGCGTCGGCCGCGAGGCAGATCTGGCGATCGCGGTGGGCGGCGACGGCACCATGCTCGGGGTAGCGCGCATGCTCGCGCCTTTCGGCATCCCCGTCGTGGGGATCAACCACGGCCGCCTGGGCTTCATTACCGACATCGCGCTAGCCGGCTGGCGGCCCGCGCTCGGGACTATCCTTGATGGCCAGTTCGAAAGCGAGGAGCGGTCGCTACTTACCTCGCGGGTACTGCGCGACGGACAGACCGTCTGGCACGAGCTATCGCTCAACGATGTCGTGGTCAGCCGCTCCTCCCGGACCGGCATGATCGAACTGCAGGTCGAAGTCGACGGCCTCTACATGTATACGCAGCGAGGCGACGGCCTCATCATCTCAACGCCGACGGGATCGACTGCCTACTCCCTGTCCGCAAACGGCCCCATTCTCCATCCCCTCCTTCGCGGGCTGGTTCTGGTGCCGGTAGCCCCGCAGACCCTCTCAAACCGGCCGATCTGTCTGCCGGATCAGGCGGCCATCGTCGTCCGCGTGGTTGATGGCAGGGATCCGCGCGTTGCGTGCGATATGCAGGTCTTCACCGATCTGCAGGTGGGCGATGACATCGTGATCGAACGGGCGCCTTTCACCACCCGCTTCCTGCATCCGCCCGGGTACAGCTACTTTGCAACGTTGCGCGGCAAGCTCAACTGGCAGGAACTGCCCAGTTCGCTTATGCCGTCCGATGACGGCAACTGAGCGGTATTCAGCGAGCCTCCCATGCTGCTGTCACTGAGGTTGCGTGACTTCGTGATCGTCGATGAGGCAGAGATCGAGTTTGGCGCTGGTTTTTCGGCCCTGACCGGCGAGACCGGAGCAGGCAAATCCATCCTCCTGGACGCGCTGGGGCTCGCATTGGGCGGCCGCGCCGACGCTGCGGTTGTTCGCGAGGGCTGTTCCCGCGCCGACATCTCGGCAAGCTTTCGCAGCCCGCCAGGGCTAGACGACTGGCTCGCCGCGCGTGATCTCGCAGGGGATCCCGGTACGGTGCTGCTGCGCCGGGTGATCGAGGCCGACGGCCGGTCGAGGGCACTGATAAACGGTCAGCCCTCGACCGTCGCGATGCTCCGCGATGTTGGCGATCAGCTGGTCGAAATACACGGTCAGCATGCCTCCCAGCTCCTCCTGCGCCAAGGGTCTCAGCGCGAACTTCTCGATGCATTTGGCGGCCTCGCCGGAGAGCGTGCGGCGGTCGCACAAAGCTTTTCGGTCTGGCAGGCCGCCGAGCGCGAACTGGCTGCGGCGCGAGAGGGCGGACGTGGGCAGGCGCTGGAGCGTGAACGCCTCATGTGGCAGGTCGCCGAGCTCGACGCGCTGGGTATTGCCGAAGGTGAGTGGGAATTACTGAACGCTGAGCAAAAGCGCCTGTCGCACTCAGCCTCGTTGCTCACCGAATCGTCGGCCGCGGCACAGGCGCTGACTGACGGTGACGATCCCCTGTCATCCAGGATCAGCGATGTCGCGAGTCGGTTACGACCGCTCGCTCAGGTCGACGCACGACTCGTGCCGCCTCTGGAGCTACTCGACAGCGCGCAGATACAGATCGACGAAGCGGCCTCGGCTCTCAGCGCCTATGCAAGCCGGGTTGATCTGGATCCGCAACGCCTCGCGCAGACCGAGGACCGCATCGGCGCCATCTTCTCCGCTGCCCGCAAACTCAGGCTAGCGCCGGAGTCGCTCGCGCGCGAGCAGGCCACCATGAAAGCGCGCCTTGGCGAACTCGAGCGCGCGCAGGATCTGCAGT
>CAZZKA010000098.1:0-11833 GCA_964654745.1 uncultured Bordetella sp. | reverse complement strand
CGGCTTGGATCCCGGCACGCGAGCCGGACCTGAAGAAGCGCTCAACGCCCTTGTGCCTGAAGCTTCGAATCCTTCTTGAGTTGTAGCGCGTAGCGCTACGCGCAGCAATTGCAGCAGAAATCCATTGGGGGTTTGAATCCCCGAGTCCACCAGAAAAAGAGGGGCGAAAACCGAGCCTCTCACAGGTCGCCTCTAGACACGGGTCCGAAGTCAGACCCCCTCAGGGTGATCTGCGAGCGGCTGAACCTGCTCTGTCGGCCATCACTGCCGATTGGCCTTGGTCATCATATCGGGGCGCTACCGATCGCACAGCGGAGAATCAAAGTCGGGTAGCTGGCCAGGACGAAAACTTACGCGCCCCAATCACGCAGACGATGACCGCCGCTGCAGCAATCTGCATTTGAGCCGTTACGGGTTCATTCAGTAAGACTGCAGCAAGCATGAGTCCAATAAATGGTTGAAGCAGTTGTAGCTGGGAGACTGCCGCCACACCGCCTTCGGCGAGTCCCCGATACCAAAAGACAAACCCGATCAGCATACTGAAGATCGATACGTAGGCGAGCCCCAGCCATGCAGGCGCTCCCACAGAGTCGAACGTATTGGGGGCCGAGAGCCAGACCATGGGTAGCATCACCGGCATCGACATCAGCAGCGCCCAGGAAATCACCTGCCACCCCCCGAGCTTCGGAGTCAGCCGCGCGCCCTCCGCATAGCCAAATCCGCAGGTGATGATGGCGATCGCCATCAACATATCGCCGATTGGTTCGGCGTCGATACCTTGATAAGACGCGTAGCCCGCTACGACGCAGGCACCGAGCGCCGAAAATAGCCAGAAGGCGAGCCGTGGTCGCGCCCCGCCGCGGAGCACCGAGCAGATCGCCGTTGCGAGAGGCAGTGCGCCGATGAACACCATGGCATGCGCCGAAGTGATGGTCCGTAGAGCGAGTGCTGTGCATAGCGGAAATGCCACCACGCAGCCGAAGGCGACAAACCCGAGGGGAAGAATGTCCTGTCTTTCAGGCCGTGGTTGTCGGGTCATTATCAGGATGGCGCATGCAAGCAGCGCGGCAATGACCGCCCGCGCCCCGGTGAGAAAGACCGGGTCGAAGTCCATGACGGCGATCCGAGTCGCTGGCAAAGAACCACTGAAGATGACGACACCGATCAGCCCGTTGATCCACCCGATTGTCCTGCGCTGCAATCGAAGCTCCGTTTATCTTGCGCGCTAGTGTAAGCGCCCGACTGTCATCCACTGAAGTCGGACCGCTCCTGAGCCTGTAATCCCGTTCTGCGGCCCTTTCACCACGGCAATATCCGGCAAGCCTTGATCGATGCGGCGCTGGCTGCCCCGGATATCGAAGGGCTCTCTCTTCGACAGGTCGCCGCTGGACTCGGTGGCACAGCGGCTGCCGTATACCGTCACTTCCGCAGCCGGGAAGAGCTCTTATTCGAGGTTGCCGGCATCGGATTTGAACGACTCAGGCAGCGATTTTCAGCAACTCAGAGCGCTTTTGCAGGCGCAACGGGACACCGAACTTCTGACCCGAAGCCGCGAGGCGCGGGAACAGGTCCTCTCGGGCCGGTTCCGCTATCGAGAGATGATTCCCTCACGGCAGGCGCCAGTCGCGACGGTCAACCGCGTTCGCTTCAATCCATGCCCAGTCGTAGCTCACGCCGAGGCCCGGACCGGCCGGCACGGGTACGCAGCCATCAGCTGGCAGATCCGTTTCCTGGTCGGTGTATCCGCAGGTGTAGACGGGTGGAATGAGGTTGGGCATTCCGGGTCCGGTGAGGGCCATTTCGTAGAAGTGCGTGTTGCGCGTGGCGGCCACGCAGGCGCGGTGCGCAGGGCCGCAGGCGTGAAACTGAACGTCAATGCCCAGCGCCTCGGCCAGATGCGCACATTTCATCGCGCCCGTGATGCCCAGATCGTATTCCGGGTCGATATGAAAGAGGTCGCAGGCGCCCGCCACCGCATAGGCAGCCTTCATCTCCGGCCCGCGAACATGTTCGGTGATCATGAGCGGGGTCTTGATCTTTTCGCGCAGGATCTTCGAGCCAGTGAGTGATCGCGCCGAGTCGCGATAGGGGTCTTCGTACCAGAAGGCTGAGATCTCGTCACACACATGACCCAGGCGCAAGGCGTCCAGGTGCGTGCGCAGCTCACAGCCTGGGTCGTACATCACTTCGATGCGGTCGCCGACCGCTTTGCGCACCGCCCGCAAAGTGGCGGCCTCGCGTCGCACGTTGCCGTCGTGCCAGCCGTGGATCTTGAAGCCGTGGAATCCGCGTTCGGCGCAGGAGACGGCGTATTCGCCGAAAGCTTCGGGCGAGTCCAGTCCCCCTTTGGCATCCTGACCGTGGTGTGTGCTCGCATAAGTGGGCAGGCGATCTTTGTAGGCGCCCAGCATGGTCGCGACCGACATCCCGTACTTGTGACCCACCAGATCCCAGAGGGCGATATCGAGCGGGCCATGGCCCATGCCGTCATACGCGCGAAGCTCGCGTTTGAAATCGTCGTAGATCAGTTCGCGTTGCTCGGGATCGCGTCCGAGCAGGTGAGGCGCCAGCATCAGCGTCTGGCCAAGTGCGCCATGCGTGCCCACCCAGTGCGTAACATAGCCGCCGGTCAATCCGTCATCCGTGCGGATTCGCACCGCATAGCGCATGACCCTGAGCGATGCCCCTTTCTCGTATTGCAGGTTGCTCACGCCCATCGCGGCGTGTTCACCCAGGCCGAGATCTTTGACGTTGAAGTAAAAGGGGATGACCGAGACTTCAGTGATGCGTGACATGACACGATTCTCCACGGTGAGGGGGTCAGCTTCGATAACCCGCTGCACGCGGCAGCCAGGTTGATAGCTCGGGCCAGAACGCGATGATGAGATGAACCAGCATGAGCGCTGCAAACATCGGGATGAGCGGCCGATTGGTTCGGCGGGCATCGATACCGGCGATCTTGCAGGCGATGAGGACCAGGACTGCGACCGGTGGCGATAGCGACCCCAGCAGCACCCCCACTGTGATCACCACGGCCAGATGGACCGGGTCGATCTGATAGGCCGCGGCGATCGGCAGCAGCACCGGAACCAGCATGATGAGCGCGGGGATCGGTTCTATGAAAATACCCACCACAAAAAGCAGCACGAGCAACACCAGCATGAAGCCGGCCGGGCTGCTCACCCATGACTGCATGAATGCTGCGGCCTGGGCGGGCACACCTTCGCGGGTGAGAATCCAGCTAAAGAGCGCTGCGCCACCCAGGATGATCAGAATGCTCGAGGACACCACGGCCGCCGAGAGCGTCTGCTCAAGCAGGGTACGACGATCGAGTTCACCCGTCAGAAACCCGTAGCCGATGCCATAGGCGAGCGCAATTACGCCGGCTTCGGTGGCGGTGAAGACACCACTCAGAATGCCGGCGATGATGATGATGGGCATGACCAGCGCCGGCATGGCACGCAAAAAGGCGCGACCGATTTCGCTCAGGGTGGCCTTTCGTTGGGCGCTTGCCCCCATCCGACCCGCGAGCAGCCATGTCATCAGCATGAGAGCGCCAGTGATCAGCAAACCGGGCATGACGCCAGCCAGAAAGAGGGCGCCCACTGATTGGCCGGTCATTGAACTGTAGATGACCATCAGAATGCTGGGTGGGATGATAGGTCCGAGAATCGCAGCGCTCGCCACAATGGTGGCCGACCATGCCTCATCGTAGCCCTCGCGTTTCATGGAGGGCAGCAGCATTCCGCCCACTGCGGCGGCCGCGGCAGCCGCCGACCCCGAAATGCTGGAGAAGACGAGGCTGGTGAAGATCACGACCTGTCCGAGCCCACCCCGCATATGGCCCACCAGTGCGCGGGCCAGATCGACGATGCGCGCGGTGATGCCGCCTTCGTTCATCACGGCGCCTGCATAGATGAAGAGCGGAATGGCGAGCAGCGGAAAACTGTCGAGCGAGCCGTAGACCTTTTGCGCCAGCACGACGATGGGCACCTGCCCGTTGATAAGCAGCGCGATGACGCCGGCGAGCCCCAGCGCAAAGGCGATGGGCACGCCTACGATCAGCAAAACGATGAGACTAATCGTGAGCGACAGAAGCATGGGAGCTCTTGTCAGATGGCGGTGTTGCTGGTCGCAGCATGCGTCCGGCGATGGCCATTAATCCCAAAACCGCACCGAGGGGGATGCTCGCGTAGAACCACGAGCGAGGCAGGCCCAGCGCGGGCGACATCGAAATACCGCCCCGCTGCATAAAGGCGAGTCCGCTCCAGGTGAGCGCAAGCAGAAACAGCATAGAGAGCACATCCACCATCATCAGACGGCCACGGTCGAATGCAGCAGGCAATTGAATGATGTCGACCACGATTTCGTCTCGCCACCAGAGGGCTGCGGGCACGCCCAGCATCACCGACCAGACAAACAGCAGCAGCACGAGCTCTTCCGTCCAGAACATGGCGAGCCCGAGCGCATAGCGATTGACGACCTGCACCAGGATCAGCGCGCAAAAACCCGCGAAGGCGAGCCCGCACGCCAGGCGGACTGCCTTCATGAGCGCGTCGAGCGCGCGAAGCACGGAGTTCAGGCTGCCTTGATGGCGGCAACGACATCCACGGCCTTGGCGGCGGTGGCGAATTCGTTGTGCAGCGGCGTGAGTTTGTCAGCGAACGCCTGCAGATTGACGTCGTTGATCTCGAGCTTGCTTTCCTTGCGAAAGCGCTCCATCCAGCTGGCTTCGCGCTCAAAGTGTTCTTTGCGCTGCGCGGTGGCGGCCTCGCGCGCGGCGCGGTCGATCGCCTCTCGCTGGTCGGCGGGGAGGCTGTCGTAGAGCTTGTTGTTAATGACGAAGCTGCCATCTAGCAGGATGTGCCGGGTGCGCGACAGGTAGCGGGTGACCTCATGAATTTTGAAGGTGAAGCCGACTTCCGGGCTTCCTTCCATCGCATCCACCACGCCTGTCTGGAGTGCGGAATACATTTCAGGGGCCGGAATCGGAGTAGGCTGCGCGCCGAGCGCCTGAAATGTTTTCACAAAGAGCGGCGCCTCGGGCAGGCGGATCTTGACCCGAGCGAAGTCATCGGGCGTACGGATCGGTTTGGCGCGCAGGTAGGTGTCCCGATAGCCCGCGGTCATCCAGTTGACGATACGAAGACCCGCGGTCTGTCGCAGCTGCTCGGCAAGTCCGCGGCCAATCGCGCCGTCGACCACTTTTTCCCAGTGCGCAAAATCGCGATAAAGATAGGGCAGGGCGATCACGCCGAAGCGCGACAGGTAGTTGGCATAGAGGCCGGACTCGCCATAGCCCATCTCAAGCGTGCCTAGCGACACTGACTCGATGATTTCACGCTGCCCGCCGGCTTGTGCCGCCGGCAGCACGCGGACCTCGATTGCGCCCTTGCTGTATTCCTTGAGCAGGCGCCCGAAGGTTTCCGCCGCTTTGTGTTGTTCGGACTGAAGGCTCACGTGGTGAGCGACCCGAATGACGCGCGGGCTTTGCGCACGCGCAACCCAGGGGGCACCTGCGACCGCGGCACCGGCCAGGGCAGCTCCTGCGAGCCGGCGGCGTTGTTCTGAGCGCAATGCGATATCGGTCATGGTCTCCTCCTCGGATAGGGATATCAGAATAGACAGGGCGCACAGTCGATGGTGATGTGCGTCGGTGAAATTTGTACGCTCAATTCCCGCCTGCGACAATGTTGTTCCAGGTAAAACAATCCAGTTGCTGCAGGTGGAACAAAATATACCCTTCGACGCCGCCTCGCACGCCTGCCATGGAGGAGAACGATGAGTTCCCTTGAAAAGGGTTTGCGTGCGCTCGCGCTCCTTTCGTCGGATCGCCCGCGGCTCAAGGTCACCGAAGTGGCGCTCGCGCTTGGGCTGCCCAAGAGCTCGGCCTCCAGACTCCTCAGCGAACTCGCCGAGCATGGACTGCTCGAGCGCGGCGCGCGCCATGCGGGGTTCGAGGCCGGCTTCGAACTGCAGCGTCTGGGGCGCCTCTTTAGAAGTGATGATCTGGCACTGGACGCTGCCGAGGAGAGGCTGCGCGAACTGGTGGGCAGGCATCCGGCCACCGGTTATCTTGCCTGCCTGCAAGGCCTAGATACGCTGATTCTGAGAGCGAGGGAGAGCCCGACACCGGTGCGCTATGTGGTCTCGGAGGGAACGCGTCTACCCTCCTACGTCACCGCGATCGGTAAAGCGTTACTGATGCGGCTGGATTCGCAGGAGCTGCTGAGCCGCCTGCCCGAGCGACTCCATCATGCGCCCCTGGGTTTTTCGATGACGCGCGCTCAGTTGTTGCGCGAATTGCAGGTATCGCGAGCGCGTGGCTGGACCGAACTCGTCGACACCGCCCGTCGGGGCATTGGCGCGGCGGCTGTTGCGGTGGGAGCGCCGCACGGGCGCATGTTGGGTATCGCTTTGTGCTGGATGGAGCGCGATCTGAGCGCCGCACAAAGGCGCAAGGTCCACGCCGATCTGGTGGCTGCGGCGAGGGGCATCGGGCAGCGTATTCGTGACCCGTTCTGGATGAACTGAGGCTGGCGCGGCCGCCGAGCCTGACCTGGAATCGATCTGGATATATACGATGCATCAATGGGGCGTCCAGAAGGCGACCCGGTACTTTCGCGCATGCCGCACCGCTTTGAGTCCATGGTCGTCAATGGCTAATAAGGCTATCTTCCCAGAAATACCACTATGCGCGTCACCACCACCGAGGCTGCGGTGGCATTAAGTACCTATTCCCCATCGGGCCGCCCGAAGCTGACCTCATCATGGGTATTGCCGGCATGGATGCCACTGCGAGGGATCGCCACAGTGCGGGTATTGCACGACCGCCTGGATGCGCCGCGTTACCTGCGGCCCGAGCGGGGCGTTATCGTAGAACGGTCAGAAACGGAGTGGATGAAATCGCGACCATGCCCTGATAAGGGGTGCTGACCGTTACCGCCATGGAGCACAGGGGGACCAGGATGGTGAGTGTGGCGATGCACATCGCCGCTTTCAGCGCTCTGGGCCTGGGGATGTGGACGAACGCGACAGCGGCCTGAACCAGCAAGGCGAGTGCGACCAGGGCATACCAGCGGGTAATGTGTACGTCGAAAGAAATGTGCGCCAGTCTCCTATCTCTCGCAGCGCTGGTATGCAGCAATTCTGTCTGCAGAGTTCTTGCTTCGGCGCTATTGCCGAGGTGGTTGATTGCTCCGAACAGCGCCGAGCGCAGTTCCTCATAGCGCCGTCGAGTGATCGGTGACTGCTCTGTGCCCGGCGAGAGCGTTTCCCATTCATCCTCAATGACGGAACGCGCGTAGCTTCGCGCAAGGTCGGCTAAGCCGCTCGACCGCAGGTCCGGTATGGACTCTGCGAGGGAAATGATGGCTATGAGGCTCTGGCTCTCGGCCCGAACTGCTTGCGTGGCGGCTGCATAGTTGTCCCACAGCGAAGCCGCATTGAGCGCGGTCATCAGCGAAAACAGGACGGCGGGGAGACCGAAGAACGGACCTACGACCCCGTCGTATGACAGGAGAGATGGGCGGCAACGGGCGCTCGTGAATATCCAGACGAGCACGAGTCCCGTGCCAGTGAAATAGATGATGATCATCGTGATCATCAGCGATTCGTGTCGCTCTGCTAGTGTCTGCAACATGGTCACGCCGTGTCGAGTAGCGCCAGGTCTAGTGCGCGGCAGCTGTGTTGGGTGCGCGGCGAAGTGATCTTCTTAGCATAGCTGTCGTGCGCGGCGTTTAGCAATTGCGGGAGAACGAAGTCTGAAAGCTGGCCGGTGTTAGACGAGTTGCAGCGTCTTGATGGAATGGTAGGTGTTGCGCTGCGCCAATTCCCAGAGGTCAAACGTTTGTTGCATAAGCAACCAGTTCTGTGGCCCATTGGCCCTTCCTGTCGCCCTTGAGCGGGTGCAAGAACATGCCGGGAATCTTCAATTCCTGAGGGACGCTGGCATCGTCGAGCAAATCCAGGATGCGCTGAATCCTGTGTTGATGTTGCGCCTGGATGCCCTTGGTCTCGCCACGGGGAAAAAACCGCTCCAGACCTTTGTGCTGAAAGTGTCTGATCACGCCTAAACTTTAATGCATTTTAATATTCTGTGTAATCTATAAGATCACAAAAAATATTAAGATTTGACCCCTCCGCTCCGGATCACGATGTCCTGCGGCGTGCCCACCGGCGAGGCGCCCTCGGTGGATCCGAAGAAACGCTTCCAGGTTAGACGGGTCGACCAGGCACTCGCGCTCGGGTGTATCGGCGGCATGGCGCGCCAACAGGTCGTGCAGTCATGCGCATTACGCTGGTTGCACTGTCCCGCGAGCGGTAGCGAAAAGCAATTTGAGCAGTAGCAGCTGCCATGCTGACTCCTGTTAGATATCTTTGAGACATCTCACCAGGTGGCATCTGTCAATCGCTTCCCCAAAGTTCTTGGATCTGACTGAGCACACTCCACTTGGCTCTTTCACCGAAACGCGCAATAGGTTTATAGAGGCTTGGCAACACCCGTGGGAGGCCCTCCGTGATCGGACGATGTATCTCCCAATCCGAGCTGGCCCAGCGCTGGCAGAGGTCCGCGCATTCATGGCGGTCACGGCCGGCATGCCGTTCGCACGCCCAAGACAGGCCGGCAGCGGAGATCGATCGCTCTACAGCACTGCGCTCGACGGTTCAGCGTTCTGTGCGCTTGAGACCCCGGCAAAAGTTCTGGTACGGACCGACCATCAGCAGTTTGATCGTGCTCCTATCCAGGACACGGTAAGCGAGTAGGCAGAGCAGCTTAACCATGCGGAGCTTGTACACCTGCACACCAGCCAGCTCACCGATTTTGGTTTCTCCGACCTCGGGTCGGCTAGCGATCGTTCTCACCGCTTCGTCGAGCGCGGTCTTTTGCTGCCGGTGCAGTTTCTTGACGACACGCTGGAAGGTCGGGGTGACGAGGACGCGCATCAGCCGAACCGGTACTCATCTGCGGGCTCTTCCTGGTCGGCGATCAGGATGTCGCGGATCACGCTAAAGGGCAGATCGGGGTTTTCGGTGGCGATTTTGCCGATTTGAGACCAGTACTCGATTTGCTTGGGCACCGATCGATGCTCGATGGCGCCGTAGCGCTTGCTGCCGCTTGCTGTGCCCCGAATACGGGTGCAACATCTAACTGCTGTGGCGCCGCTACTTTCTCTGAATCCTTTTGGTGCTGAAAGAACCAGATGACCGTTGAATCAAAACCCTTAAACGTTCTCTTTCTGTGCACGCACAACTCAGCGCGCAGTATCCTGGCAGAAGCCCTGCTGAACCACCTCGGTCGGGGCCGTTTCAAGGCTTATTCAGCAGGCAGCAGCCCACGAGAGAACCAGCGGCCTAATCCGCTGGCACTCGAGACGCTGACCGGGGCGGGCGTGTCTGTGGAAGGCCTCTACAGCAAAAGCTGGGATGAGTTCGCAAAGCCCGATGCCCCCAAGATGGACCTCGTGATCACCGTCTGCGACAACGCGGCGGGTGAAGCCTGCCCCTACTGGCCCGGCCAGCCCGCAACCGCTCACTGGGGTTATGCCGATCCATCCGAGGCTGGCGGCGACGACGTCAAAAAGCGAGAGGCGTTCAAGCAGACCCTGCACATGATGCGTAAGCGCCTGGACATTTTTGTGAACCAGCCCCAGAGCAGCCTGAGCAAGATGGCCATCGAGAAAACCGCCCGCGCCCTGGCCAAGAGTTGACCGTGAGCGTTCAATGTGAAGTCACGGCCAAGGCGGCTGCCCAGGCTCCGATGAGCCTCTTCGAGCGTTACCTGACGCTGTGGGTCTTCCTGTGCATCTTGCTGGGCATTGCGCTTGGACAGTTTTTTCCCGGCGTGTTCCACGCCGTCGGTGCTATGGAAGTCGCTCAGGTCAATTTGCCCGTGGGTCTGTTGATATGGGTGATGGTCATCCCGATGCTCGTGAAGGTGGACTTCGGTGCGCTAGGGGAAGTGCGCCAACACATACGCGGGATCGGCGTGACCCTGTTCGTAAACTGGCTGGTGAAGCCGTTTTCAATGGCATTTCTGGGCTGGCTTTTTATCCGCCATTGGTTTGCTCCGCTTTTGCCCGCAGACCAGCTCGACAGCTACATCGCAGGTCTGATTCTGCTGGCGGCAGCCCCCTGCACCGCGATGGTGTTTGTCTGGAGCCGTCTGACCAATGGCGATCCGCTGTTCACGCTCTCGCAGGTCGCGCTCAACGACACGATCATGGTGTTTGCGTTCGCGCCTCTGGTGGGGTTCCTCCTGGGCATCTCCGCGATTACCGTCCCGTGGGCCACTTTGGTGACTTCGGTCGTGCTTTATATCGTCATCCCTGTTCTGCTTGCTCAGTTGTGGCGCAGAGCATTGATGGTCAAGGGTCAGGAAGTATTTGATGCAACGATGGCCAAGATCGGACCCTGGTCGATCACGGCGCTGCTGGCAACGCTGGTGTTGCTCTTTGCTTTCCAGGGTGAGGCCATCCTCAGGCAGCCGCTCGTCATTGCTCTGCTGGCCGTGCCCATCTTGATCCAGGTGTTCTTCAACTCGGCGCTGGCTTATTGGCTCAACCGAAAGCTTGGGGAGAAACATTCCGTGGCGTGCCCCTCGGCTCTGATCGGTGCGTCCAACTTCTTCGAACTGGCGGTGGCTGCGGCGATCAGTCTCTTTGGCTTTCATTCAGGCGCAGCCCTGGCTACTGTGGTCGGCGTGTTGATCGAGGTTCCGGTGATGCTCCTGGTGGTGCGGGTGGTCAACCAGACTCGAGGGTGGTACCAGACAAAGCAGTGATCTGTTCACGCTTCGCCGCGGAGCGCATCGGGTCTGCCAGCGTCGCAAGGGTGCGGGCTTTCCGGAGCAAGCCGTGAGGATATGGCCGGTCGCTGAGGCGCTGTCGTTGGGAGAGCGTTAGCCCTGCCGGCTGTATCAGACCCGGACGAAGAGGTGAGCCCTAGCGCGCGCACCGGAACCCGATGTTGTGATGCCCCGCTGCAGGTGCCCGTGAAAGCGTCCGACCGCGCTCTGACGTGCGCAGGGCCTCGGCACTCGAATCGTGGCCACCGCCGCGCGTGGCACGCACGGGTCCGGGGGCGAGATCCTCGCGACCATCATCATCGCGATATGGATAGGGGCGATAGGCGCTTGAGACCCAGTGCCAGGCGTTTCCTGCCATGCCCACCACGCCATAGGGGCTCGGATGCGCTGTGTGTGCAGTCACCGGCGCAGTGTCGTTCCAGCCGCTTGCAAAGCGCGCATGCGACGCGGTGGGCGCCTGGTTGCCCCAGGGATATTGGCGGGCATCGGTGCCGCGTGCAGCCTTCTCCCATTCGGCTTCGGTGGGGAGCCGCTTGCCAACCGATTGACAGAAGGCGAGCGCACCGAGCCAGCTGGCTTCTACGACGGGGTGATCCTCAAAGCCTGCATCGGCTCGCCACACTCCGTCCCTGCGGTGAATGCGTGCATCGCTGTCGTCCCAGTCGAAATAGCGTCGCCCCTGAGTATCAGTGGTCCCGTGGCGCTCGAGGAATCGTGCGAACTCTGCATTGGTGACCTGCAGCCGATCGATTTCAAAGCTCGCCAGCGTGATCGTGTGCGCGGGGCGCTCGTCTTCGCGGCCATCGTTGCTGCCCATGGTGAAGGACCCCGCAGGAATACGGACCATATCCTGGGCCAGAGATTCGTGGCCCGCCAGGCTGGCTGCGAAGAGGAGAGCAATTGGAGCGATTGTCAGGCGCATCGACCGATGGTATCCGAGGCGGTCGATTCCGGCGCAGATCTCCGTCCCTCCGGCTGCGAGGCGGTCGATTCCGGCGCAGATCTCCGTCCCTCCGGCTGCGAGGC
>CAZZKA010000097.1:0-11895 GCA_964654745.1 uncultured Bordetella sp. | reverse complement strand
ACGAAATTTACGCGGTGCAGGACGCCTGTGCCGCTATGGGCGCCTGGTTCGTAGGGGGGCTACCCAGGGCTTGGAAACTCGGCGTCCCCGACGCCAGCGGAATAGCCAGTGCCGCGCCTCTGCCCGATGCGGGCCTTCTGTCATCTCCCTCGGCAGTCCCGGCGACAACGCTTCCCAGGCCCGGCGTTGAGGCCGAAGTGGCGTTGATCATTGGTCGCGATTTACCGTCACCCGAAGCGATAGGGTCGACTCGCATGGACCTTGAGGCGGCGATCGAGGCGATGTGCGTGACGATCGAGATCATCGATTCGAGATTTGCCGACCACACTCGTATCGCGGGGCCCGTCAAACTGGCGGATCTACAGACCCATGGGGCTCTGGTACACGGTCCGAGGGTACCGCTTCGGACGATTGACTAGAAGGCTCAGCGCTGCCGCCTACTGATCGACGGAGAAACACGGTCCGACACGCGCGGGACGCACCCAGCGGGAGAACCTCTCGCGGCGATGCGCTGGCTGATTAAACATGCCGCATCGAGATATGGAGGCCTGCGGCGTGGCGACATCGTCACGACCGGGGCATGGTGCGGCATCGTTCCAGCCGCCCCCGGCAGTCGGGTTGAGGTCATTTTTGATGGCATAGGCGAGGCGCGCGCCCATCTATCTCACTGAGCGGCCGGGATTGGCACCAGGCGCATTGCCGAAAACGTATGCGATGAAACGGATGGCTCTACTGCCGAAGCGCATGGGCGCTCGGCTGAACCGCGATGAGAAACCCGCACGTCTGAGCCAGCAACGTGGACTGGAACATCACCTCGCTGGGCGTCTTGCCGAGGCGCTTGACTGTTACAACGCCGCCGTCAAGGCAGAACTTCGAGATCCAGATCTTTTCTATAACCGCGCGCTTTTGCACCATAACTTCGGTGACTTCGAGCGCGCGGTCGGCGACTATGACGAAGCTCTCGCACTGGATCCATGTCGTGCGGAAGCCTGGGAAAACCGCGGTGTGGCACTGCACAAGCTGAAGCGGCCTCTGGATGCGATTTCAAGCTACGAACGCGCGCTTAAGTTCGCGAGCCCGACCGCACAGCTTCTCGCGAATCAAGGCGTGAGCCTCTACACGGTGTACGAGTTCGACCGCGCACTGCACTGCTATGCCGAGGCTGAGTCACTCAACCCCTCCTATGCACCTCTTTATAACAATCGCGGCAATCTTTTCCGGTTGATCGGCCGATTTGACGAGGCAATCGCTAATTTTGACCGAGCCTTGGCGCTTCAGGTGAACTACGCTGAAGCCTGGGGTAATCGTGCCGCAGCGCTCCACGAAGCGGGTCGACTCAACGAGGCGCGCGAGGCCTACGATGTTGGCCTGGCGCGCTTTCCAGGTCATGCTGAGATTCGATGGAATCGGTCGCTGCTCATGCTGTTAACTGGTGACTATGCTCGCGGATGGGCTGAATACGAATCACGTTGGTCGACCGCGACCAACGAAGCCGACCGGCACCTCAACTTACCTAAGTGGCTGGGTGAAAACGATCTCGCTGGAAAAAGCCTGCTCGTCTACCCCGAGCAAGGACTTGGAGATTTTCTTCAGTTTGTCAGGTATCTGCCGCAACTTATCGCGCGCGGCGTAGACATTGTATTGGAAACGCCTAAGCCGCTGCTGCCCCTTATCGCGACGATGCAGGCCCGATTTCCTGTGGAACGGTTACAGCTGATCGCGAGGGACGAAGCACTGCCGCACTGCGATGCCCGAATCCCCATCATGAGCCTGCCGCTGGCGCTCAGGAGCAAGGTTTATCAATTGCCTGCCGAGGTGCCTTATCTGGCGGCGCCCGAATCAAACCTGCAGGTCTGGCAGCACAAGTTAGGCCCGCGCACGCGACGACGGGTGGGTCTCGCGTGGTCTGGCAGTCCGACGCACCGCAACGATTTCAATCGTAGCCTCGTTGTCGAGGCGCTCACTCCGTTGCTGGACATCGATTGTGAGTTTCATTGTCTGCAGGCGCAGATCCGCGATCGCGATACGGCCTGGATGGAAAATCACCCGTCGGTTGTTCGACATGATCACGACCTCAAAGACTTCGCCGATACCGCTGCTCTCGTGCAACTTATGGATGTTGTCGTGAGCGTAGATACGTCAGTCGCGCATCTGGCTGGCGCGCTGGGGCGACCTGTATGGATCATGCTGCCGTATTCTCCCGATTTTCGCTGGATGCTTAGGCGCGAGGACTCGCCGTGGTATCCGAGTGCGCAGCTCTTTCGGCAGCCGCAGCCTGGTATCTGGCAACCCGTTATCGAACGCATCGCGACGGCGCTGTCGGCGTATTGTGGCTAAATTCTTTCCTACGGAATCCGTTAGAATTTCTTCTCGACATAGGCCCTGCTCGATTCCCTGCAAGCAATGCGATCGAGCCCCTCGAGAATCATTTTGAGCGACGCCCCGATAGTCGTCGATCTGGACGGCACCTTGCTTCAGACCGATTCGCTGCATGAGTCGGTACTGCGTCTGGTTCACGACCGCCCGACGCTGGCGGTGCGCATCCCTGCCTGGTTGCGACAGGGACGTGCTTATCTCAAGCGCCGAATCGCAGAATCGGTAAGCCTCGAGATTTCGTCGCTTCCCCTGAATCAGGCTCTCCTTGACTGGCTGAAATCAGAAAAAGCGACAGGGCGCCGTCTGGTGCTCTGCACAGCGGCGGATGAATCGATAGCCCGGGCGGTGGCCAATCACGTCGGGATTTTCGATGAAGTCTTGTCAAGCGACGGCCGCTGCAACCTGAGCGCAAAGAACAAAGCGGATGCACTCACGGCACGGTTCGGCGAAAAGGGTTTTGACTACGCAGGAAATTCCCGCGATGACCTTCACGTATGGCGCGCGGCACGACGAGCTATCGTTGTGAACGCACCTCAAAGCGTTGCAAGGAAAGCGGGTTTGCTATGCGAGGTCGAGCGGATTTTTCAGTCTCAGCGCCCCTCGGTGGGAACCGTCTTCACAGCTCTACGCCTTCACCAGTGGGTAAAGAACCTGCTGCTTCTCGTCGCGCCGATCGCGGCGCACCAGATGCTGTCCGCCTCCGATGCCGTAACGATGGTGCTGGCGTTCTGCGCTTTTTCTCTTTGTGCTTCGGCGATTTATATAGGTAATGACCTGCTCGACCTTAATAGCGACCGAGCCCATCCGAGAAAGAGGATGCGTGCATTCGCAGCGGGAACACTTCCGCTGCTCACCGGCATGTTACTGGCCCCCGGTTTACTTGCGATGGCATTTCTTATTGCCTCCTGGGTGAATCCCGGTTTCATGTCGTGGCTGGCGCTCTACTTTTGCCTGACGGTCGCTTACTCGATGGGACTCAAGCGACTGCTGATGCTTGACTGTGTCTTGCTTGCCGCGCTTTATACGATACGCATCACTGCCGGGGCGAGCGTGATCGATCTCGACCTCTCATTCTGGCTGGTAGCGTTTTCGGTATTTCTTTTTCTGTCGCTGGCCTTCGTGAAACGCTATGCAGAACTCACCGCTTACGCTGCGCAAGGCGATAAGCGCGCAATCGGCCGGGCCTACCGGATTGCGGACCTTCCACTCGTGATGAGCATCGGGGTGGCATCAGGATATGCGGCAGTCGTGGTGCTGGCGATGTACCTCAATAGCGACGCTGTCGTGCGGCTTTACGCGACCCCTGAGATCCTGTGGTGCGCAGTCCTTGTCATGATTTTCTGGATAAGCTGGGTCTGGATGAAGGCCCACCGGGGTCAGATGGACGATGATCCGGTTCTGTTTGCACTCCGTGATCCTGCAAGCCTGATGTGTGGCGCACTCAGCGCCCTGATCCTGATCGGCGCTTCGCAGGGGTGGGCGTGGTAGAGATCAGTTCCTGGGGGCGCTTGACCAGGGCCTCCCATGTGGTCATCGATCTTAACGACCGATTCGCCGTCGCCAGGTGCCTCGAGGGTAAGCTTCCCGGGCTAGCGTACGGCAGTGGTCGCAGCTATGGCGACGTCTGCCTCAACCCGGCGGGAACCTTATGGATGACTCGCGGCTTGGACCGATTTATAGAGTTTGACATCCGATCCGGACGAATCCTCTGCGAGGCTGGCGTCCTGTTAAAAGATATCCAGCGCCTCGTTAATCGTCATGGATGGCGGCTTCCAGTCGTCCCAGGCACTCAGTTCGTAACAGTGGGCGGGGCAATCGCCAACGACATACACGGCAAGAACCACCACCGGTACGGTACTTTCGGGGAACACGTTCTCAGACTTTCTGTGGCTCGCACAGACGGTGCCCTCGCTGAGTGCCATCCCGGCGAGGCGCTCTTTGCCGCAACGGTCGGCGGGCTCGGATTGACGGGTGTCATCGTCGAGGCAGAAATTCAACTCGCTCCTTTATCCAGCGCCTGGTTAACGGTGGAGTCGATCCCGTATGCAAGCCTTACGGAATTTTTTGAACTCGCCGATCAGTCCGAGTCTGACTGGGAAAATACGGTCGCATGGATCGACTGTTTCGACTCCATGGGCCGAGGAATATTCAGCCGGGCAAAACCAACACCGGCTGACGAGGGGCGGGCGCCAAGCAACCGTTCGCTCGGCATTCGAGTCCAGCCGCCAGTTTCGCTGGTCAACGCGCTTACAGTCAGACTGTTTAATCGAATCTATCATTATGTCCACAAATCGCGAGGCGTATGCGTGCAGCACCAGGATGCGTTCCACCATCCGCTAGACCATGTTCGCGATTGGAATCTCATGTACGGACCGCAGGGGTTCTACCAGTATCAGTGTGTTGTGCCGCGCCAGGGCGCTCAGGAGGCGGTTCGGTCAATGCTTGCTGCTACGAGGAAGGCGGGGTCTGGATCGTTCCTGGCTGTACTGAAGACCTTTAGCGATCGTCCTGCCGTCGGTATGCTGAGTTTCCCGATGCCTGGCGTTACGCTTGCGCTTGATTTTCCCAATGCAGGTGAAAAGACGCTCAAACTCTTGACGGAGCTCGACGCGATCGTGGAAGACTTTGGCGGGCGGCTTTACATGGCAAAAGACGCGAGGATGCCTGCTGCACTGTTCAGATCGGGGTATCCGCGGCTAGCCGAATTTCTCCCGCATCGCGATCCTGGTATTTCCTCGTCGATGTCCCGCAGGTTGATGGATAGCTAGGATGTAATGTCAGTCTCTGCTCAGGCCAGGCAACGCATCGTCCTTATCGGCGCTTCATCACTGATAGCCGAGCACTGCGCTCGCCTTTGGGCTACCGTCGCCTCGGATCTGGTGTTGATCGGCCGCTCGAGCGTACGTCTCGACCGCGTCGCAGACGACCTTCGTGTTCGCAGCCCGTCGAGCACCGTATCGGTCCGACTCGCTGACTTTGACAGCCCGACCGAGATCGCCGAGATGGCGAAATCTATCGCAAACGAAGCCCCGATCGATGTCGTACTGATCGCCCACGGTAATTTGCCGGACCAACAGGCCTGCCAGCAGTCCCTCGCGCTCATTCGCGAGGCTATTGCCGCCAACGCTCTGTCGCCCATACTGTTCGCCGAAGCGTTTGCAGGCCTATTGCTTGAGCAGGGTCGGGGTACCCTCGCAATTATCGGTTCCGTTGCAGGAGACCGCGGCCGCAGGTCCAACTATGTCTACGGCTCTGCTAAAGGTCTCATCGAACGGTACGCGCAAGGGCTGAGCCATCGCTTTTCAGGCCACGGGCCGAGGGTTGTGCTGATCAAGCCTGGGCCCACCGCGAGCCCTATGACCCGGCATCTCCCCCCCAAGGGGCTAGCCGACCCCGAATCGGTGGCGAGAGCTATCGTCGCGGGGATCGGGCGGGGCAGGGCGGTTGTGTACGCGCCAGCACGGTGGTGGCTGATCATGATGATCATCCGCCACCTTCCCCGATTTGTCTTTCACAAGCTCGACATCTGAATGAATTTTGATTCTTTCAAGGTGATCCTCCCCGGTGGCGCAGGACTCGTCGGGCAGAACCTCACCGTTCGCCTCAAGGCGAGGGGGTTCAGCAAGATTGTCGTACTCGATAAACATGCTGCCAACCTCGATATCATGCGTCGTCTACACCCGGAACTGACGATCGAGTACGCCGATTTATCGCAGCCTGGTGAATGGCGGCAACATTTTTCTGGTGCAACGGCCGTCGTCATGTTGCAGGCGCAGATCGGAGGTATCGATCTATCAGAGTTTGAACGCAACAATCTCGACGCAACGCGGTATGTCCTCGATGCAATACAATCATCGGGGCCCACCCAACTGATCCACATCAGCTCGTCGGTCGTCAACGCGAGTGCCGAAGATTTCTACACCCGAACCAAAATCGCCCAGGAGCAGATGGTGCTCGGCAGCGGCCTGCCAGCGCTGATTCTCCGCCCGACGCTGATGTTCGGATGGTTTGACCGAAAACACCTGGGCTGGTTGTCGCGCTTCATGACGAAGGTTCCGATATTCCCCATTCCAGGGAACGGAAAATTTCGCCGACAGCCGCTGTATGTCGGCGACTTCTGCGACATCATCATCAGCAGCATTGCGAGTGGCCGTTCCCAGGGGATCTACAATATTTCCGGTCATGAAATGATCGACTATATCGACATCATTCGCGAGATCCGAGGCGCGATCAGGGCTCGAACGCTGATCTTGCGCATTCCATACCCGGTCTTTTACAGCCTGCTTTGGACCTGGTCGCGCTTTGACCGCAATCCACCCTTTACCACCCAGCAGTTGCAAGCACTGTCGGCCAACGACGAGTTCGAGGTCATTGACTGGCCGACTCTTTTTGGTGTGCGATCGACGCCCTTTAACGAGGCTGTCGCAGAAACTTTCTGTGACCCTCTTTACAGCCACGTGACGCTGTCGTTTTAACCATGACCGTAGAGCCCGCAGCAAGCCGCAGGATTGCCGTCCTTGGAGCCGGGCCCATGGGGCTCGCAGTCGCTTATCAGCTCGCGCGCGACGGATTTGAGCCGGTCGTCTTCGAGGCGGATGACCGCGTCGGTGGAATGACCGCATCGTTTGACTTCTCGGGTCTCGAAATCGAGCGCTATTACCACTTTCACTGCGTTTCGGACTCAGCGTTTCTTCAGGTCCTTGATGAACTCGGACTTGGCGGGTGCATGCACTGGGTCGAGACGCGGATGGGCTACTGGTTTCAGAATCGTCTCCAGCCCTGGGGAAATCCGCTTGCTCTGCTGAGGTTCAAGGGGCTCAGCCTGACTGCAAAACTAAGGTATGGCATCCACGCTTTTCTTTGCACGCAACGCCGGGATTGGACCCCGCTTGACCGGGTTGAAGCATCCGGCTGGATCCGCCGTTGGGTGGGCGAGGAAGCCTGGCAGGTGCTTTGGCGAAGGCTGTTCGACTATAAATTTTATGAGTTCAGCGACCAGCTTTCAGCTGCGTGGATATGGAGTCGAATCAGACGTATCGGCAGGTCCCGCTACGATCTGTTTCGGGAAAAACTGGGTTACCTCGAAGGTGGATCTTCAACACTGCTCAATGCATTAAAAAAAGATATTGAGCAGCGCGGCGGCGTTGTGCGCTTGAAACAGCCGGTTCGAAAGATCGTGATCGAAGGGGGCGCAGTTGCTGGAATTGAGACCGCGCTGGGGCGAGAGACCTTCGCCCGGGTGATCAGCACCATCCCGATTCCACTGGTCCGCCGCATGATGCCGGATCTGCCCCGGGAGCTGTTGGATCGTTATGACGCGCTGAAAAATATTGCGGTTGTCTGCGTGATAGCCAAACTCGCGAAGCCGGTGACAGCCAATTTTTGGCTCAATATCAACGATCCATCGATGGATATCCCAGGTCTGGTCGAATACTCCAACCTCCGCCCCCTCGAACACGCCGTGGTTTATGTACCGTTCTACATGCCCGGTGAGCATGCCAAATTTGCCGAGTCCGACCAAAACTTCGTGGACAAGGTTAAACGCTACATCATGACCATCAACCCGACGATTACCGAACGCGACTTCCTCGACGTTCGGGTAAGCCGATACCGCCACGCGCAGCCGATCTGTGAGCCGGGACACCTTGACAGACTTCCGCCCCTGGCCCTGCCCGTGCGGGGGCTTTGGGTCGCCGATACCTCCTACTACTATCCCGAGGATCGCGGCATCTCCGAGAGCATCGGGTTTGGTCGTCGCCTTGCGAGAGATGCTAGCCGCGCGGATCTCGCGACGCCTAGCCCCGGCTGAGCGATTTGATCGGCAGGATCATGCCTCGACAGTTCCTTGCCTTCGTCGCGACGGGAGGCATCGCTGCGATAGTTAATTTCTTCTCGAGAATCGCCTATAACGAGTGGACCACCTTTGCTGCAGCGGTAGTGCTCGCCTACCTCACCGGCATGGTGACCGCCTTTATCCTGGCCAGACTATTCGTTTTTCCTGAAACAGACGTCTCTTTCAGGTCAAGCGCTTTCAGGTTTTGCATCATCAATGGATTAGCCATCCTTCAGACCTGGGTCATCAGCATGCTGCTGGCTTACCTGGTGCTTCCGGCCATAGGAGTTTCGCGTTACGCGCCAGAGATCGCACATGCGGCGGGTGTGATTTTTCCGGTGTTCACAAGCTACCTGGGACACAAGTACTGGACATTCAAGACCAGGCTTTGATCGTGGGTGGCATTTACGCAGATCGCCTCTAGCGCGGCTCGCGGGCGAAGCCATAGCGGTCTAAAAACCGGCAGCTCTTTAGCGGCAGCCAATCTGGCATTCGGTAATACGTGGTGGCAACTGCACGAAGACGCTCGTCCCGGTACCTGGCAAAGCGAAAACCATCTCCGTCTGCGATCCAGAATGTCGCGTCGTTCAAGATGTGCTGTTTAACGCGAACGGCGGAAAAAAATGGCTCGAGTTCGGACGGGTCCAGTCTGCGCGTACTGACGATGCGGATTGATTTTCCATCGTACGAGGAAAAATCGGTCAGCGAGTCATCGAATCGTCCGTGGTAGCTGCCAGTCCCGAATACGGAAACATGCGTTCGACCATGATAGGAGAGCATCGACGCAAGGCTGTAGGAGGGGCTCATCAAGGCGTTACCCGCTGGCAGATCAGCGACAAACTGTTCAAAGAGCGTTCGGGTGTCCCGATGGGCAGTGATATCGGTATGAAATTTTCCGAGTGGGAGAAAAGATGCGGGAAGATGCGCGAGTAAACCAAGCAGGATGATGTGCGGAACACCGAACCACAAGGTCAAGCGTCGGTCGGCGAGCAGCGCTCGCGTATCGAGCGTCAGCGACGCCCAGATAAACAGGAAAGGCAGAAAGGCCATCACCCAGTGCAGACCTACCGTCTTGAATAACGAAATAGCGAAGAACAGACCCAGGGGCACTGCAAATATCGCTAGGAGGGCACCGTTCTGCTGCCAGAGCCCGCGGCGAGCCAGACGCCACGCCACCCACGGAGTGACCAGGTAGAGCATCATCCCAACGTAGAGCAACAGGAGCTTGATGCCGATTTGCGAGTCTTCGTTTCGGTTGAACAGGTTGAACAGAAAATTGTCCCAACAGTGATAGGCGTTCCATACCAGATTGAGAATCATGAACGGGCTCGCGCAGACCGCGATCAGGATCAGCCGGCTCCATCCTGAGGGCCCCCTGGTAACAAGATAAACAGCAAAGGCGATCGCGAGCATCCCGGCGAAGTATTTTGAAAGTAGCGCCAGACCAAGCAGGATGCCCGCCAGGGCATGCCATGCGAGGCGGCCGGAGTGCTCACCGCGTATGAAGGCGTAGCCGGAGAAGAAAACGAAAAGAATGAGCGGGGTATCGGTCGCGATCAGATTGAAAGCCCAGGTGAATGGGAGGGCGAGGAACAGGCTACCCAGACACCACGGCTTTGCAGGATCGTCGGGCGCGAGACGACGCAGGAGATCCATCATCCCGCATGCAATCAGGATCCAAAGCAGGATTGCCGGAAGTCGCAAGGCCCAGGGCGCATGGAACATCTTGTCAAGCGCCCAAAGCCACCATCCGACCATGGGCGGGTGATCGTAGAACCCACCCCAAGACGGGTACTGACCCCAAAGCCAAAAGTACGCTTCATCGCCAGTAAGGGGGATCGCTGCGGCCAGCCAGAATTTGATGACCGTGGTGATGCCGAGCGTGAGGTAGAACATGCGAGCAGCTGCGGGAGCACTCATCGTTCCGTCAATCCGCCGCTTCAATGACGCACTCATGGGAGGGCTGCTCGTCGACTGTGTGCAGACCGGCGCCGGAATGGTGGCTGCCACGCGGCAGGGCCCAAAGCCGTTACACCGACCCGATTCGGTTGATAGTCAGTGTGCCAGATGGTACCGTTTGCCGCGATTCAGGTACGCCCCAGAGGCTTAGTTTCGGCTCTCCCTTCCCCTTTTTCCAGCAGACGCGATGAAGATGCCATTTGCAAAGACGTTTCGAACCCTGATGCTATGCCTGACAGCGCTTTTTAGCGCAGCTCCGGCCGTGGGCGCCGGATGGGACTGGCGCGACGGATTCGACCTTAGCTCAAAACCCGGGGATCGCTCCTATCTCCTCATTTCCCCCTACACCCTGCATTTCCGTCCCAGCGATGAACATAAGAATGTACTTTTGCTGGGATACGACCGCGAGCGGGCCAATGGCGCGCTCGCGGGAGCGGCACTGTTCAGCAATTCGTTCGGTCAACCCAGCGTTTACCTGTTCCCCTGGGGACAGGTGTACCGGGGGGTCATGGACACGCCGCAACTCTACGTCAAGTGGACCGCCGGGCTGCTCTACGGTTACACGGGAAAGTACAAGGACCAGGTTCCGTTCAACCACAACGGTTTTTCGCCCGGTTTCGTCCCGGCGATGGGCTGGGAGTTTGACAGCCGCCAGCAGGTCCAGGTGAATCTGCTCGGTTTCAACGGAATCATGCTGCAGTTCACACAACCGCTCAGGTAATTTGCGCGAGCCGGACGCAGGTTGTCCGATCTGGCCGCCGGCGTCCAGGGCGACTGTTAAACTCGTCGAGTCTTTTCATCGGCGTAGAGCTTTTACCGATGCAATTCTTCTCCCTCCTGGGTTCCGACTGGCTGGATCTCGCGCCGGAGCAGGCGCAGCGGGTAGCATCTCGAGCGCTGCTCATGACGGGCTCGGGCGAACTGCCTCAGGCCGCAAGGATCTTTCTCTCGCCGGAGCAGGGACTCTGGCTGCAGGTCGACGGCGGGGCGGACGCGGGGCCGGTCACTGAGGCGAACTTGCAAAAGCTCCGACTGGCACTTCACTCGCCCGACGATCCGGCGGTTCTTGACGCTTCGGCGGTAGGAATCGAAGACGGCCAATCGGCGGATCATGCGCCGCTGATCAGTCGGGTTGCCGCTGTCCTGCTGGCTGACCCGTCATGGGCCGGGCATGTGCATCGCGAGGCCGACGCCGTCGGCTTGGTCATTGCACCTGCCGATGCCGAATGGGCCCTAACCGTATCGCCATCGCCCTGGCGAGAGATAGTCAGTATGGTTACCCCAGTCGCTTATCTTGACGACGAGCCTGCTGAGTGTCTGCCCCGGCTCAAAATCGCGCTCGGTCTGAATGATGCCAGGGTGCTCGGCGCGGGGATGTTTCTTGTGATGCATCCAGACAGCGGAATGCTTCTGCTCGAGTCGAGGCTGAGTGCCGCCGCGGCGTCAAACCAGCAGTTATTTTCTTTCTTGGGGCGGATCCTCCTTGCGCGAAGTGAGCTTGCTGCGTTGGTTCAACGCGCCCACAAGATCGACGACCCGATGTCAGACACGCCGGCGCCACTTGCTCAAGCCGGCGCAATCCGCGTCTGACGCCTTAAACTACGACATTACCGAGCCAAACTTGTCAGCGATCATCGGACAGAGTAGGACGCAATCGGTGCGGATCGATGGGGCGAGCCGCTCGGCCCCCACCCTGGCTCCTGGTGCGCCCGCGCCCAGACCCGCCT
>CAZZKA010000096.1:0-11954 GCA_964654745.1 uncultured Bordetella sp. | reverse complement strand
GCTCTCCCAGCTGAGCTATACCCCCAACGAAGCCAAAGATTCTAGTATCAATCGAGGTCTCGCGCAAATTGCAACAAAGTCAACGTGTTAGACTGAAACTGCTCTCAAGATCGCTCCCATGACCGCACAAATTCTCGACGGCGCTGCACTGGCCCGATCCATCAGGGTCGATGTCGCGCGCCGGGCTGCCGCGCTTTCTGCGCAAGGCCGCCCCCCGGGCCTGGCGGTTATTCTGGTCGGCGAGGATCCGGCCAGCTCGGTCTATGTGCGTAATAAGGTCAAGGATTGCGAAGAGTCCTCGATCCGCTCGATGCTGATCCGCATGCCCGCAGACAGCGCCGAGACCGACCTGCTTGCGCGAATACACGCGCTCAACAACGACCCAGCCGTCTCGGGAATCCTGGTGCAACTTCCTTTGCCTGCTCAGATCGATGCCAGACGGGTGATCGAGACGATCGCCCCGGAGAAGGACGTGGATGGCTTTCACGTCGCGAGCGCGGGCGCGCTGATGACCGGTCAACCCGGGTTTCTTCCTTGCACGCCGTTTGGCGTGATGAAGATTCTCGAACACGCTGCGATCCCTCTGAGGGGCGCCGAAGCGGTCGTCGTCGGCCGCAGCAATATCGTAGGCAAACCCCAGGCGATGCTGCTGCTGCAGGCCGATGCGACGGTCACCGTCTGCCACAGCCGAACGCGCGACCTCGCGGCGCACACTCGTCGGGCCGATGTGCTGATCGCTGCGGTCGGTAAAGCCGACATGATCACCGGCGATATGATCAAGCCCGGCGCGGTCGTGATCGATGTCGGTATGAACCGCGACGCACAAGGCCGACTGTGCGGGGATGTCCATTTCCAAAGCGCTGAAAAAGTCGCCGGATGGATAACCCCGGTACCGGGAGGCGTCGGACCGATGACTCGCGCTATGCTGTTGGTCAACACGCTCGAGGCTGCGGAGCGCGGCTGAGCGCCCGCGAGCTGCGCTTACCGGCGCAGCTCAGCCCTTCTCTTCGGATCTTCCGCGATGCCCCCCATGCAGGACAATCCTCTTCTCGATTTCTCCGATCTTCCGCGCTACGGCGACTTCCGGCCTGAACATGTCGCCCCGGCGATCGATGCCTTACTGGGCGAAGCGCGGGCCGCGCTCGAGGCAGTGTGCTCACCCGACCGGCACGTGAGCTGGGAGACCATCGTCGAGCCGCTCGAGGCGGCGACAGAGCGGCTGTCCCGTGCCTGGGGCGTAGTGGGCCATCTCAACTCCGTTGCGGATTCGACGGAGCTTCGCGATGCGTACAACGCCGAGCTTCCCAAAGTCACGCAGTTCTGGACCGAGCTCGGCCAGGACACGCGGCTCTTCGCTCGCTACCAGGCACTGCGGGCGGCGCCCGAGTTCGCCCAACTGCCGGCTGCGCGTCAGCGAATTTTGGATAATGCGCTGCGCGATTTTCGACTGGGCGGTGCGGAACTGGTCTCGCCAGCCCGGGAACGCTTCGCCGAAATTCAGGACAGGCAGGCTGCTCTGTCTCAAAAATTTTCCGAGAATCTTTTGGACGCCACGAACGCCTTTAGCCTCTTCATAGAGGACGAGGCGAAACTTGCCGGGATCCCGCAGGATGTTCGAGACGCCGCCCGTGCGGAGGCAGCCGCCGAGGACAAAGCTGGTTGGAAGTTCACCCTCCGGATGCCCTCGTATCTGCCGGTCATGCAATACGCCGAAGACCGGGGGATGCGCGAGCAGATGTATCGCGCCTACGTCACTCGCGCCTCCGAGTTCAGTCGGCCTGAGCTTGATAACGCATCCCTGATCACCGAGATCCTGTCGCTCAGACAGGAGGAAGCCGCGCTGCTTGGCTTCCCGCATTTCGCGCAGGTATCGCTTGAGCCCAAGATGGCGCGCTCCCCTGAGGAGGTGACCTCCTTTCTTCGCGACCTGGCGGGCCGCGCCCGTCGCTACGCCGAGCGGGATCTCGATCAGTTGCGCTCATTCGCCCGCGATACCTTCGGCATGGCATCTCTGGCCGCCTGGGACATTGCATGGGCAAGCGAGCAACTCAAGGAAGCGAGCTATTCTTTCTCAGAGCAGCAAGTCAAACAGTATTTCCAGGCCCCGCGCGTGCTCGAAGGAATGTTCCGGCTCATCGAGCAGCTTTTCGGGCTTCGCATCGTGCCGCAACCGGAAACCTACCAACGCTGGGATCCCGAGGTAAAACTCTTCCGGGTCGAACGAGCCGGGCAACTGGTCGGGCAGTTTTATGTTGATCTCCATGCCCGCGCCAACAAGCGGGGCGGTGCATGGATGGATGACGCCCGTGGCCGCAAGCGTGTAGGCGAACGCATCCAGACACCGATCGCTTACCTGATTTGCAATTTCCAGCCACCGGTGGGTGATCGTCCGGCGACCCTGACCCACGATGATGTGATTACGCTCTTTCACGAATGCGGGCACGGCATGCATCACCTGCTCACACGCGTCGACGAACTCGCGGTATCGGGTATCAACGGCGTCGAATGGGACGCTGTGGAGTTGCCCAGCCAGTTCATGGAGAACTTCTGTTGGGAGTGGGATGTGGTCCGCAACATGAGCGCGCATGTTGAAACCGGAGAGCCGCTTCCTCGCGAACTGTTTGACCGGATGCTCGCCGCGCGCAATTTTCAAGCGGGACTGCAGACCCTGCGACAAATCGAGTTTTCGCTCTTCGACATGCGATTACACCAGAGCGTCCCGGCGCTAGCATCGGCAAACGAGGTCCAGGCGCTTCTCGACGAAGTCCGCCGGGAGATCGCTGTTCTCATCCCGCCTGACTACAATCGCTTTCAAAACAGCTTTTCGCATATTTTTGCAGGGGGCTATGCGGCAGGCTACTACAGCTACAAATGGGCCGAGGTCCTGTCGGCCGACTGTTATGCCGCCTTTGAAGAAGTCGCCGCCCGACCCGCTGAATTGGGTCAGGTCGGTCAGCGGTTCCTGCGGGAGATTCTCGAACGGGGCGGCAGTCGACCGGCCATTGATTCTTTCCGCGCGTTTCGCGGCCGTGAGCCCAGCCCCGAAGCTCTGCTTCGACATAGCGGCATGGCCGACGCCACTGTGTAAAGCCACCCCGAGCCACGCCAATGCTACTTGCCACCTGGAACGTCAACTCGCTCAAGGTCAGGCTACCCCAGGTGCTCGACTGGTTGAAGGCCAATCCCGTCGACGTGCTCGGACTGCAGGAAACCAAGCTTACCGATGACAAGTTTCCGGTCGCGGCGATCGAGGAGGCTGGCTACGCGGTAGCGTTCAGCGGGCAGCCGACCTACAACGGCGTTGCGATACTTTCACGAAGGGGCACGGTTGGCGATCCGCAGGGCGTACAGATCGGCAACCCTCTGTTCCCGGACGAGCAGAAGAGACTGATCAGCGCGACTGTTGCCGGGGTGCGTGTCGTATGCGCTTATTTCCCCAATGGTCAGGCGGTCGAAAGCGACAAATACGCCTACAAGCTACGCTGGATCGATGCGCTCATCGACTGGCTCGGTCCGCAGATCGTAGCGTCGTGTACCCAAGCCGCTGACCCGCGATTCGCGCTGTTGGGGGACTTCAATATCGCGCCGGCCGATGCGGACGTGCACGACCCCGCAGCCTGGGCAGGTCAGGTACTTTGCTCAGCCCCTGAGAGAGAACGGTTCAAGCGACTGATCGACGCGGGGCTGGTCGACGCCTTCCGTCAGTTCGAGCAGGCGCCCAAGACCTTCAGCTGGTGGGATTACCGCCAACTCGGCTTTCGACGGAACGCCGGATTGCGGATAGACCATATTCTGGTTGATTCGACGGCAGCTCAACGCCTTCGCGGATGCCGGGTAGACCGCGAGCCTCGCAAACTTGAGCAGCCATCTGACCACGCACCGGTGATCGCCGAGCTCGATATCTCCTGATGCGTTTGACGCGAGCCCGCAGACCGCCGCGGGCTGGTTGTTCTGCACTCAGGAATGCTCTGGTGCCTCGTCCAGTTTGAGTTCCTGAACCTTGCGCGTAATCGTGTTGCGGCCGATTCCAAGGCGCAATGCCGCGTCGATCCGACGCCCGCGGGTATGCCGCAAGGCCGTACGTATCACTGCAGCTTCGAAGAATCTTGTCAGTTGATCCATCAACTCGCTGTCTCCCTGCAGCCGCTGCGTCGCCGATTGCGCTGCAAGCCTCGCGGAAACGTCTTTTTCGAGCATGGACACCCACTGCGGGCAGGTCGACCCCTCCACTGACAGCGCGCCCATTACCGATGGAGGATGCTGCTCAGCAGACAGCGCGACAGCAGTTGCCGCGTCGCCCACCACCGCCGGAAAGACAGAGGCCGGTTGCGCGATGCGCGTCACCCCGGGGCCCGCCCCCACTCCGCCAAAAGGCAGTGCCTCAGATACAAAGGCTGGCGTCGATTCGGGCACGGCCATGCCGGACGGATGGAGCGATGCCATTGCTGCGTTGGCGGAAGGTGCAAATCCGACCGGAGCCTCCGGGATACCTCGTACTTCGGGCGGAAGGTCTTTGACCTCGATCACCTGCGCCGGTGCCATCACCGTGAGCCATCGACAGACATTTTCGAGTTGGCGCACATTGCCAGGCCAGGGAAAACCGCTCATGACGCGCATCGCGTCATCGCTGGCGCGTTTGGACTCGCCTCCAAGTTCACGCGCGCTCTGAGCGAGAAAGTGGCGTATCAGCAGGGGCACATCTTCAGCGCGCTCGCGCAGGGCCGGAAGCCGCAAGCGGATCACATTGAGTCGGTGGAACAGATCCTCGCGGAATAGCCCTTGCCTCACCCGCTCCTCAAGATTCTGGTGCGTCGCCGCAATCACTCGGACATTAGCCTTGAGGGGCTGGTGCCCACCGACGCGATAGAAGTGGCCGTCGGAGAGGACTCGCAGCAGGCGGGTCTGCAATTCGGCGGGCATGTCGCCGATTTCGTCGAGGAAAAGCGTACCGCCCTCAGCCTGTTCGAACCGACCACGCCGCATCTGCTGCGCGCCGGTAAAGGCGCCCCGCTCATGACCGAACAACTCCGATTCGAGCAGGTCGCGCGGAATAGCAGCGGTATTGAGCGCCACAAAAACACGATCCGCGCGCGGGCTGTGGCGATGCAGCGCACGGGCAACGAGTTCTTTACCCGTCCCGGACTCGCCGGTGATCAGGACGGTCACATTCGATTGGGAGAGTCGCCCGATCGCTCGAAAGACCTCCTGCATCGCGGGGGCTTGTCCAAGAATGTCAACACCCGGCTCTGCAAACTCGACGCCGCCCTGGTCGCGCTTGGACTCTTCAGCAGCCCTACGGATCAACTCGACGGCTTTAGGAATATCGAAGGGCTTGGGCAAGTACTCAAAAGCGCCGCCCTGAAACGCCGATACCGCGCTATCCAGGTCAGAAAAAGCCGTCATGATGATGACCGGCATACCCGGATGGGCGGCGCGAACCGACTGCAGCAACTCGATCCCGGTTTCACCCGGCATTCGAATATCCGATACCAGCACATCGGGCTCTTCGCTCGAGAGGGCACGCATGCAGTCGCGCGCCGAGGCAAAGGCTCGGACATCAAAGCCCTCCCTGCCCAGGGCCTTCTCAAGCACCCACCGGATCGACTGATCGTCATCAACCACCCAGACTGCACTCATGTTCAACCACTCACCGCAAAGGCAGAAGGATGCGAAACTCGGTACGGCCAGGTCGGCTGATGCACTCTATTAGCCCACCGTGCTGCTGCACGAAGGTTTGCGCCAGCGTAAGACCCAAGCCCGTACCCCCATCACGACCGGACACCAGCGGAAAGAAGATGCGCTCGCGCAACTCCTCCGGGATACCTGGACCGTCGTCAATCACATGCAAATCGAGTGCCAGCTTTGACAGCTGCTTGGCGATGACGACTTGACGCGCAATCCGGGTACGCAGTTCGATACGTCCCCTTCCCTGTAACGCCTGCGCCGCATTGCGAACCAGATTCAGCAGGACCTGAACCAACTGTTCACGGTCACCTGTCAAATCGGGAATGCTGATGTCGTAGTCGCGAATGATCGCCAGACCGCGTGGATATTCCGCGAGCAGCAAAGACCGCACATGCTCGCAGACCTCATGGATGTTGACCTCTGCCAGCACCCTCGCCTTTCGGTGCGGCGCGAGCAGCCGGTCAACCAGGTCCTGGAGCCGATCCGCCTCCTTGATGATCACCTCGGTGTACTCACGCAGATCCGCTGAATCGAGTTCGGACTGAAGCAATTGCGCTGCCCCGCGAATCCCTCCGAGGGGGTTCTTGATCTCGTGAGCCAGGTTGCGCACAAGCTCGCGATTGGCCTGCGCGGAGTCGATCAGGCGCTCTTCCCTGTCGACTCGCTTGCGCTTGTCGTGCTCGCGAAACTCAAGCAGCAGCGCCCCGATTGATGGATTGAGTTGGCTCGCGAGCGTCCACAGCGAAAGTGCCTCTTTTCCGGGACGCTCGAGCACGACATCGGTTCTTTTTTCCTCGTAGGCGTGCGCGAGAGCCTCTCGCAATAGCGCCTCGATCGGCTGACCGTCGCTGAAGGCGCGCGCAAACGAATGGCCGACCATCATTCGGCTAGACAGTTCGAACAGCGCCTCAGCCGCCGAGTTGAGCTTCACCACCCGCCCTTGCGAGTCCAGAACCACAACCGCCGTCGCGAGCAGATCCAGACCGCGAAGGCGTGCGTGGAGGTCTTCTGCTGGGGCCATGGTGCGCGAGGTCAAGGCAAGAGGCACTGAAAGGGAGTCGTTCAACGAAGGAGCCTGCGTCAGATAAAAAACGGGGCGGAAATCCGCCCCGTATCAGCGCTGCGAAGACCGCGCGACCACCGGAGAGGAGTTCGCGCAGTCCATACCCGTTTAGAGCGAGTAATACATGTCGAACTCAACCGGATGAGTGGTCATGCGGAACCGCGTAACTTCCTCCATCTTGAGCGCGATGTACGAATCGATCATGTCGTTACTGAAGACCCCGCCGCGAGTGAGAAACTCACGACCCTTGTCGAGATGCTCCAGAGCCATATCAAGCGACGAGCACACGGTCGGGATCTTTGCATCTTCTTCGGGCGGCAGGTCGTACAGATTTTTGTCAGCGGCCTCGCCCGGGTGAATCTTGTTTTGCACGCCGTCGAGGCCTGCCATCAACATCGCAGAAAAGGCCAGGTAGGAATTTGCAGTCGGATCGGGGAAGCGAACCTCGATACGGCGGCCCTTAGGACTCGCCACGTAAGGGATACGGATCGATGCCGAACGATTGCGGGCCGAGTAGGCGAGTTTGACCGGTGCTTCGAAACCAGGGACCAGGCGCTTATACGAGTTGGTGCCGGGATTGGTGATCGCATTCAGTGCGCGAGCGTGCTTGATGATGCCGCCAATATAGTAGAGAGCAAAGTCGGAAAGACCCGCGTATTTGTCGCCCGCAAAGAGGTTGTTGCCGTCTTTCCATACCGACTGGTGCACATGCATACCCGAACCATTGTCACCCACCACTGGCTTGGGCATGAAGGTCGCGGTCTTGCCGTAGCTGTGTGCCACATTCATGACCACATACTTCAAAAGTTGAGTCCAGTCGGCTCGCTTGACCAGCGTCGCGAACTTGGTGCCGATCTCGGACTGTCCGGCGCCAGCGACTTCGTGGTGATGAACTTCGACGGGAACACCCATCTGCTCCAGAATCAGGCACATCTCCGATCGCATGTCCTGAAATGAATCCACCGGGGGAACTGGGAAATAACCGCCCTTGACCGCAGGCCGATGAGCGAGGTTGCCACCCTCGTATTCCTTACCGGAGGACCAGGAGGCCTCCTCGGAGTTGATCTTGACGAAGCAACCCGACATGTCCACATTCCAGGTGACCGAGTCAAATACAAAGAATTCCGGCTCGGGGCCAAAGTACGCGGTGTCGCCTAGTCCGGTCGACTTGAGGTAAGCCTCGGCGCGCTTGGCGATCGAACGCGGGTCACGCGAATAGCCCTTGCCGTCGGACGGTTCGATCACGTCACAGGTAAGGATCAGCGTTGACTCTTCACGAAACGGATCCATCTGCGCCGAACCCGGATCGGGCATCAGCAGCATGTCCGACGCCTCGATACCTTTCCATCCGGCGATGGAGGAGCCGTCGAAAGCATGGCCGGCAGAGAACTTGTCCTCTTCGAACGCCGACTTCGGAACGGAAACGTGCTGCTCCTTGCCGCGAGTGTCAGTAAAACGCAGGTCAATAAATTTGACCTCGTTGTCCGCAATCATCTTCATCACGTCTTTGGCCGATGCCATGCTGAAACACTCCTGTGGGCAGATTGAGAGGATCACCGACGCGCGGTCGCGGCGGCGCTGAAAAGTCTCTGCACCCCAAATAGCAGCATTTATGCCATTCAAACGACACGTGCTGTGCACATAACTGGTGCAATAACGAGGGGGCGGGGGCAGATTATGCCCTGATTTGGTGTTCAGCTCATTTTTGCACCGATAGAGTGCGAAATGGCATGTCGGCCTGAACGGTGCGCGGCGAGGCCCGCTGGCGCGGCTCAGCCGGGGAGAAACATTCCCTGAAGGTCGCTCAGAAACCGCAGCCCCAGCTCCGTCGGCCGGAGCCGGGCGGGATCGTCCGCGACGAGCAGGGACCGAGCCTCGGCGCGCAACCGCGCCGGAGCAATCGCCATCTCCGTCAGCCCAGTGCGATTTGCGAAGCTTGATACCGGTACGCCCTCGGTCAGCCGCAGGGCATTGAGCATGAATTCAAAGGGAAGGTCTTGCGCTCCAACACTACGGACCTCCTCCATCCAAGCCGCGGCGATCATGGCCGCATCGGCCGGATCCGGCGGCCCGGCGTCGAGCCCGTTTGAGGCGCCGGCAAGCGCTTCCATGTACCGCAACGGGTGACGCAGACGCGATTGCCTGACGATTCGCCTCGAAAACGACAGCTTACCGTGGGCTCCCGCGCCGATTCCAAGGTAGTCGCCGAATTCCCAGTAGTTCAAGTTGTGCCGGCAGCGATGTCCCGGCAAGGCGAAGGCCGAGATCTCGTACCGCCGCAGTCCGGCTCGCAAGCATGCGGCCTCGACCGCCCCCTGCATATCCGCAGCAAGATCATCATCAGGCAAGACGGGAGGCCGCTTGGCGAACGCGGTGCCGGGCTCGAGGGTCAGGTGATAGCAGGAAAGGTGGGGCGCGCCTCGCCCGATCGCCTCATCGAGATCGGCCTGGAGATCTTCAAGCGATTGCCCGGGTAACGCGTACATCAGATCAACATTGAAAGATTCGAACACGCGGCGCGCCAGGTCCACCGCGGCCCGGGCTTGCGTCGCATCGTGCACGCGGCCGATGGCAGCGAGGGCCCGATCCGAAAAACTCTGCACACCAATCGAAAGGCGCGTGACACCAGCATCGCGATAGCCCGTGAAACGCTCTACCTCAAAGGTTCCCGGATTCGCTTCAAGCGTGATTTCAGCATCGGGCGCAAGCCGTACCCGCGAGCGAATGAGCGCAAGCAACCGGGCGACAGACTGCGCTGAAAAAAGACTGGGCGTGCCTCCGCCGATGAACACCGTCTGGACGCTGCGCCCCCAGATCGACGGTAGCGACGATTCGAGATCGGCCTGCAGAGCATCCAGATAGGCCTCCTCCGGAACCGTGCGCGCCCCTTCCCGCCACTCATGTGAATTGAAGTCGCAATAGGGGCATTTGCGCAGGCACCACGGCAGGTGAACGTAGATAGAGAGAGGCGGCGATTCCTTCGGACCGCTTTCCGCACCGGGCCTCACCGGCCCGGCCCAGCGAAGCGGGACAGCGGTCATCGGCCCGCCGCGCCCGCCGGGCGGGCGGGGCTTTGCCGACTTGCGGCCACGGTACCGGCCGATGGACGGACCAGCCCACCCTGCTCGCTCAAAGCCTCGAGCAGCACCCTTAGCGCGCGGCCGCGGTGGCTGACCGCGTTCTTTTTCTCGGGGTCGAGTTCCGCGGCGGTGCAACCCAGGTCAGGCAGCCAGAAATAAGGGTCATAGCCGAAGCCGCCCGCCCCGCGCGGTGCCGTGGTGACCTCCCCGTGCCAGGCAGCCTGGGCGATCAGCGGTGCAGGGTCTTTCTTGTGCCGGACCAGTGCGAGGACGCAGACATAACTCGCGCGCCGGTCGCCATGCCCTGTCAGTTCCTCAAGCAGCTTGGCGTTGTTCGCGGCGTCCGACCGGCTACCGTCGGGCAGCGCCGCGAAGCGCGCGGAGTGCACGCCGGGCCGGCCATCGAGCGCAACCACACAGATGCCGGAATCATCCGCGAGCGCAGGCAGTCCGGTCCTGGCCGCCGCGTGCCGGGCCTTGGCGAGAGCATTTTCGACAAAGGTCAGATGCGGCTCATCGGCATCCTCGACGCCGAGACTGCCCTGCGCGCATACGTCGATACCAAGCGGCGCGAGGAGGGCAGCAAACTCCCTGAGCTTGCCAGCATTGCTGCTGGCAATTACCAGCCTGGCAGCCGAGCCGCCGCCTGAGGTTGCAACGCCCGTGCCCCGGGATTCGATCGCGGCTTTCATCGGGACAAGGCCAGATGGTTAGCTCCCATCGCCTCGCGCTGCCTGCGCACAAGTTCCTCGATCCCACCCGACGCAAGCCCCAGCAAGGTGTCGAACTCAGCTCGCGAAAACGGCGAGCCCTCAGCCGTCCCCTGGACCTCGACAAATCCCCCGCTTCCGGTCATCACAACGTTGAGATCGGTGTCGCATCCCGAGTCTTCAGCATAGTCTAGGTCGAGCACCGCACGGCCGCGCACCATGCCTACCGACACCGCTGCCACCAGATCGCGTACCGGAGAGCGCGCAATGGACCCCTTGTGCATAAGGCTCGCCACAGCATCGCATGCCGCGACGAAAGCGCCGGTGATCGACGCACAACGCGTCCCGCCGTCGGCCTGCAGGACATCGCAATCGAGGGTAATGGTCCGTTCACCGAGCGCCTCCAGGTCGAAGACCGACCGCAAGCTGCGGCCGATCAGCCGCTGGATCTCCTGGGTACGCCCGCTCTGCTTACCGCGCGCAGCCTCGCGATCGCCCCGGGTATGGGTCGCCCTCGGCAACATTCCGTACTCAGCGGTGAGCCAGCCCTGTCCCGCCCCCCTCAAGAAACCCGGTACCTTTTCTTCGACGCTGGCCGTGCAGAGCACGCGGGTATCGCCACATTCGATCAGTACCGAACCCTCGGCGTGGCGAGTAAATCCACGGGTGATGCGGATGGTGCGCAAGGCGGCCTGCGCGCGCCCCTCAGATCGGTCTGACATGGTGACATCTCCTCCCGCCAGGAGCACCCGCGCACCGGCAATTGGACGGCACTTTCGGGCGCGGCGCGCACCTGATCAGGATTTCCTTACAATGACGATTCCTCCGAGGTTATCAGAACGGTCCTCCGACTTGAGCAAGCCGACCGGCGACAGCCGTCCGATTCAGAGCATGACCGGGTTTTCGGCCATCAACCGAGAGTGCACGGCGGGCTCCGTTCGCGTCGAACTGCGAAGCGTCAATTCGCGATTTCTCGATCTGAGCTTCCGCGTCCACGATGACTTGCGTCAGGTCGAATGGACACTGCGCGAACGATTGGTTGCCGCAATCCAAAGGGGGAAAGTCGAATGCCGGATCAGCGTTCGCGCGGCTTCGTCGTCGACCCAAGCCCCTGCCCTCGATACCATTGCGGTCGCGCACCTGGCATTGCTCGCCGATCAGGTGCGCGCCCAGATTCCCGATGCTTGCGCCCCTTCGGTTGCTGACGTGCTGCGCTGGCCAGGCGTGCTAGCCGAGCCCGATCAGGCTGATGCGCTGAGCAGCGAGGTCCTCGCGGCCGGCAGCGACGCGATCGACGCGCTCATTGCGCACCGTTCACGTGAAGGGGCCCGGTTGACCAGCCTGATTCTCGAGCGGGCGCGAGCCATTCGCGCCATCGTCTCGGGCCTGCGCTCGCGCGGGCCGGAACTGCTACAG
>CAZZKA010000095.1:0-11971 GCA_964654745.1 uncultured Bordetella sp. | reverse complement strand
CGACTGCGTGGTCGCGAGCATTTTCGTCAATCGCCTGCAGTTCGCCCCGAGCGAGGACTTCGGCCGCTATCCGCGCACGCTGACGCAAGATCTCGCGGGGCTGGACGCATCCGGCTGTGATATCGCTTTCGCACCCGATGAGCGTGAACTCTACCCCGAGCCGCAAGCGTTCAGAGTAACGCCGGATCCAGAACTCGCCGATATTCTGGAAGGACAGTTCCGGCCCGGATTTTTCACCGGTGTATCGACTGTGGTGCACAAGCTTTTCAATATTGTCCAACCCCGAGTCGCCGTGTTCGGGAAAAAAGACTATCAGCAATGGCTGATCATGGAGAGCCTTGTGCGACAGATGAGCCTGCCGGTGACGATTGTGGGAGCCCCGGTCAGCCGGGCTTCCGACGGACTGGCGCTTTCCTCGCGCAACAGCTATCTCAGCGCGACTGAGAGGCAGGAGGCGCCAATGCTCTTTCGCGGGCTGCAGCAGATCGCGACGCGTCACAGCGCTAGGCCAAGCCGTTCCGTGGAGAGCCTCGCCGCTTCGGCGCAAGAGGCTCGAACAGCGCTCAAGCTGCGTGGTTGGGAACCCGATTACATCAGTGTGCGCCGGCGCTCGGATCTGCGGGCACCCCAGTCGCCGGACGATCCCCTGGTGGTTCTAGCCGCGGCGCGGCTCGGAACGACGCGGCTGATCGATAGTCTCGAGTTCTGAGCGGGACATCCATGAACCACCGTCTGATCGCTCTTGACTGGGGGACGACCAACCTGCGGGCCTGTCTCTTTGCCACCGGGCAGGAAATTTCGGAGACCCGCAGCGCGCAGAGCGGTATCTTGCAGATCCAGGATCAAGGATTCGAACACGCTCTCATGCGTCTCTGCCATGACTGGATGACGGCGAACACGGTCCTGCTCGCAAGCGGCATGATAGGCAGCCGCCAAGGATGGCGCGAGACGCCCTATCTGCGGACCCCAGCGGGGCCTGCCGAGGCCGCGCGGGCTCTCGCGCCGGTTCGCATGACTAACGGGATGACGGTTTGGCTCGTACCGGGTATTCATCACGTCGACGAGGCCGGGGTGGACGATGTGATGCGAGGTGAAGAAACCCAGATATGGGGCGACTCGCCGGGAGGCCCAGGCATTGTGATCCTCCCAGGCACTCATTCAAAATGGGTGAACTGTGCTGCGGGCGGCAGTATCGTGGGATTCCGCACCTGGATGACCGGCGAGATGTTTTCGGTCTTGTGTTCCCATTCCATCCTGGGCCGGCTGATGCAGCAGGGTCCCTTTTCTGCGGACAGCTTCGACCTGGGGGTCAGACGCGGATTCGAAGCGCCGGAACAGATGGGGCGGCTGATATTTTCTGTCCGTACCGCAGGATTGACGCAGCGACTGCCTGCGGACGGACTGGCAGACTATCTCTCCGGGCTGCTTATCGGAGCGGAGTTCGGCGCCGCGCGGCGTTGCTTTGGCCTGCAGCCGATAAACGATCGCCCAGCGCGCGTCCCCAGGATACCGCTACGGCTGGTCGGCGAGGCACTGCTTTGCGATCGCTACGGGCGCGCCGCAGCGCTCGCCGGATTCGATACGGTTGTTGCGCCGCCTGCGCTCGCGGCGCGCGGCGCGTGGCGGATTGCGCAACATGCCGGACTGATTTCGTTTCCTGCCGTGCAACCCTGAGGAGCCTGTCGCCATGGCTAGTGAGACTCTGACTCTGCGTTCGGTGCCGGTGTCGAACATCGATCTGATGCAAAGGCGAAACGCCGCCGAACGTTTCGTCGAACAAAGCGGCGACGGACAGTCAGTGCGGTCAATGGCCGCCATCAGCCGGGACCGGGCGGGTTGGTTCGAGCGCCTGCGCGCGGCCGCCGGGAGTCAAACCACCCTGAAGCTTGCATTGGGCGTTTTTCTTGGCGTGGTGACAGCGGAGGCCGCGCTCGCCCTGATGCGTAGCGACGCGTTGGACGCCGTTCTCGCGCGCATCGACGAGGGCCTGCGAAATCTTGGTGGCGCACAGATCGATGGCGCCGGACTCCTGGATCCCGCGGGCTCGCGATTGAACGCTTCAGACCACACCGGTGCGGCCGCAGAGCCGGTCGATAAGCCGGAAGGTGACATGCAAGCCGCGTCGGACGGGCTCGCGAGCGCAGCGAGCGATCCGGCTTCAGCGTTGGGGCAACTTGCCGATGAGGCCATCGACTCGCTGGCGGAACTGGGCGACACCCTCGGGGAACTTGGCAGCTCGCTGTTCGACTGACCGATCACTCAGTGCTCAGACCGGATCGAGCCCGTGGCTGCGCTTAAGCGCGTTATGCTCTGCGCTGGTCAAAAACTTCAGGAGCTTCAGAGCAGCCTCGCTCTGAGCGGAGTTGCGTGAGACGGCCGCTGTGAAATACGTCATCAACTCAGCGCCGGGCGGAAGGCGTCCGATCACATCGATCCCGGCGACATGGGTCAGCTCGCTCAACTGCTGAAAACCGATGGCCACCTCCCCGCTCGCAACCAGACTGCCGACCGGGACCCCCGGCGGCGCTTGAACGATCCGGGAGCCGAGTTCGCCCCCGAGGCCCCAGCGCCTGATCAGAGAGAGGAAATGCGTGCCCGAGGGGCCGGTCGAATAGCCGACCGACGGAGCCAGACGCACCGCGTCCCGGAGCGCGGATTCGGTTCCCACATCGGGGCGGGGAGATCCGGACCGGACAGCAACTGCCATCGGCGAGCAGACCACATTCGTGCGCGACTGAGCGCTCAGGCGGTCCGCCTCGATCAGTTCATCGATTGCCCCCGACGCGAGAACCACCACGTCGACGACTTCGCCAGCGGCAACGCGCCTGGCCGCATCGACCCCTCCGACTGCCTCAAGCTCGACCGCAACCCCCCGCTCCAGACGATAGCGCCCCACCAGCTCGGCAAGTAAAAGACGCGTCGCCATAGAGGATAAAAGTTTCAGCGGCTCGGCCATCGTCTGCGCCTCCGACACGCGGTTTGATTAAACGAACACTTTAACTCAGCGACGCTGCTCCGATCCATCTCGAGAACCCTCGGCAGGCACTAGAATCGCGGCTCGCTTAATGAGGCTCGCATATGAAACTCTCCGGACTCAGGGTGATCGACCTATCGAACTTTCTTCCTGGCCCCTACCTGACCCTTGCTATGGCCGACCATGGCGCCGAGGTCATTAAGATCGAGTTGCCTGGCGAGGGAGATCCCGCCCGTCACATCGGTCTGCGCGACGGCGAACATACGGTGATGTTCCGCAACATCAACCGTGGCAAAAAAAGTGTCGCGCTTAACCTCAAAGAACCGACCGAACGCGATGCGCTTCTGCAATGGTGCGATTCAGCGGATGTCTTTGTGGAGTCGTTCCGACCCGGGGTGATGGCGCGCCTTGGTCTGGACTACACGTCGCTTGCCAAACGCAACCCTGGAATCGTTTATTGCTCGATTTCGGCTTTCGGCCAGACCAGCCGGTGGCGCGACCGGCCCGCTCACGATCTGGCCACCGAGGCGATGGCAGGCGCTTCAAGTATCACGACCGGGGAAGACGGCAAGCCCGCGATTCCTGGAATAGCGATCGCCGATATCCTGGGGGGCCTGCACGGACTGGCTGGAGTCATGATGGCGCTATACCGGCGCCAAAGTACCGGCCGCGGTGATCACATCGATATTTCGATGCTCGACTCGGTGGTCTCGGCGTGTGTCAATGTGGTCGGCCCCACGTTCGCCGAGGGACGACAGCCAGTCAACACTCACGAGCGCACCACCGGCGGTTCAGCCTTCTACCGATTTTACGAATGCGCTGATGGACGCCGACTTTCTCTTGCCGGGCAGGAGCCGAAATTTGTCCGAGCTCTGCTGATCCATCTCGGCCGCGAGGATCTTATCGAGCCGGTTCTCCGTGGCCCCGGCGCGCACCAGGAGCCGGTCATGCAATTCCTTTCGAAAACCTTCCGTTCGCGCCCGCTCGCCGAGTGGGAGCCAGTGCTCGACTCGCTGGACCTGTGCTGGGGTCCGGTGCGAACGTTACCCGAAGCCTTTGCCGACCCTAACCTCGAGGAGCGCGGGATGCTGCTTCGCGATGACGCCGGGCGCCCGCATATCGGCTCGCCGATTCATTTTCTCAACGAACCTGCCCGACCGTCCCTGACGGCGCCTCGCCTGTCCGAACACGCCGGAGAATTCGGGATGCCCAAGGGCGCGGCGACCTGACCCCGCCCGATAGCCGCCCGCCTCAGCGCCCCGTCCATACGGGGGCTCGCTTCTCCCTGAAAGCCAGCTGCCCCTCGGTTGAATCCTCCGTAGCAGCGAGCAAGCCGATCTGGCCCTCCATGAAGCGCAGCGACTCCTCGAAGGACATCGCCTCGATCGCATAGCTCGCGTACTTACCTCGCCGCAACGCCGTCGGGGACCGCGCTGAAAGCCGCGAAACAAGGTCCGCCACGGCAGCGTCCAATTCCGCAGCCGGAACCACGCGGTTAACCAGCCCGATTTCCCGTGCCTGCCTCGCATCGACGGGATCGCCCGTAAGACACAGCTCCATCAGTGTCCTGCGCGGGACCAGGTGCTGCAAGACCGCCAGAACCTGCATGGGATACACCCCGACCTTGACCTCTGGCAGGCCGAACAGGGCGTGCTCTGCCGCGATAGCGAGGTCGCAGATCGCCAGCAAGCCCATGCCTCCGGCCATGCATGTGCCATTGATGCGACCCACTATCGGGACGCTGCAATCGCGCGCAACCCGAAAAAGCTCAGGAATCGGTAACCTCGGCTCAGCGTAATCGAAGCTGAAAGATTTACCCGTGGCGAGATCGGCCCCGGCACAAAACGCCTGGTCTCCCGCGGCGGTCAGGACGATCGCGCGCAGCCCCGCGTCGGTCCGCGAGGCGCGCAGGGCTGCGGTCAGTCCCTCGATGACGGCGGGACTCATGGCATTACGACGCTCGGGGCGGTTAATGGTGAGCGTGAGAACCGGCCCTTCGCGATGCGTCAACAGGTGATCCGTCATGATTGGAATCCAACTGGTTTTCCTCGTCGCCCGAGTATACGCAGACGTCTGGGCGAGCGCAGCCGCGTCCGGTAAGATTGCGTTCAAACAAACCGGGAGGAGACATCAATGAAGGGAAATCCGGGTAGTCCGTATCGCCGTGATGCGATCGTCGCCATGGGCGCTCTGGGCGCATCGGCGCTATCGACCAGCGCATCGGCCCAGTCGGAAAAGATCACCCGCTTCATCCTGCCCAACGCCACCGGGTCGGGCGTCGATACAATCACCCGGGCCGCGTCGGCCGCCTTGGGGCGGGCGTTGGGTTCTCCTGTCGTCGTCGAAAACCAGCCCGGTGCGGGCGGAATCGTCGGCCTTCAGGCGCTTTCCCGCACAGCACCCGACGGCTACTCGCTCAGCGTTGTTTCGAACAACGTTGTCATTTTCCCCAGCGTCTATGCCAAGCTCCCCTTCGATGTGCTGGCTGACTTTGTTCCCATCACCGTGATCGGATATACCCCGATCGTCGTAGTCTCGAGCACTAAAGTCCCCGCGAACGGATCCCGGGAATTCGTTGACTGGCTTAAGAGCAGAAACGGCGAAGCCACGGTCGCCTCAGCCGGTGCTGGCACCATCATCCACCTCGCCAACGAAATGTTCCTGAATGAGTCCGGGACGAAAGCTCGCGCCGTTCACTACAAGGGCGTGGGACCGATGCTCACCGACCTCCTGGGTGGTCACATCGACTTCTGTACGGCTGCTTTGCCAAGCGTGCAGGGCCACCTGAAAAACGGGCTGATCAAAGCAGTCGGCATCGGCACCGAAAAACGCGTTGACGCGGCACCGGATATCGCGACCTTTGCTGAGCAGGGCTTGCCCGGCTACATCGTCGAGGCCTGGTTCGGCGTGCTGGGCCCAAAGGGAATGTCACCGGCCGACATCGCGCGGGTTCACAAAGCCTTTGAGACCGCCTTCGCAGAAACTGAGGTGAAGGCCGCGATGGCCAAAGGCGGCAATGTGATCAATGTACGAACTCCGGAGTTCGCCCGCGACTACTTTGCAAGCGAGAGCCGAAAGTACGCAGACCTTGTAAAGCGCGCGGGCATCGAGAAGCAATGACCCCCCGCGCTTTGCGGTGGTTGAAATGCCGTTGAAATTTAGATCCCGGGAGGTAGCGCCGTCCCTGCTGCCAGCCGCCAACCAGGGCCCGAAAGGCCCTGTCAAGGAGACAAGCATGCGTTCTTTGATTGCCCGACTCGGCACCCTCGCCTTTGCTGCCTCGCTAAGCGTGGCGGCGAACGCCCAGAATATCTCCATCGGCACGGGCGGAACAGGAGGCGTCTACTATCCGCTAGGCGGGGGCCTGGCGGCCACCCTCTCCAAATACGTGCCGGGTATGGCCGCCACCGCCGAAGTGACCGGTGGTTCGGTCGCAAACCTGCAATTGATCGGAACCGGCAAGCCCTACATCGGCTTCACGATGGCGGACGCGACGCTCGATGCGTTGAAGGGCCAGGACAAATTCACCGGCAAACCGGTACCGGTAAGAGCGCTTCTGGTGCTTTACCCGAATCGCATGCACGTGGTCACGATCGAGGCGACCGGTATCCTCAAGATGGCTGACCTCAAAGGCAAACGCGTGTCTACCGGGTCGGGTGGGAGCGCCACCGAGGTGATGGCTTTCCGGCTTATCGAAGCTGCGGGACTAGACAAGGATAAGGATATGAAACGCGAACGGCTGGGCGTTGCCGAGTCGGTTTCAGCGCTCAAGGACCGCAAAATCGACGCATTTTTCTGGGTTGGCGGCCTTCCAACGGGAGCGGTTTCCGATCTTGCCAATACGCCTGGCGTCAAGATCCGAATGATCGATCACGCCGACCTCGTTGACCGGATGAACCAGAAGTACGGCAACCTCTACGTGCGCGACACCATCGGGCGCGCAATCTACAAAGGCATGGATGTCGACAACAAGCAGGCGAGCGTGATGAACCTGCTGGTCGCGCACCGAGATATGGACGAGCAGACCGCGTACCAGATCGTCAAGACGGTCTTCGATAAACGCGATGACCTTATCCGCGCCCACAAAGAGGCCGAAAATATCATGCTCGAAAATCAGCGCGCCGACGCCTCGCCCGTACCCTGGCATCCCGGTGCGGTCCGATACCTTGCCGAACGCGGCATCAAGATCACCCAGTAGCTTCGTATCGGGGCCGCTCGTCGCGGCTTCGATCGGCGCCACACATGACCGATCCCGGCCCGCATCGAAAGCCTGGGCCTGAACACCCTGCCGCCCCGCAGCCGCCCCTCGAGCGCGTCAGCGCTGAGGCAATGGCGCGGGCCGAGGAGATGATCGAGCTCGAAGAAGGGGCAACCAACAGGCTGACCGGCGCTCTGGCGCGTCTGGTTACCGTGGCAGCCGTCGCCATGTCCCTGTTTCATCTGTACACAGCCTATGCAATCGTGCGGCCGGAGCACCTGCGTGCGACCCATCTGGCCTTTGTGCTGTTCCTGTCGTTTTTGATCTTTCCCGTCTCGAAGCGATTCAGGCACCGCGTAATGTGGTGGGACTGGCTACTTGCCGCCGGCGCTATCAGCGTTGCCGCATGGCTCATCGCAGGTGGCGATGATTTCTTCGATCGATCGATCGTCCCTGAGGACTGGGATATCTTTTTCGGTGTGCTGATGATGCTGCTCATCCTCGAAGCGATGCGCCGCAGCACCGGGTGGATCATGCCTTTCATTACGATGCTGTTTGTCGCCTATGCGTTCATGGGCCCTTGGCTGCCTGCGCCATGGACCCACAAAGGCTACGAACTGCCCCGCCTGGTCGGCCATATGTACATGACGCTGGAGGGTGTGTTCGGCACAGCGCTGAGCGTTTCGTCCTCGCTGATCATCCTTTTCACCATTTACGGAGCCTTTCTGCAGCACTCCGGGGCCGGTAGGTTCTATCTGGACTTCTCGTTTGCGGCCATGGGAGGCAAGCCCATCGGTGCCGGCCGTACCGTGACGCTGGCTTCATTCCTTCTGGGCGGCCCCTCCGGCTCGGGCGTGGCTACGACCGTGACTTTGGGTGCGGTCGCGGCACCGATGCTCACGCGCGTCGGCTATTCACGCGACGCGGCCGGAGGCTTGCTCGCTGCGGGAGGGCTGGGAGCCATCATCTCGCCGCCAGTCCTGGGCGCGGCGGCCTTCCTGATCGCTGAGTTCCTCAAGATCTCTTACCTCGACGTGCTGCTGATGGCGGTGATTCCAACCTGCCTCTACTACCTGACGCTTTTCCTCATGGTCGAGATCGATGTACGCAAGTTCGGGATGAAGGACACGGTCTTCGGAAAGGTCGAATCCGCGTGGTCGCTCGCGCGCCGGTACTGGTTTCACTTTCTTTCGCTGGTATCGATAGTCGGCTTCATGCTCATGGGCTTTTCGCCTGAGTTGTCGGTCTTCTGGGCGACTGTGGTTGCACTCCTTACCAGCCTGTTGCGTCCCGAATGCTCGCTCCTGCCCGTCTGGGACAGCCAGGAGGGTGGCTCTCGTTGGTCGCGGCTCAGAGGATGCGGTCTGATCCGCGCTCTGGACGACGGCGCGAGGTCGGTACTCAACGTGGCGGCGACCTGCGCTGGCGCCGGCATCATCGTTGGCGTGGTGACGCTGACTGGTCTTGGCCTCAAGTTCAGCAGTATCGTCTTGCAGTACGCCGGCAACTCGCTTTTTCTCACCGCGGTCTACACGGCGTTGATCGTCTGGATCGTGGGCCTGGCCGTACCCGTCACGGCGAGCTACATCATCTGCGCCGTGATTGCCGCGCCAGCCCTGATGGCGCTCAAAGTCCCGGATTTCGCAGCGCATATGTTTATCTTTTATTACGCCGTCCTTTCGGAGGTATCGCCGCCCACCGCGCTGTCGCCGTTCGCTGCGGCCTCGATCACCGGCGGTGACCCTTATCGGACAACCTTGCAGTGCTGGAAATACACCATGCCAGCTTTTCTGGTGCCCTTCATATTCGTTCTCGACCCCTCAGGCTCAATGCTGCTCCTGACCGGTTCGATGCGCACGCTTGCCGAGGCTGACTGGCTGCAGGTCTTTCGTGTCACCCTCGTCGCTGCAGCGGGCATAGGCGCGCTCGCTGGCGCATTTCAAGGCTGGCTGTGGCTGCGCTGCCTGGTTTGGGAGAGGTCGGCCCTGCTGGCCGCCGGCTTATCCCTCGTCTACCCATCGGCCTTCAGCCAGGCGCTAGGCATGGCGCTGCTGCTGGCGGCGCTAGGGTCGCAGTGGCTCCGCAGGGCACGGACGACCCATACCGGAACCTGAATCAGGTATCTCGGGCCTGGATGGACCGCCAGCGGCTCTGCAGCCGCTCTATCGCGTGCTCGAAGGCGGGCACGATTTCCTCCACCCCCGAGGCTGTCATCGACATGTCTTTCAGCAGGCCGTTGTGCAGGCCGTAGACCCAGCCGTGTATGACCAGGCGCTGCGATCTCTGCCAGGCGTCGCGGGCGACCGTCGTATGGCAGACATTGCGCGCCTGCTCCAGGACGTTGAGCTCCACGAGCGCGTCCAGCCTGAGGGTCTCATCGAGTTCGCTCAGGAAGTCCCAATATGTATCGCGAACATCCTGGACATGACGCAGCCAATTGTCGACCAGCCCGGCGCGCTGCCCGTTCAACGCGGCGCGCACTCCACCGCAACTGCTATGACCCACGACGATAATGTGCTCGACCTTGAGTACATCGACGGCGTACTGAATCACGCTGAGGGCATTGAGATCCGAGTGCACGAGGAGGTTCGCGACGTTGCGGTGAACGAACATCTCGCCGGGGAGCAGATCGACCAGCTCATTGGCCGGTACACGGCTGTCCGCGCAGCCCAGCCACATGTATTTGGGGCGCTGCTGCGAGAGCAGTCCGGTGAAAAAGCCCGGATCGCGGGCTTCCATGCGGCTCGCCCAATCGCGGTTGCGATCGAACAACTGTGAGAGGTCCTTGGACATAACGCCGCGAGTATAGCGATCCGCTCCCCGGTACAGCGTTCCCATCCTTGAACATGGGTGACTGTACAATCCGCTCGAACTATGGATGTCCAATGTCTACATCAGATCGCCCTGCCTGCCGACCGATGACGGACCGGCCCTCCCGACTCCGCCCCCTCATTGCCGTGCTCGCCATCGCTGGCGGTGTCGTCCTCGGCGCGTGCGGCCAGTCGGCACCTTCTAGCCCGGCTGCCGCACCCGCGACACCCGCGGCCGCGCCACCGCCCCCTCCGGAGGTCGGAGTGATCGCGGTTCGTCTGGGTGACGTCGCCATGACCGAGGAGCTCCCCGGGCGGGCAGAAGCCTCGCGCATCGCCCAGGTCCGGGCCCGCGCGGCGGGAATCGTTATGTCGCGACAGTTCCGGGAAGGGGCCGATGTCAAGGCGGGCCAGTTGCTTTTTACCATCGACCCCGCGCCTTACGAGGCGGCGCTGGCGAGTGCGAGGGCGGGCCTTGCCCGTGCTCAGGCAAACCTCTCTCAGGCCGCAGCGCTCGCCGAACGCTACCGGCCGCTTGTCGAAGCCAACGCGGTATCTAAGCAGGATTACGCCAACGCGGTCGCAGCGCAAAAGCAGGCTGAGGCTGAAGTGCTCGCGGGACAGGCCGCCGTGCGCACCGCCCAGATCAATCTCGGTTACACGGCAGTGACGGCTCCGATATCCGGGCGGATCGGCCGCGCTCTGGTCACCGAGGGAGCGCTCGTCGGACAGGGTGAGGCAACTCCCCTTGCGGTGATACAGCAGATTGATCCCGTCTATGTGAACTTCACCCAGTCGGCCAACGAGGCGTTGCGCCTGCGCAGAGATTTCGAGCAGGGCCGGCTGAAAAGGACTGCAGGCAATGAGGCCGCCCTGGTGCGCATCGTTTTCGATGGCGGTACGGAGCACCCGCAGGCGGGGCGTCTGCTTTTCTCCGATCTGACCGTCGATCCGGGCAGCGGCCAGGTAACGCTTCGCGCAGAGGTTCCCAATGTGGGTGGGCAACTGCTGCCCGGGCTCTATGTCAAGGTCAGGCTCGAGCAGGCGAAGGCGGCGAATGCGGCGCTTCTGCCGCAACCGGCGGTCAACCGCGGCGCGCAGGGCGATGTGGTGATGGTGGTCGGTCAGGATGGAAAAGTAAGCCCGCGGCCGGTCAAAATCGGCGGCACCAACAACGGGCAGTGGCTGGTGCTGGACGGTCTCAAGGATGGCGAGCAGGTCGTGGTTGATGGCTTTCAAAAGATGAGGCCCAACCAGCCGGTCAGGCCAGTTCCGTGGACGCCCAAGGGCGCACCCGCGGCGCCCGCCGCCCGCTCCTGAGCGCCAGCCATGCCGCGTTTTTTCATCGATAGGCCGATCTTTGCCTGGGTCGTCGCACTATTCATCATCGTAGCCGGGCTGGTGGCGATTCGACTGCTGCCGGTGGCGCAGTACCCTCCGGTTGCACCGCCCACCATCGTTGTGACGGCAAGTTACCCTGGCGCGACCGCTCAGGTGCTGGAGCAGAGCGTCATCAGCGTGATCGAGCAGGAGATCAACGGCTCGCCCGGCATGATTTACATGGAGTCGGTCGCGCAGGCCAATGGTGTGGGCACGATTTCGATCAGCTTTGAGGCCGGCACCAACCCGGACCTTGCGCAGGTAGATGTGCAAAACCGCCTCTCGCGAGCGACTCCGCGGTTACCTGCCGCGGTTACCCAACAGGGGGTTCGGGTCGAGAAGTCGCGTAGCAATTTTTTGCTTTTTGCCCTCCTTACCTCGGTTGACGGATCCTTATCGCCAGTGCAGCTGGGCGATTACGCCTCGCGCAACGTGCTCCCGGAAATTCAACGTATCCCTGGCGTCGGGCAGGCACAACTGTTCGGGACCGAGCAGGCCATGCGTATCTGGCTTGACCCCGCGCGGCTTGCAGCCTTCAACCTTTCCGCGGCCGAGGTCGTCGCAGCCATCAGGCAGCAGAACGCACAGGTCTCCTCCGGGTCGATCGGC
>CAZZKA010000094.1:0-11976 GCA_964654745.1 uncultured Bordetella sp. | reverse complement strand
CTTGATGTCCATCTGGAGAGCTGTCACACCGCTTTCCGTACCGGCCACCTTGAAATCCATATCGCCCAGATGATCTTCATCGCCCAGGATGTCAGTCAGAACAGCGAACCGCCCGCCATCCTTGATGAGACCCATCGCCACGCCAGCGACGTGCGATTTGATCGGCACGCCCGCATCCATCAGCGCGAGACAACCGCCGCATACCGAGGCCATCGATGAGGAGCCGTTCGACTCAGTGATCTCAGACACGACCCGCAGCGAATACGCGAATTCCGAGGCCGAGGGCAGAAGCGGACGGATGGCGCGTTTGGCGAGGTTGCCGTGGCCGATCTCGCGGCGCTTGGGCGAACCCATGCGTCCGGTCTCTCCCGTCGCAAACGGCGGCATGTTGTAGTTGAACATGAAGCGCTCACGGTACTCACCGGTGATCGCATCGATGATCTGCTCATCGCGTGAGGTGCCCAGCGTCGCGGCCACCATGGCCTGCGTCTCGCCGCGGGTGAAAAGCGCAGAGCCATGTACGCGCGGCAGCACGCCGGTGCGGATGGCGATCGGGCGAACGGTGCGGGTGTCGCGACCATCGATACGCGGCTGACCCGAAAGGATCTGCCCGCGGACGATCTTCGACTCCAGATCGAACATGATGTTGCCGACAGCGTTGCCATCGGGCGCCGCCTTGCCGGCAGCGGCTGCATCAGCCGCGAGCGCCTCCGACACTTTTTTACTGACGTCACGCAGCTGTGTGGTTCGCTGCTGCTTGTTGCGCACCTGATAAGCGGCACGCAGATCACCCTCGGCGAGTTCAGTCACCCGGGCAACCAGCGACTGATCCTTTTCGGCGGCCTTCCAGTCCCACTCCGGTTTGCCCGCCATCTCGACGAGTTCATTGATGGCGTCGATCACCGTTTGCATCTGCTCGTGACCATATACCACCGCCCCCAGCATCACATCCTCGGGGAGTTCATGCGCCTCGGACTCGACCATCAGCACCGCAGCGTCAGTACCAGCCACCACCAGATCAAGTTGCGAGCGGACCATGTCAGCCGCGCTGGGGTTGAGGCGATATTGACCGTCGATCCAGCCGACGCGGGCGGCACCGATCGGGCCATTGAACGGAATACCCGAAATCGCGAGCGCGGCGGATGCACCGATCATCGCGGGAATGTCGCTGTCGACCTCGGGGTTCTGCGAGATGACCTGAAGCGCGACCTGTACTTCGTTGTAGAAGCCATCCGGAAACAGAGGGCGAAGCGGGCGGTCTGTGAGACGCGCGATCAGCGTTTCACGCTCGGTAGGGCGTCCCTCACGCTTGAAAAACCCACCGGGAATGCGGCCCGCGGCATAGAACTTTTCGATGTAATCGACGGTGAGAGGGAAAAAATCCTGTCCTGGCTTGGCACTCTTTGCGGCAACCACGGTTGCGAGCACCACCGTGTCGTCCATGGTGACCACGACCGCGCCCGTTGCCTGACGGGCAATTTCGCCGGTTTCGATAGTGACGGTATTGCCCCCCCACTGGAAGGTCTTCTTTGAAATCTCAAACACTGTGAATTTCCTTTTCTGGAGCGGCGATCAGGCCGCAGAAACGAAAAACCCGCAAGGGCTGCTTGCGGGTTTAGGGCCTCAGCCGCGCAAGCCAAGCCTGCCGATCAGTGCCTTGTAGGAGTCCGGGCTTTTGCCCTTCAGATAGTCAAGAAGCTTGCGCCGCCGACTCACCATGCGGAGAAGGCCGCGACGCGAGTGGTGGTCTTTGACGTGAGCTTTGAAGTGCTCTGTAAGGTCGTTGATCCGGGCTGTGAGGAGCGCTACCTGAACCTCGGGCGAACCCGTGTCCGTCTTGTCACGCTGATAGTCCGAAACGATCTTCGCTTTATCGATACTGGCAACTGTCATGATGATTCCCAAAAAGGGCAAAGCGACCGGCTGCTTTGCACCAAAGCGCCTGACTGGCGCGACTTGCGGACTCCGCCGGGAAGCGGGCCGTGCTAAAAAACCAAACTGCAAACCGACCTGACATCGGGGCTCTACCGCCCATCAGGGCTCCACCCCTCAACAGGGCTCTACCCCCCATCCGGGGTTTACCCCCCTACAGGGCTTTACCCCCCATCAGGTCCCCAACAAGGCTCTACCTCCTCGTCCTTCCTCGATCGAGAAAACCGCAGAGCAAGGAAGTCGACCTAACCCTAAATAATACCGCAATCCTCAGCCCCGGCCAAACGCGCGAGGCGAGCGGCCACCGTTCCAGACAAGGGGCCGATCCTGATGCCCGTCGAAATCGGACACCCGCGGAGTCTCCCCCCGGCTGGCCAGCAAGCCGGCGCACAGCGCCTGAGTCAGTAAGCCGGCGCACAGCGCCTGAGTCAGCAAGCGGGCGCACGGCGCCGGGATCAGACGCCCCCAAGTTGCGGGTTTACTCGCTCCACATCGCTGTGGAGTTTGTTGAGCGCATTGATATAGGCCTTGGCCGAGGCCACGATGATGTCCGGGTCGGCGCCGACCCCGTTCACAATTCGCCCGCCGCGCGCGAGCCTCACTGTCACCTCGCCCTGCGACTCGGTACCGGTCGTGATCGCATTGACCGAATAGAGCAACAATTCGGCTCCGGACACTACTTGGCTTTCGATGGCCTTGAGCGTGGCATCGACCGGGCCGTTGCCATCGGCGCGGCTCCTCGCTTCCTGGCCGGCAATCGACAGCGTGATCTCGGCATGCGGACGTTCACCGGTTTCAGAGGCCTGGGCAAGGGATACGAGCTTGAAGTGCTCGGACTCAGGTGTTACCGACTCGTCCGAAAAAAGCGCCTGAATATCCTCATCAAAGATGGCGGACTTGCGGTCGGCCAGGTCCTTGAAGCGCGCAAAGGCAGCATTGAGTTCGGTTTCCGATTCGACCGGAATCCCTAATTCCTGGACGCGCTGCTTGAATGCATTGCGCCCTGAGAGTTTGCCCAGCACGATCTTGTTGGTCGTCCAGCCCACGTCTTCGGCTCGCATGATTTCATACGTGTCGCGGTGCTTGAGTACGCCGTCCTGATGGATGCCGGATGCATGAGCAAAGGCGTTGGCACCCACCACCGCCTTGTTCGGCTGGACCGCAAAGCCGGTGATCCCCGATACCAATTTCGAAGCGGGTACGATTTGCGAGGTGTCGATGCCAACATCGAGCCCGAAGAAATCGCGCCGCGTCTTGACTGCCATCACGACTTCTTCCAGCGACGTGTTGCCGGCGCGCTCACCCAGACCGTTGATCGTGCACTCGATCTGACGCGCGCCTCCAATGGTGACGCCAGCCAGGGAGTTGGCCACCGCCATACCGAGGTCATTGTGACAATGTACCGACCAGACCGCTTTGTCGGAGTTGGGAATGCGCTCGCGAAGCGTGCGAACGAGCTGCCCGAACATCTCCGGCACGGCATACCCCACCGTATCGGCAAAGTTGATGGTCGTGGCGCCTTCCTTGATCACATCCTCGATCACGCGGCAGAGAAAATCGATGTCCGAACGGCTGCCATCCTCGGGGGAGAACTCAACGTTGTCGGTGAATTTGCGCGCAAACCGCACAGCGAGTTTCGCCTGCTCATGCACCTGCTCAGGCGACATGCGCAGCTTTTTTTCCATGTGCAGCGCAGAGGTGGCGATGAAAGTGTGAATCCGCGCCGATTTAGCTCCCCGCAGCGCCTCGGCCGCGCGGGCAATATCCCGGTCATTCGCCCGCGACAGCGAGCAGACGGTGGAGTCGCGGATCGTATCGGCGATCGACTTCACCGCTTCGAAGTCCCCGTTGGACGACGCTGCAAACCCCGCCTCGATCACGTCGACCCGCAGTTTTTCGAGCTGACGGGCGATGCGAAGCTTTTCCTCCTTGGTCATCGAGGCGCCGGGACTCTGCTCGCCATCGCGAAGCGTGGTGTCGAAGATGATCAGTTTTTCGGCCATTTCGGATACTCCTGGGTCTGCCCCCGCTGGTTTGGGGAGCTTGCAAAGCGGATTGTGGGGAGGGGGGTTTGTCAGCGCGCGGGGCGCAGTAGCAGAAGCTGCAGGCCAGGAAGGCGCAGCCCTGCGAAACGACGGGTCGGAAGAGCGTCGAAACGGAGCGAACGGGAACAGGACATGGAATGCATTCTGGAAATATACGGGACACTCGATCCGTCCTGCAAGCCGTGCTGCCGCCTGTCGTGCCGGCGATGCGACAAGCTAAAGAGGATCGGGGCCGGACTTCGCCTTCCGCGCCGGCCTTTGGCAGCCCGCGCCGGGCTTTCGAAACCGGTAGCGCGATTGAGCGGCCAGCATCCAGGGCAGACGGTCGGCGCCTGATCGCGCCGGTCAGCGGACCGGTACGCTCGGCGAGCAACCCGGAGGCGATTCGCTCGGGACCGCCGGCAGCGCTAGCATGACGGCTTTCGCGCCTCCATCGGAGCCCCTCCATGAAGCCCATACTCGTGCTGCACGGCCTGAATCTCAACATGTTCGGCAAGCGCGATCCCGCCCAGTACGGATCGACGACGCTCGCAGAAATCGACGCGGCACTCGCCCGACTCGGCGTCGAACTCGGCGTCTCAGTTTCCTGTTTTCAAACCAACTTTGAAGGGGCGATGGTCGAACGCATTCATGCAGCGCTCGGCGACGGCACAGCTGCGGTCGTGATCAATGCAGGCGCCTGGACCCATTACAGCTACGGCATCCGGGATGCGCTCGCCATTCTCAAGTGCCCGATCGTCGAGGTTCACATGTCCAATGTTCATGCGCGGGAGCCGTTCCGGCACGTGTCGGTCTTCTCCGACATCGTCAGAGGGCAGGTGTGCGGCTTCGGCCTCGACAGCTATCTGCTTGGCCTTCGGGCTGCCGCGGGCGCCCTGCGGGCTGGCTGACCGGGGCTGCCGCTTCCTCGATATACTCGCGAGTCAAGGGGGCCCGATCGGTTCGCCTCCACCCTGGCTCAGGAACCCTCTCCCATGCCACCGCTCAGACTGCACTCATCCTTTCTCGCCCGCCTTGCTCTGATCATCGCTGCCGCGCTGACGGCAGGCTGCGGTGGCCAGATCGACAGCACACCGGCGGTGAGCGTTCTCGGCATATTGAATCGCGGGGCCCTCGTTGATCGGCCAATCGTTCCGTTCCAGGTCCAGGAAGTCAGCTCGGCCGACAACAAGACCCCCTCCTACACCTACTCGGCCACGGGTCTGCCGACGGGTCTGCAGATTGGTGAAACCACAGGGCTGATTGAGGGAACGCCGACGGTCGTGGGCTCTTACCCGGTCCGGGTCACCGTCAAAAACACCAAGGGTCAGTCGAGCCGGAGTTTCACCTGGACAATCGTGCAGGACACGGTTTCGTTCAAGCGGCTTAATTCGACCCAGATCCAGCTCGATGCGGCGGACACCGCGAATTACGGCACGACGCATTGGTGTTTCAAAGCGACCAGCACCGCCAGCGGTGTCAATCCAAGCGCCCCGGACAAACCCACCGCGACCGATACCTGCTGGCAGACCTCGCGCACCAAAACCTTCGACCTCGCCCTGGATCTTCAGCAGTCGGTCAACACTCCCATGCCGCGCTTCAACATGTGGAGCCGCGATTACAAGGATTACATCAGTGACCGACCGGTTCGAGGACCCTGCTCGGAAAAACTGCTCCAGGCGGCCAAAACCCTGTCGGAGCAGCAACCGGGCAAACAGTTCGTATGCCTGTCGACCTCGCTTGGCGAACTCGGCCTGATGCTGGACAGCACCGCCGCGTCGGTCGGCGCGCGCAACCTCATGGACTACGTCGACAGCGGTTTTTATGACAGCACCACGTTTCACCGGCTGCTGTCCTCCAAAACCGCGAGCCGCGACTTTGCGCTGCTCCAGGGCGGTCGCTATGTTTACGGCACCGCTTACTCGGCCAAGACCACGGGTCTGAAGGATGCTGTCAGCCCTGGGACCGCGGGGTCGAACGCCACGGGCAGTGTTGCCCTTGCCTACAACTACGACGCCGGCTCAAACACCTATTCCTTCCTCAGCCAGTTTGCGATCAATCTCGCAGACAATACCTGCCTGGATGCGGGCCAGACCTGCGCTGGCAAGGATGCGAGCGGCCCCTCCGGCATGCCTGTGATCGGCCAGGTGTTCTTCCAGACGGACGACACTTTCGCCAAATTTATCGAGCGCCTCAAAACGCTCAGCGTCACGACCGGCATCACCGCTGGCGAGGCCTCGCAGCCAAGCTCGCTCCTCCTTATCAACAGCGCGGTGCGGCTACGCTGACTGGCCGCACGGGCGGCAAACGCCTCGCGTTTGTCCTCGATCGAGGGCACGAACCATGTCCCAAAGCGCGCGGCCGCAGGTCGCGATTTCAAGCGAACGCATTTCAGACCGGACGGTCTGGACTTTTATCCGGTTGCGAGAGGATGGCTGTACCGGTATCGGGGAAGCGACGCTGGAGGGCCGGCATGCAGCGGTTGAGGCGGCGAGCCACAAGTGGGGCGTGGCGCTGAGCGACCGGTTCTCACCGCTCGATAATCGGTCGCTCTCCTGGATCGGACAACAGGCTCAGTCTGCACAGTCGCTGGTCGAGGCCACTGCCCTGAGCGGGCTCGAGCAGGCGCTCCAGGACCTGCTCGCCCAGAAAGCGGGGCGTTCACTGCACCAGTGCCTCGGTCACGCCCGGCGCGACCTCATCCCACTCTACGCCAACATCAACCGGGGTACCGTGCCCCGCACCCCGCAGCGATTCGCCGAACGCGCGCTTCGGGCGGCTTCCCAGGGATTCTCAGCGGTAAAGCTCGCACCCTTCGACGGCGTCGATCCCGCAAACGCCTCCGGGACGGCAGGGCGCGCGTTGATTGAGACCGGACTCGCCCGTATCGCGGCTGTGCGCGATGCGCTCGCGTCCGATCATCCGGATGTCGAGATCATGGTCGACTGTCACTGGAGGTTCGATGAAGCGACCGCGCGCGATATGGTCCGTGAGCTCGCCAGCCTCGGCGTGACCTGGTATGAGTGTCCGGTTCCGGAAACATCCGATCACCATGCAGTCATCAAAACTCTCAGAGTTCTATCGAACGCCGCGGGGATGCGTCTTGCCGGCGCCGAAACGATGATCGGACTCGCTGGCTTTGAGCCGTTTCTGCGAGGCGGTCTTTATGATGTCGTGATGCCGGATGTCAAACACGCGGGGGGCGTATCCGCGGTGCTCGAGATCGCTCGTGCGAGTGCAGCGCTCGGCATTGCCTGCTCGCCGCACAACCCTACCGGTCCGATCTGTCATGCGCACAGCCTGCACGCAGCTGCGCTCATCGACAACATGCCCTGCCTCGAGGTTCAGTTCGAGGAAAGCGACCGTTTCTTTTCACTGGCCGACGACAGATTGCCCCGGTTTTTACTCGGCACGAGCGCGCTCCCGGCCGGACCCGGCTTGGGCGTCGGGCTGATAACCTAGCGCGTCACCGAGGAGACCGTCTCATGACCCCGCATGCGGCAATATCGACTGGCCGTCGCCCGCACCCGTTTGGCGTCTTGGCCTCTGCGCTCGGGGCGGTCGCGCTCGCAGGCCTGGTACCCGCGGGGGATCTGCAGGCCCAGAGCTTCCCGACGCGCCCGGTGAAGATGATCGTCCCAAGTCCGCCCGGTGACGGGTCCGACCTGACCGCACGCGCACTCGCCCAACGACTCGCCGAGTCCTGGGGGCAGCCGGTAGTCGTGGAAAACCGACCGGGCGCGGGTGGCCGCATCGGCACGGAAGCGGCCGTCAATGCGCCGGCTGACGGGCATTCGCTGCTGATGGGTAACGCTGGCTCCAACGGTATCAATGCAGCGATCTACAAGCTTCCGTATGACCTCGAGCGCGGCTTTGCTGCGATAACCCTCGTTATGCGCGCGCCCAATGTCCTCGTGGTCAGCCCTCAGCTCGGGGCGACAAGCGTCACCGAGCTCTTGCAAATACTCAGGGCGCAGCCGGGAAAACTTTCTTACGGATCAGGCGGCGTCGGTAGTTCGGCGCATCTCTCGGCCGAACTCTTCAAGCAGATGGCCGGCGTTGACCTCCTGCATGTGCCCTACAAGGGCGCCGTCGGCGCATTGAATGCCGTCATGTCCGGCGAGGTCGCGCTCTTCCTCGGCAATCTGCCTCCGGCCATGGGTCATATCCGCAACGGGAGAGTGCGAGCGCTTGGTGTGACGACGCTCACCCGCTCATCGATGCTGCCCGAGGCCCCGACTCTGGACGAAGCGGGACTTAAGGGCTTCGAGACCGTCGCGTGGTTTGGGCTGTTCGCGCCGTCCGGTACCCCGCAGGATGTTCTTAACCGCATTCAACAATCGGTAGCGCAGACGCTCGCTCACGCAGAGGTGCGCAAGCTCATCGACACGCTGGGCGGTGAACCGCTTGGTAGTACGCCGGCAGAATTTTCTGCGCTGGTGCGAAGCGATATCGCGAAGTGGCGGCGCGTGGTGGCCAGCGCCGACATCAAAGCAGAATAGCGATCCCATGAGGGCTGCCGTTTGACCGCAGTCCCTCCAAGCACCACCTCGCGCGACCGCGGACCGACCCTCGCGCTCAGCTATCGGGGTGCAAGGCCTCCCAAACCCGCGACGCCGTAAACGGTGTATCCATATGCCGGACGCCACGCCGTCGCAGCGCCTGCATCATCGCGTTCGTGAGCGCCGGGATCGACCCCGTGCAGCCCGCCTCGCCAACGCCTTTGGCACCGACCCGGTTGAGGTCAGTACGTATCGGAATCTGTTCGGCCTTGACCGCAGGAATACAGCCCGCTTTGGGCAGGGTGTAGTCCATCAACGATCCCGTGCTGAGCTGCCCACGCTCATCGTAGATCGCATGCTCACAGAAGACCTGGCCCCATCCCTGAACGACGCCGCCCTGCAACTGCCCCAGCACGAGTTGCGGCGAAATGACGCGACCGAGATCATCGACCGCGACGTACTGCACGACCTCAGTGACGCCAGTCCCCGGATCGATTTCGACTTCGGCAATATGGGTGCCGTTCGGGAATGTCGCACCCGACTGCGCCTTGCCCTCCGCGGCCAGCCGCGCGCGTTGCGCTGACGACAGCGAGGCAGGCCAGGTCGCAAAATCCGGCGCAGTCCCAGCCTTGCCGCCCAGTTCCTCCCAGAGCGCCTGCGCCTGCTCGCGCACCCGCGCGCACAGCTCGACGATCGCGCTACCCGCGCCATAAAGCGTGCGCGAACCGCCCGTGCCATTGCCCATCATGTCGCGGCCATGATGGCCCGCCTGATAAAGCACCCGATCGGCCGGGAGCCCGAGTTCCTGCTCAACAATGGTGGCAAACGAGGTCTCATGACCCTGCCCCGATGCGCCCGTGACGCCATAGAGCGTAAGACGGCCCTGTGCATCGAAATCGCCCTGAACCGTATCGCTGGGCACGGCGCCCGCGCCCGAGGCCTCGAGATAGCAAGCCAGCCCGATACCCCGCAGCCGGCCACGGCGCTCGGCCTCGGCGCGGCGCGATTCGAATCCCCGCCAGTCAGCCAGCTCAAGGGCGCGATCGAGGGTGCGACGAAACTCGCAGAAGTCGTACATCGTGCCGTTGGCCGTCTTGTACGGAAATGCCTCAGGGGGAATGAAATTGCGGCGCCGCAACTCAACCGGATCGAAACCATGCTCATGCGCCGCATGGTCGATCAGCGTCTCGATGGCGAAAGCAATGTCGGGGCGCCCCGCGCCTCGATAAGCAGCCATCGGAACCGCGTTGGTATAGACGATGCGCGAAGTCATGTAGAGCGCGGGCACCCGATAGGCCCCCCCCATCGTGATGGAGAGATTACGCGCACCGATAAGGGCGCTTGGCCCCACACTGTAGGCGCCGGTATCGATGAGGTCATCAAACCGGATCGCGAGAATATTGCCCTGCGCATCGAGGGCGATCGCGCCATCGAGCGTGATCGCCCGGCCATGCCAGTCGCTTACAAAAATCTCTGACCGGGTTCCGGTCCAGCCGACGGGTCGTTTAAGCTCTCGCGAGGCGAGCACAACCAGAGCATGCTCGCTATAGGGTGTGGACCGCAGGCCAAACGAGCCGCCCACATCGTAGGTCAGGACCTCGAGCTGGTCAGCCGGAACGCCACTCGCCGCAGCGACGCCCTTGAGCATACCCGTCACGCCCTGTGATGGGCAGTAAAGACGGGTGAGACCGGCAGCGGCATCGTGGACGCCGATGACCGCCCGGGGCTCCATCGGCATCCCGACGAGTCGCTGGCTGCGCACACAGTATTTGCTGACGTGCGCGGCCTTGGCAAACGCCTCGCTGACTGCCGTCGCATCACCCGACTCAAAGTGCAAAGACACATTGCCGGGGACATCCGCATGAAGCCGGGGGGCGCCTTCGGCAATCGCATCCTGAACCGCCACAACGGGGTCAAGCTCCTCATAGTCGATCACGGCGAGCTCAGCCGCCTCAATCGCCTGGGCCTGTGTCTGCGCGATGACCATCGCCACGGGCTGGCCGACGAAGAGCACCTCGCCGCGAGCCAGCAGCGGAATCGTGGCAACGCGGTGAGGCGATCCGCCCTTGCCCGGAAAGGTGAAGTTATTGGGCAGATCACCTCCACCCATCGCCTTCACCTCGACTTCGGTGAGCACCGCTGCCACGCCGGGGGCTGCACGCACGGCGCTCATGTCCATGCTGAGGATCCGCGCGCGTGCGTGCGGAGAGCGGATCACATGGGCGTGAAGCATCCCGTCGAAATGCAGATCGTCGGTAAATTTCCCGGTCCCCGTGATGAGTCGGTGATCCTCGCGGCGGGCATAACGGACCTCGGGGGCGGCTCCCTCGCCGCCGGTCGACTTGAGGACGGCGCTCATGCTGCGCTCCCCGCCATGGCGTCGGCTGCCTGCCGGACCGCGGCGATGATGTTGGAGTACCCCGTGCAGCGACACAGGTTGCCGGCGAGCCCCTCGACAATCTGTTCGTCAGTCGGGTGCGGATGACGCTCCAGCAGCGCCGTAACCGCCATGATCATCCCCGGCGTACAGAAGCCGCACTGAAGGGCATGACACTCGGTAAAGGCCACCTGCACCGGATGGAGACCGTTTGCACCGAGACCTTCGACGGTCGTGATCCGGCAGCCGTCCGCCTGGCCGGCCAGCATGGTGCAGGACTTCACACCCTGCCCGTCCACCAGCACGGTGCAGCAGCCGCACTGGGTCGTGTCGCAGCCGACATGGGTCCCTGTGAGGCCCAGCGTTTCGCGCAGGACTTCAACCAGCAGGGTTCGGCCTTCGACCTTGACACTGTGCGGGCGGCCATTGACTTCGAGAGCAATTTTCATCGTAAAGACTCGTTGAGGATCGTTCGTTAGGCGAGGTCGCGGATGGCCTGCTCGCACATCAGTCGTGCAAGATTGGCCCGGTAGCGGGCGGGCGCATGAATGTCTTCAAGCAGGTCGGGATGGTCGAGAACCGGAATCGCTGCCCCCGACAACCAGGCCTGCTCGGCAGCGGTCCAACGAAAAACGCCGCCGCCCGCGCCGGTGACCGTGATGCGACGGCCTGCGTCACCGAGGTCAGCCGCGAACACACCCGCCATCGCATAGCCGGAGGCCGGGTGTTTGAACTTTGCGTAGGCGCTGCGCCGCGGCAGTGCAAAGCGGATCCCGGTAATGAGCTCGCCCGGCTCCAGCGCCGTCATGAAAAATCCCTGGAAAAAATCCTGCGCGGCGATCTCCCGCCGGCCGGTCACGACAACCGCATCGAGCGCCAGAACCGCTGCGGGGTAGTCCGCCGCCGGGTCATTGTTCGCGACCGATCCGCCCAAGGTGCCGCGCGCGCGAACCTGAGGATCGCCGATCAGACCAGCGAGCTGCGCAAGCCCGCGCGCGGCGCGCGCCACCTCGGCTGAATCGGCCACCTCCTGGTGGCGCGTCGCAGCGCCGATCCACAGATGGTCGGGCTTGACGGCGATACCTCTCAACTCGGCGAGCCGACCGATGTCAACAAGCTGCGATACCTGGTTGAGCCGGTG
>CAZZKA010000093.1:0-12080 GCA_964654745.1 uncultured Bordetella sp. | reverse complement strand
TCGAGATTGCGGTAGTGGAAAAACCCCTCGAGCCTCGGCATGTAACGGGCCATGAAACGCCGATCCTGGCAGATCGAATTGCCGCACATTGGTGACTTGCCAGCGGGCACCCACGGCGCGAGAAAATCGAGCAGCGCCTGCTCGGCGTCCGGTTCGTTCCAGGGCGATACCCTGACCCGGTCCAAAAGGCCCGAGCGTTTGTGGGTACTCTGATTCCACTGATCCATGCCGGAGAGGATGGACTCGTCCTGCCTGATCGCAAAGGACTCGCTCTGCGCCCGGATCTCGAGATCGCCACTGGTAATCACGAGGGCGACCTCTATGATGCGGTCGGTATCGGGCTTGAGCCCGGTCATCTCCATGTCGACCCATATCAGCGAGGTGTCGTCGGGTGCGTGTGACATAATCTTTGATCCTCCGAGCATCATTCTCACACATGAGCGATACCGCCTTGCCGGGCTCTGCATCTCTTTCATTTACGGTCATTTTCGTCCTGGCGCTTGGCGCCGGCGTGTTGTTGCGAATCTGGCTTGCTACCAGACACATTCGTCATATCGCCGCTAACCGTCACCGGGTCCCGGAGGCATTCGCCGAGCGCATCGGCCTTGCGACTCATCAGCGCGCCGCCGACTACACGGTCGCACGGGTACGGTTGGGGCTGGTCGAAATGCTGGTGCAGTCCGCTTGGCTGGTGGCGCTCACGCTCATGGGCGGTCTGCAGGCGATCATCGCGATCGGGGCACAGTTGCCCGGCTCGCTCGACTGGCTCCGCCCTCTCCTGCTTATCGTGATGGTCGCGGTCGCGGGGGCAGTCATCGACCTGCCGTTTTCCTGGTGGCGTCAGTTCAGGTTGGAAGAACAATTCGGCTTTAATCGCATGACGCCTGCGCTTTTTGCGAGTGATCTTGCCAAGGCAGCGTTCGTTGCCGCACTGCTTGGCCTGCCGCTTGCGGCAGCGGTCCTCGGCGTCATGGACGCCGCGGGCCCGCTCTGGTGGGTCTGGGCCTGGTGCGTTTGGATGGGCTTCAATCTGCTCGTGCTGTTGGTCTATCCAACGGTAATCGCGCCACTCTTCAATCGCTTCGAGCCTCTTCCCGAAGGACCGGTTCGCAGTCGCGTCGAACAATTACTTACCCGGACGGGATTTTCCACTGGGGGTCTGTTTGTCATGGATGGCAGCCGGCGATCCGCACACGGCAACGCCTACTTCACCGGATTCGGTCGCTCCCGGCGCATCGTCTTCTACGATACCCTCCTCCGCCAGCTCGAGGCAGACGAAATCGAAGCCGTACTCGCGCACGAACTCGGTCACTTCAGGCTCAGACACCTCGTCAGGCGACTGGCGATGGTCGCGTTGATGAGCCTGGCCGGACTGGCCCTCCTCGGCTGGCTGACCGAACAGACATGGTTCTACGAAGGGCTGGGCGCCTCACCCGATGCAATCACCCGCAATGCGTGTGCGTTGCTGCTCTTCATGATGGCGATGCCGGTATTCGGCTTTCTACTGGCGCCACTTGGCAGCTGGCTCTCACGCCGGGACGAATTCGCTGCCGACGCCTGGGCGGCCGCGCATGCCGATGCTCGCTCCCTGGTGAGCGCTCTGCTCAAGCTCTATCAGGACAACGCAGCGACGCTCACACCCGACCCCCTTTACTCAGCGGTGCACGACTCTCATCCCCCCGCGCCGCTGCGAATCGGTCGACTGCTCGATCTTGCCGGCAAGGCGCCCGTCCTCGCCCCAAACAGCGCGGCGCCGGCCTAGGTCCTGGCGCCCCTCGATGCCGGCCTCGAAATCCCGCTCAGGAGCGGCAACGCAGCCCCAACACCCCGCGCACGGGATAGTGATTGCCGTGCATGGCCGTCAGCTCCTGGTAGCGCTTGAGGGCGAAGCGGGCCGAACCCGCGAAGCCTTCAGCCGTGGACGCCGCTCCGAGGCCTGCGTTGGCGACCGCGTCGCTGCCACGCCCCTCGGTGACGGACAGGCGGTGGTCGAGTCGATCGGACCGCGGCGCAACCTGGTCCGGCGCAGCGACGGTGGCCGAAGCAAGTCCTTGGCTGCCAATGTGGACCTCGCCCTAATCGTACTCGCGGGGGACCCACCCTTCTCGGAAGAATTGCTCATGCGCGTGCTCGCTGTCGCGGGCACGGAGAATATCGAGATCGCGATCATTGCTGGCAAGTCAGACCTCAAGGCCGGCAGCGACGCAATCGAGCCCAGGCTCAGGCACTATGAATCGCTCGGCTACCGTGTTATCAGGCTCAGCGCAAAGCACGGGTCCGAGCATGCGCTCGCGCTGCTTAAGCCGGTTCTTGCCGGACGCAACACCCTGCTGCTCGGCCAGAGCGGTATGGGCAAATCAACGCTCGTCAACCTGCTCGTACCGGAAGCAGAGCAGGCTACGCGTGAAATCTCTCAGGCGCTCTCAAGCGGCCGGCATACCACGTCGTTTTGCCGAATGTTTCGCACGGGAACCCGTCTGCCGTCGGGAGCGGCGATCATCGACTCACCGGGATTTCAGCTTTTCGGCGTCGCCCATCTGTCGCGATCACAACTGATGCATGCCTTGCCGGACTTCGCGCCACTCCTGGGCCACTGCCGGTTCGCCAACTGCCTGCACCGCGACGAACCAGGTTGCGCTGTCACCGACGCCGTCGCGCGCGGCAAAGTCGACGCCAGACGGCACTCCCTCTACCTGCGACTGCTTGAAGAGACACTGGCCTGAAGCGCTGATCAAATCGAGCCCGGACTTGCCCGATGGGGGAATTGCCCTTACGCTCCACTAAGGAATCATTTCAAATGATGTTTTAAATTTTCTCCGCCACACCTTGCGAGAAATTCCATGAACCTTCAGAAACCACCCGAAGCACTGCGCCTTCGCCACCTCTCTGGTGGGTGTAACTGCTTCGACGAGTCTCCCATTCGAAGGAATCGTCGCGCTTTTTTGGGTGCGGCAGCAGCGTTCGGTGCGTCGAGCTTCCTTCTCCCAGGGGCACACGCGGCCTCAGGGAAGTATGAGGCGATGCTGCTCTGCTGCATCGACCCGCGCTTTCCGAAGCCGACGATCGACTATATGAGCGGTCGTTCGCTGGAGGGGAAATACAGCCAGTTCTCGATCGCAGGCGCTGCGATTGGGGCCGTTGCGCCAAAATTCCAGGGCTGGCACCAGACGTTTTGGGACAACCTCGCGGCGTCCATCCAACTACACAGCATCTCGACGGTCATCGCGCTCAATCACCGCGATTGCGGCGCAGCCAAGATTGCCTACGGCGATGCTTCGGTCGCCAACCGCGATACTGAAACAGCGACGCACCGGGCGGCGATGCTTGAATTCCGCAACAAGGCCAGTGCGCTGCAGCCTAAGCTCAAGGTCGAACTCGGACTGATGGATCTGAACGGCAAAGTCGAACGGTTTACCTGATCCCAGGACAGGGTGGTGGGACGCGCTAGCGACCCACCCACGCAGCAAGACTGACCAGGGCAAAGAAACCAGCCCACAGGATCACAGACCGCCAGACCAGTCCGACCGCGCTGCGAAGCCCGGCGGCGTCGGGGGTTGCACCCTGCCACTCGAACCCCTGTTCTCCCGAAACCCATCGCGCCTCGAGCGCCGGCTCGGCAATCCGTAACCCGAGCGCACCGCCGCCGGCGGCAAGCAGCAAAGCTCGCTGCTCCCCCGCCGTTCCCGACGCCACCGCGCCGCGCCAACAATACACGGCGTCTTCGAAGTTACCGACGATGGCAAAGCCGGCGGCGGTAATGCGGGCGAGGACCCAGTCAAGCATGCGGTAAATCCAGTTGGCGGCAAACCCGTAGGGCTCAATAACCCTCGTTTCGCCGTGTGCTGCGTGCACGGACCAGCGCCTGGCGAGTAATTCGGCAAGGCGATAAAGCACCGGACCGAGAGCCCCTGGGAACAGCATGTAGCAAAACAGCGGGGCAAAGACATGCCGGTGCGCCGCCACCAGCGCATGCGCGATCGCCAGCCGGCACACCGTGTCGACCGGCGCGTCGGACGGGGGAAGCTCGAATTCGTCGTCGGTCGATGAAGCCGCAAGCCACCTCTCGAGAACACGGCGCGCGCCGGGCAGATCGTCGGCGGCGAGTGCCACCTGAATCTCGGTGAAGGCATGACTGAACTGCCTGAAGCCAACCGTGGCATAGAGCACGGCCACATGCAGTATGAACACGAGGAGCGGATGGACCCGTCCTGCAATCCAGTCGAGCAGCGCGACGACGCCAAGAATCACCAAACCGACGACCGCCCAACCGATGATGCCGTGCTGGCGTTGGCCCGCATCGGTGCTTCCCCGGACCAGGTCAGCGAGGCCAGCGCTTGCGCGGTGGGCGAGGTTGTTCGCCGACAGGGGTCGGACCTGTTCGATCAGAAGAGCAAGAGCGAGAGCAAGGAAACCCACGGTCAGTCCTCGTCAGGCCGCAAGCATCCGGTACAGGTTGCGCAGCATCGCTGCGGTCGCCCCCCAGATGAAATAGTCGGCATCGGTATCCGGCGAACGCCAGGGCATCGCAAAAAATTGGCGTTCTCCCTCATCCGAAAGAATACGCCGTCGTTCGTGATGGCGCGGATTCATCAGGAATTCGAGGGGGACTTCAAAGACATCGGCGACTTCCTGCGGATCGGGCCGCAAGGTGAGGCCTGGTTCGATCAGGCCCACGACCGGCGTGACGCAAAAACCGGTTCCAGTGATGTAGTCGGGCATCTGCCCGATGATCTCCACACTGCCAGGATCGAGTCCGACCTCTTCGTTAGCCTCGCGAAGCGCCGTGGCGAAGGCCGACTCGTCGCCCTCGTCCCTCCGGCCGCCCGGAAAAGCGACCTGTCCGGAGTGGCGCCTGAGTTGCGAGGTACGACGCGTCAGCAGCATGGTGACGCCGCTTTGGTGCTTCACGATGGGCATCAGCACCGCTGCGGGGCGCGAACTACCGGCCAGATGCAGGCGGTCGGAAAGCAGGTCGGGCTGCCAGGCCGGCGGACTCGCAAAGCGAACCCGAAGCGCCTGAGGAGACAGTCGATCGGACGGGACCGGCGGCAGATGGTGATCGGTAGCCACGACAGGCCACGAGCGCGGATCGGTCACCGCCACAGCCAATCCCCTATGGAAGCATCAGAGGGGCCATGGTCGCCGGGCAGAGCGGCGATCGACGCCGCCCCGCTCCGAGCCGTCAGGCGCTTGCCGCACCCGAGTTCGACTTGACGGCGAGCTTTTCGCGAATCCGCGCAGACTTGCCCGAGCGCTGGCGCAGGTAGTAAAGCTTCGCGCGGCGGACATCGCCACGCCGCTTGACTTCGATGCCGGCGATGAGCGGAGAGTAGAGCTGAAACGTCCGCTCGACGCCTTCACCCGAGGAAACCTTGCGGACGATGAAAGAGGAATTGAGGCCGCGGTTACGCTTGGCAATGACCACACCCTCGTAGGCCTGGACCCGCTTGCGCGTGCCCTCGACCACGTTGACGCTCACGATCACCGTGTCGCCGGGGGCGAACTGAGGGAGATTCTTCCCTAGCCGTGCGATTTCTTCCTGCTCGAGCTGCTTGATGAGATCCATGGAAACACTCCTGTTGCCATCGTGGCCGGGCGAGTCCACCGCATCCAGACGGCACGCCTGCGCGCGCCTTTGCGATGACTCCATTGGGCGTGCGCCTCGAGTCCGAAAACTTTTCGAGACAATCCCGACCAGAGGATGGAAAACCTTCACTTCCTCGATGACGACAATTTCTGATGTGAAACATCCGGGACGACCCGGCAAACAATAAAAATTTGCCGCATCAAACCCGCCCGACCGAAAACCAGGCGCATCAAGTCATCTGAAGAACCCGAAATGATAGCGGAAACAAGCCTGCCGAGGCAAATCGGAATCGGACTATCGGGACGCCGGCTCCCCGCTAACCTGAGAGCAAATCTCAGGCTCTGGCACCCCGCCAGACCACAGGCCAGCCGTGGGCACCGGGCCCCTGGAGGCCAGCGAGGCTTCAAGCCCGCCAGCCGGCATCCTGTCGGTCCAGCCGCCTCACCATCGCCTCGAATACATCCTCACCCGCACCGAGCCGGGGATTGAACTGCAGCGCATCACGGGTGCAGCGCGCGGCGATCGCCTCCGGAACCGGAGCGGCTTCGCCCATGCTGAGCGTTGCCAGTTGAATCTCGCAGGCCCGCTGGAGGGTCCAAAGCATGGCAAAAGTCTGCGGTAGCGTCTGTCCCCAGGCTAGGAGGCCATGGTTGCGCAGGATCACGATCGGCTTGCGGCCAATGCTCGCGAGCACGCGCGGGCCCTCCTCAGGGTGGATCGTGATCCCCTCGAATTCGTGGTAGGCCACCATGCCATGCAGTTGCGCCGAGTAGAAATTGCTCTGCAACAGTCCGGACTTGAGAGAAGCGACGGCAACACCCGCCGTGGTGTGCGTGTGCATGACGCAGTGAGCGTCCGCTATCCCCGCGTGGAGCGTCGCATGGACCACGAATCCCGCCGGATTGATCGGATAAGGCGAGCCATCCAGCACCTTGCCCTCCAGGTCAATCTTGACCAGATTGCTTGCGGTGACTTCTTCGTAGTGGAGCCCGAAGGGATTGATCAGGAAATGCTTGTCTGCGCCCGTCACAGTTTCCGGAAGCCGGACGGTAATGTGGTTGTAGATCATTTCCACCCAGCCCAGCATCGCAAATACCCGATAACACGCTGCAAGCTCGAGCCTGGCAGCCCATTCATCCGGATGCACTCTGCCCTCGAGACTGGGCACGGCGGGTGGGGTTTTCGGGTAGGGATTCATCGCATGCCCTCGCAGGTTGCCTCAAGACGGCCCGCCGATGCGGCGCTCAACTGCCCTTCAAGCCCTCCAGGCGCTGAAGGATAGCCTCATCCCCAGAATCGAGTCGGCCCTCATCTCGCGCACGGGCGATCAGATCGGGGCGTTTGCGCAGCGTCATCAGCAGGGACTGCTCGCGCCGCCATTGCGCGATCCGGGCGTGATGGCCGGAGAGCAGCACATCGGGTACCACGCTGCCCTCGAAAATCTCCGGCCTCGTGTAGTGCGGACAATCGAGTAGCCCATCGGCGAATGAATCCTGATCGGCCGACGAGGCATCGTTCAGCGAACCCGGCACATGGCGGACCGCAGCGTCCATCACCATCATCGCTGGCAGTTCACCCCCCGAAACAACAAAATCCCCCACCGACCACTCCTCATCGACTCTCGATTCGAGCAGGCGTTGATCAATTGCTTCGTAGCGGCCTGCAATCAGGATAACGCCGCTCGACTTGGCCAGCTCGCGCGCTTTGGAATCGTCAAACGGCAAGCCTTGCGGGGACAGCGCGACCACCCGTGCTGCATCGCCGCGGGCCGCCCTGGCTGCGGCGATGGCATCGGCGAGCGGCTGCGCGAGCATCACCATGCCTGGCCCCCCACCATAAGGCCTGTCGTCAACCGTTCGCCAGGTATCCGTGGCGAAATCGCGCGGATTCCAGGTCTGCAGCTGCCACAGGCCCTGATGCAGCGCCCGCGACGTAATGCCGTAGCGCGTCACCGCGTCGGTCATGGCAGGAAACAGCGTGATCAGATCAATGCGCAGCATCACCGGCCCCTACCAGTCGGACGACCAGTCGAGTTCGATACGACGCGAGTCCAGGTCGACGTTGACCAGATAGGCCTCAACAAAGGGGATCAGCCGCTCGACTTCACCATCATGGACCACCAGGATTGCATGGGCGCCATGATCGTCAAGGGACACAACGCGACCCAGTGCGACACCCCGCTGCCCGTAAACTGCGCAGCCGATCAGATCGACCCAGTAGTACTCACCGGCTGCAGTGCGCGGAAAGTCAGCCCGATCAAGCTCGACCAGCAGGCCCTTAAGGGCTTCGGCAGCAGAGCGGGTGTCCGTGCCCTGAGCCTGCGCGACCAGAAACTCTCCGTGGACGCGGCAGCGTTTGATATGAACTACGACGGACGAGCCCGAAGCCGGGCGCAGCGCCAGCCGGTTCGCTGACTCACCCGGCGTCGGGGGGCCGGCGGCCCTCGACCCCGCGTCGGAAGGGTCGGGTGAGCGCAGGCGCCAGCGCCTGGCGGTCTTGAGAACCGATTCAGCAGGGCTGTTGAAGGGCTCGACCTTAAAGGCGCCCGCTATGCCCCACGCATCGCGAATGACGCCGACCGTAACGGGACCCGGCTCGGCAGATGGAACAGATTCGGAAGAGACGGCTGAGGCGCAGAACCCCGGGGCAGCGTCTCGGGGGCCCGGGCCCTCCACGGGGACCGCATCCTGAGATTTGACGCGGTCAGGCCCGAGCCCTGCCAGGCGGTCGACGGATCGGGCCTGGCGCATTCGAGGCGGCCGCGGTCAGGCAGCAGCCGGGGCGCTCGAAGCGTGGAGTTTGATCAGGCGCTGCACGGCGGGCGATACCTGGGCGCCCTGATCGACCCAATGCTTGATGCGATCGAGTTCGATCCGAACGGGGGTTTCATTCTTTGCCGCGATCGGGTTGTAGTAGCCCATGCGCTCGATGAAACGGCCATCACGGCGGTTTTGCCGGTCGGTGGCAACGATATTGTAAAAGGGACGCTTTTTCGCGCCGCCGCGGGAAAGTCGAATGACAACCATGACTGAGATCCTAAAGAGGAAGGCGCCCGCGGAAATCCTGAACGATTAGCGCGGCCGATTTCTGGGAAACCCATCATTCTATTGCTGAAGCGGTTTTGCGGCAAGCCAAGCCCGGTCAGCGGGCGTCCTCTGGTACAGTCGCCGCTGATTCGATCGCGGAGTTTCCCATGCCCCGAGTTCCGTACCTGCCGGCCGACCTGAAAGAACCTGTCGATATCGTCGAAGCGGTGCGCGCCCGCCGAGGCGGTCATCTGCTCAACCTCGACCGCATGCTCCTTCACAGTCCGGAACTCACCCGCGGGTGGAACGCCTACCTCGGCGCGGTACGGACCCGGTTGTCGGTATCGGCACGGCTGCGCGAGATCGCCATCTGCACGGTTGCCGTCATCAACGGCGCCGAGTACGAATTCATCCACCATGCGCCGGAACTATTGGCCGCCGGCGGTACTCAGGCTCAGGTCGATGCGTTGCGGGACCCGGATGCGGCAGCCAGCAACGCCGCGCTCTTTTCCGAGGATGAGCGGGCGACGATCGCGCTCACCATGGACATGACCCGCAACGTGAAGGTGAGGACGGGGCTGGTCGAAGCGATGGATGCACGGATCGGGCATACGGCAACGGTTGAACTCGTCGCCGCGATCGCTGCCTACAACATGGTTTCCAGGCTGTTGATCGCTCTCGGCGTCGAGCCGGAATAGGCTGCCCCCCGGCGTCGCGTCCAAATCGACCGCAGCAGCGCTGCGAGGCGGACAGGCCGGGAGCCTCGAGTGGCCGGGTCGGGCCGGGGTGGTTCCGGTGCAGGTCGGCCTCCGGCCTCGCGCGATCGTGCGGTTAACGGACTAGAACTGGGCCTCGTCCAAAGCCAACACGCCGGCCGCCCCGGCGGTGATTGAGGCGCGCAGGCCGGCGGCCTGGCTGAGGATGTGATCGGCAAAAAAGCGCGCGGTGCCGATCTTGGCGTTCATGAATGCAGCATCCTCGGTCCCCGATTTCAGAAGCTTCTCTGCCGCCTGTGCAGCGCGGGCCAGCTGCCAGCCCCCGAATACGATACCGGCCAGCTTGAGATAGGGCACCGATCCCGCGAACACCGCACGAATGTCGCTCCTCGCGCCCGCGACGATGAAGTTAACCGACTCCTCGAGCGCTTGGGCACCGGCCGCGAGCGCATTACGAATCGCGCCAAGATCTCCGTCCCGACCCTCAAGAGAAGACACTGTGGCGCGCACGGCAGCGATCAGCGCCTTGGCGGTCGCGCCGCCATCTCGCGCGGTCTTGCGGCCGATGAGATCGTTGGCCTGTATCGCGGTCGTTCCTTCGTAGATAGTGAGGATCCGGGCATCGCGGTAGTACTGCGCAGCGCCGGTTTCCTCGATGAAGCCCATGCCGCCATGGACCTGCACGCCCAACGAGGTGACCTCGAGCGACATTTCGGTCGACCAGCCTTTGACGATGGGTACGAGGAACTCATAGACGGCCATGTTGCGCTTGCGCGTTTCCGGGTCCGCAGCCAGATGACCCGCGTCGCACGCCGCGGCCGCGACATAAGCAAGCGAGCGGGCTCCCTCGGTCAGTGCCCGCATGGTCATCAGCATCCGGCGCACATCGGGATGATGGATGATGGAAACCGGCCCGGGGGATCCGGCGACATCGCGGCTCTGTACGCGATCACGCGCATACGCCACCGCCTTTTGGTATGCGCGGTCAGCGACCGAAATACCCTGCATCCCCACAGCGAAGCGGGCGGCGTTCATCATCACGAACATGTATTCAAGGCCGCGATTTTCCTCGCCGACCAGATAGCCGATCGCACCCTCGCCAACCTCGCCCTTGCCATCGCCGTAGAGCAGGACCGCCGTGGGGCTCGCCTTGATCCCGAGTTTGTGCTCAATCGATGCGCACCAGACATCGTTGCGCTTGCCAAGCGAGCCGTCCGCATTGATGAGGAATTTGGGGACGATGAACAGCGAAATCCCCTTGACGCCCTCAGGCGCCTCAGGCGTACGGGCAAGCACCAGATGGACGATGTTCTCGGCCATGTCGTGCTCACCATAGGTGATGTAAATCTTCTGCCCGAACACACGATATGTGCCGTCGGGTTGGCCGACCGCGCGCGTGCGTACCATCGCCAGATCCGAACCCGCCTGCGGCTCCGTCAGGTTCATCGTCCCGGTCCAGCGCCCCTCAATCATCGGCCCGATGAACTGCGCCTGCTGCTCGGGGGTCCCGGCCGTAAGCAAGGCCTCGATCGCGCCGTCAGTCAGCAGAGGGCAGAGCGCAAAAGACAGGTTGGCCGCATTCAACATCTCGACACAGGGCGTGCCGATCGACTTGGGCAGGCCCTGACCGCCAAATTCAGCCGGATGCTGGATGCCCTGCCAACCTGCTTCGGCGTACGCCTTGAACGCCTGGGCAAACCCCGGCGTGGTGGTGACCTTGCCGTCGCGCAGGCTCGACGGCGTCGCGTCGCCGGTCCAGTTGAGCGGCGCTATCACTTCCTCGTTGAACTTCGCGCATTCCTCGAGCACCGCGCGCGCGGTGTCGATCCCGGCGTCGGCCATGCCTGGCAGCGCAGATACCGCCTCGAGACCCGCGACGTGCTCGAGTGTGAAGAGCATGTCCTTGATCGGAACCGAATACGTCATGACGGAACTCCTGAGTAAAGCGCGACTATCCTCGGCGAAAGTATTCCGGGCGCGAGACCCCTCGCGGGGGGGTTGATCCTGACGGGCTCTGCTGCAGCCGGGTGTCGGGCCAGCCCCGCTTTGACCCCCGCCTTGAGCCCCGCAGTGGGCCCCACCGTCAGCCCAATTCCTTGACGATCTCGGGCACGGCCTGGAACAGATCGGCGACCAGGCCGTAGTCGGCCACGCCGAAAATCGGCGCCTCTTCGTCTTTATTGACCGCAACGATCACCTTGCTGTCTTTCATGCCAGCAAGATGCTGGATCGCGCCGCTGATGCCGATCGCGACATAGAGTTGTGGCGCCACGATCTTGCCAGTCTGCCCAACTTGCCAGTCGTTGGGAGCGTAGCCCGCATCGACTGCTGCGCGTGAAGCGCCCAGCGCCGCACCGAGCTTGTCGGCAAGCGGATCGAGAATTTTGAAATTATCGGCGGAGCCCATGCCGCGGCCTCCCGAGACAACGATCTTGGCCCCCGCCAACTCGGGCCGATCGGATTTCGCAACCTCGCGCCCGACGAAACTCGACTTTCCGACATCAGCCACTGCGGCAGCCGGCTCGACCGGTGCCGAGCCGCCTCCAGCCGCCGCATCGAACGCGGTCGTCCGCACGGTGATCACGCGCACGGCATCGGCTGATTGCACCGTGGCGATCGCGTTACCGGCATAAATCGTTCTGCTGAAGGTATCGGGCGAGGCGACGCCGATGATGTCGGAGATCTGCGCCACGTCGAGGCGAGCCGCGACGCGCGGCATGACGTTCTTGCCGAATGCGGTGGCGGGCGCGA
>CAZZKA010000092.1:0-12159 GCA_964654745.1 uncultured Bordetella sp. | reverse complement strand
ATCGCGGCGCAAGCCCGCGTAGCTGTCTTCCCCCAGCGGGCGGGTGACGACCAGCCCGCGCCCGAGGTCCGGATTGGCGTGGATCGCAAGCACCAGGCAGGTTGCGCCAGACTCCGAGGCAGTCCGCGAGGCATGAGCCAGCCAACGCCGGTTGGCTTCTTCGCGCTCGCGGTGATCCGACTCCTCGAGCGGTGAACGGCGGCCGTTCTCGGAGCCCGGAACATTGAGGGTTGCAAACACCACGCCGGGCGACTGCCAGCACAGGTTCTCGGGTAAGCCCTGGTCAACATCACTTTGCCGCTGCAGGTTACGTAGCGGGGCTCGGTCGGTCTGGCGCCCCAACAGCGGAACCGGGCGATCGAAGACGCGCTTTCGCAGCCACGCGAGCCGCTCCATCGGGTCGTGGTCCCCCGCAGCGCCGCGCCAACAGTCGGTCCACTCGTTGTCACCCGGCGTGTAGACGAGCGGGATACGGATCTGCGACAGCGCCTCCAGGCGTGATTCGAGCAGGCGGTCGCTGCAGGGCTCTAACCCGCTCTTGATGTCGCCGACGTGGATCGCAAACTGCGCGTTGCCGCTGATGTCGTCAAAAAGGGCTGGCAGGGCTGCGAGTTCACTGGCCCGATACGGTATATCGCCAATGAGAGCAAAGCTCACCGCGTCCGCCGGCGGCGCGCCGGAGCGAGCCGCGCCGGCAGCGGGCGAGGAAAACTGACCCGCATCGCCCGCGCAGGCGGCCGTTCCGAGGAGCCCCGCCGTCGCAGCGAGCAGCCGGCGCCGCCAGGGCGGGCGCGCATCGCCCGCTTTGGGGTCGGGCCGGCCGGGCGGGGCACCCGCGCAGGTCTCGTTTCGCTCAGCCATTGCGCAACAAGGTTCGCAGGGCGTAGACGAGTTCGAGCGCCTCGCGGGGGCTCAGCGAGTCAGGGTCTGCGGCAAGCAGTCGGTCCGATACCTCCAGCGCGATCTCCGCCCGTCCGGAATCATGAGCATCGGCCCGGCCGTGGGCGCCTTCGTCGCCGTGATGAGCAGAGGAATCGCTTTCCGACTCTGGCGCATGACCGAACAGATCAAACTGCTGATCGTCCTCTCGCGCTTTGGCTTCGAGCTCGGCGAGGAGAGCCCCGGCCGATCGGATCACCGGCGAAGGAACGCCAGCCAGTCGCGCCACTTGCAGACCGTAGCTTCGGCTCGCCGGTCCATCGCGAACCTCGTGCAGAAATACGATTCCGCCCCGGTCTTCGGCCGCGGCGAGGTGAAGGTTGACCGCCCCGCTCTGCGCCGCGGCAAGTTGGGTGAGTTCGAAATAATGTGTCGCAAACAAGGTGTAGCTGCGGTTGTGCGCGAGCAGTCGCGAGGCGATTGCATGCGCGAGCGCGAGACCGTCAAAAGTCGACGTGCCGCGGCCGATTTCGTCCATCAGCACCAGCGACTGGTCCGTAGCGGCATGCAGGATCGCCGCGGCCTCGGTCATTTCGACCATGAAGGTCGATCGTCCGCCGGCCAGATCGTCGGAGGCGCCGATCCGGGTGAAAATACGATCGATCGGTCCCAGCTCGCACAGATCGGCGGGTACGAAGCTGCCGCAGTAGGCGAGCAGTACGATCAATGCGATCGAGCGCATGTAGGTCGACTTGCCGCCCATGTTGGGGCCGGTGATGAGCAGCATGCGCCGGTTGTCGCGCATGACGCAGTCGTTGGGGACAAAGGTCTCGACGCCTGCTTCAACGACCGGATGGCGGCCCGCGCGGATCTCGATGCCCGGCGTGCGTACAAACTGCGGCCGCGTCCAGCGCAGGCTCGCAGCTCGTTCCGCGAAATTGGCCAAGACGTCGATCTCGGCAACGAGCGCGCCGGTTTGCTGCCAGGCCGGTACCCACTGTGCAAGCGATTGCACGAGATGCTCGTACAGCATGCGTTCGCGCGCGAGCGCCCGTTCTCTGGCCGACAAAGCGCGGTCTTCAAAGGCTTTGAGCTCTGGCGTGATGTATCGCTCGGCATTCTTGAGCGTCTGTCGCCGGCGGTACTCGACTGGTACTTTGTCCGACTGTCCGTGCGTGACTTCTATGAAAAAACCGTGGACATTGTTGTAACCGACTCGCAGATTTGCGATACCGGTTCGCTCGCGCTCAGTAAGCTCCATCTGAGCGAGAAAGCTATCGCAGTTGCGATCGAGCGCTCGCAGTTCGTCGAGTTCGGCATCGTGGCCGTCGCGGATCACGCCGCCGTCGCGAGCAAGCGCTGCGGGTTCATCGAGAAGCGCCTGGGTAATCGGTTCCCATGCAGCCGATTGAGGAAGCAATCGCCCGCGCGATTCGGCAAAAGCATCGCCTGTCAGCGATTCCAAAAGCGTCACGATGGCATGAAGGTCTGCCACCGCATCGCGAAGCGCCGCGAGTTCTCGGGGCCGTACGCTTGCGAGCGCGATCCGCGTGGCGATACGCTCGAAATCCGGGAGCCGTGCCAGGCGCTCCTGAAGCGCGGAGCGGATCCCGGCGAGAGTCTGGATGCGATCATGGCGCGACGCGGCCGCCTGCGGATCACGAAGCGGTTGCTGCAGCCATCGCCTGAGCAGCCTTGCGCCGGATGCGGTCGCGCAGCGGTCGAGGATACGGACCAGACTCGGCCCCTCGTCGCCGCGCAGCGTATCGACGAGTTCCAGGTTGCGCCTTGCCACCGGATCGAGAACGATGAACTCATCGCCTTGCAGTACCTTGAGACCCTGCAGATGCGGCAGAGCCTGGCCCTGGGTGCGCGCGACATATTGGTGCAGCGCGCCGGCGGCACCCAGGGCGAGCGGCATATCCCGCACGCCGAAGCCAGCGAGATCGCGCACCCCGAAAGCCTCGGTGAGCACGCGCTCGGCGCGGTCCGTATCGAACTGCCAGTCAGGTAATCGCGCAAAGGGCGCGCTACCCGCCAGATCAGTAAGCGCCGTCGCAATCGAACGTCCCTCGGCGATAACAAGCTCGGCAGGCCGCAGCCGGTCGATCTCGCGGGCGAGGGCCTCGGGGCCGAGCTCTCCCAACCAGAATTCGCCGCTCGCCACCACCATCCACGCCAGGCCGCAGGGCGCATCGCTGCGCCCGCCAGGATTCAGCGCGAGCAGGATCTGGTCTTCGCGCTCGGGCAACAGCTGGCTGTCGGTGATCGTGCCGGGCGTGACAATCCGCACCACCTTGCGTTCGACCGGTCCCTTGGAAAGCGCAGGATCGCCGATCTGCTCACAGATCGCCACGGATTCGCCCAGACGAATGAGGCGCGCGAGATACTGCTCAGCTGAGTGAAAGGGGACACCCGCCATTGGAATCGGCTCGCCCGCCGATACGCCGCGGCGGGTGAGCGTGATGCCTAGCAGGCGGGCGGCGCGTTCGGCATCGGCGAAGAACAATTCATAAAAATCGCCCATCCGGTAAAACAGCAGCATCTGCCCGTGCTCGGCCTTGATGCGCAGATATTGCTGCATCATCGGGGTGTGCGCGGAGAGCTCGAGCGCGGGCGGCGGAGTGTCTTTCGAGGCCAAGGATTTCTGTTCCGGCGCGGTGTGTTGCGGGGCAATTTAACCGCCATGATAGAGGAGCGCGGCTGCGCCCCGCCCGAAAAGACGATCAGTTCACGGTCAGCGGTTCCCGACCGGCGTATCGTCATGGTCTTGGACATGAGGAGACCGCCTTGACCCGCCCCATCGAACTTCATACCTGGAACACGCCCAACGGGCGCAAGATCAGCGTCGCGCTCGAAGAAATGGGGCTCGCCTACAGCGTGCATCCCGTCGACATCACCAAGGACAAGCAGTTCGAGCCCGCTTTCCTGCGCATCAGCCCCAACAACCGCATTCCGGCGATTGTCGACCCTGATGGCCCGGGTGGCGCTCCGATCAGCGTGTTTGAGTCGGGAGCGATCCTGATCTACCTCGCGGAAAAAACCGGACGGTTCCTTCCAAAGGATGCGCGGGCGCGGGTTGCGGTATTCGAGTGGTTGATGTGGCAGATGGGGGGGTTCGGGCCCATGCCCGGGCAGGTGCATCATTTCCTCGGAGTCAAAGATCCGCAGGATCAGCGCTACGGGCTCGAGCGCTACAGCAAGGAGACCCATCGCTTGTATGGGGTGATGAACAAGCGACTGTCGGAACGCGAATTTTTCGCCGACGAATTATCGATTGCCGACTTCGCGGTCCTTGGCTGGGCATGGCGGCATGAGCGTCATCGGGTCGATCTTGCGCAATACCCCAACGTCAAGCGCTGGTACGAGGCGATGATGGCGCGCCCGGCCGTACAACGCGGCTTTGAGGTGTCGCTTAGCTGATCAGCCGGCCATCACGCGCTGTGCAAACCAGCTGTAGGCGGGGATGCCGGCGAGCAGATTGATGGGAAAAGTGATCCCCAGTGACAGGCCGCAGTAGAGGGCGGGGTTGGCCTCGGGTATCGCGTGGCGCAGGACGGCCGGCACCACGATGTACGAGGCGCTTGCCGATAGCACCATCAACAGAGCTGTATCGGGTGCGGGCAGGCGCAGCAACCAGGCAAGCCCGAGTGCGATGGACGCGTGGACTATGGGGGCGATCACGGCGTACAGCACGAGAAGCGGCGGGGCACGGCGGGCATCAGCCAGATTGCGTGCGACGCTCAGCCCCATGTCGAGCAGGAAAAAAGCGAGCATGCCCTTGAACAGATCATCGGAAAAGGGGCGCATCACCGCTTTCCCCGACTCGCCGCTCAACATGCCGATTGCGAGCGCTCCGATCAGCAGAAGATGCGAGCCGTTAGTGAGCGACTCGTGCAGGATATGACCCAACCGGACGCTTGCCGGGGAGCCCGCAACCGAAGCGGCCGTCGCACTCGGCCCGTTGGCTGAGACCCTGGCGGCCGCCAAGCCCGAGCCCGCGGAATTGGCTTTCTGCCGCAACGTGTTTGCGATGAAGACGGCGATGAGGATGGCGGGCGACTCCATCAGGACCAGGGCAACGGCCATGTGCCCGCCCGCGGGCCAGCCGAGGTCTGCCAGGTATTGCGCCGCGGTGAGGAAAGTCACCGCGCTTACTGAACCGTAGGACGCGGCGATTGCAGCAGCGTCGTAGCGGCTGACGCTGTGGCGAAGCCCCGCATAACCCAGCAGGGGCACGATGATCGCCATCAGCACCGCTGCGATCAGGCTCGCGATGATGCCCGCGGTCAGTCCTGACTCGGCGAGGGCAAAGCCGCCCTTTAGCCCAAGCGCCATCAGGAGGTAGAGCGACAGAAAGCGCGAGATTTGCGCAGGAATCTCGAGGTCCGAGCGCAGCAGGCCTGCGGCAAGGCCAACCGCGAAGAACAGGATGGCAGGGTCGAGCAGGGCGTTCATGGTGGCTCACAATTTGGTTTGAACAAATTGTCGGCATGCCGACCAACCCTGTAAAATCGATATTAAATTAAGTAAATATCGATTTTTATCGATGTATTTAATTGCTCTTCCGGGAAAACGCCGTGCAATCCATAAGCTTTCGTCAGCTTCAACTCTTCCTCGCTCTTGCGCAGACGGGAAGCGTGAGTGCGGCCGCGCGTGCCATGAACGTTACCCAGCCGACTGCCAGCACCCAGCTTCGCGAAATCACCCAGGCGGTCGGCATGCCGCTTCATCAGGTTATTTCGCGGCGTATTCGGCTGACGGACGCCGGCCGCGAGCTCGCCCGGACCGCGCGGCAGATCGCCGGCGAATGGGATCTGTTTGAGCAGCGCATCGACTCCCTGAAGGGACTGCGCCGAGGTCGTCTGAGGATGGCGATAGTGAGCACCGCTGAATACTTCGTGCCGCGTCTGGTCGGCACCTTCTGCCGGCGCCATCCCGATGTCGATGTCGCGCTCGAGGTGCTTAATCGCGACGGGGTCGTCAAGCGCCTGCGGGAGGGGCTTGATGATCTCTATGTCATGTCGATGCCGCCCGACGATGTCGCGCTCGATGACCGCGTGTTCATGGCCAATCCCCTGGTGCTGATCGCCGCTTCGGGCCACCCCCTGCTCAAGACGGGCCCGGTTCCCCTTGCCTCGCTTGGAAAGGAGCGATTCATCCTGCGCGAGCAGGGGTCGGGGACGCGGATGGCTGTGGACAGGTATTTCCGAAAAAAAGGCTTTCGGGCCCGTGTCCGGCTGGAACTCGGCAGCAACGAGGCCGTCAAGGAGGCTGTCGCAGGGGGGTTGGGCCTGGGTGTCGTCTCGCGCCATGCCCTTCACGGGCGGGAGCGAGAGGACGGCGTTTCGGTGCTCGCCGTGGAGGGCTTTCCGATTGCTTCAGCCTGGCATGTGGTGCACCCGCGCGACCGCGCGATCCCGCCTATCGCCGAAGCCTTTCGAGACCACCTGCTGAGCGCTGACCCGCTTCAGGTCACCGTGCGCCGCTCGGCAAAGCGCGGCTGATGCCATTCGCCGTCTCGCATCACTGACTCCAGGTGGTCAACAGCGCGCCAGGTATCAGTGAAGCTTGTGTACAGCGGGGTAAAGCCGAAACGCAGGATGTCGGGTCGGTCGCGGCCATTGCCCGCACGGAAATCGCCGATCACGCCGCGCGCTATCAGGGCCTGAACGATCGCGTAGGCGCCTTCGCTGCGTGTGAGGCTCACCTGCGACCCGCGCTCGGCGTGAGTCCGTGGCGTGGCGATACCGAAACCGACACCCTTGAGGCGTCGGTCTACCTCGGCGATGAACAAGTCGGTGAGTGCCAATGACTTGGCTCGCAGCGCGCGGATGCCTCCAAATCGCTCGGCGCTCAACACGCTCGCTACGCCTTCATCCAAGGCAGTGAGGCTCAGTATCGGCTGTGACCCGCATTGATATCGGTTGATGCCGGCCGCTGGTGCATACGAGGGGCTGAACGCAAACGGGGCAGCATGCCCCCACCACCCCGAAAGCGGCTGGAGCGCGCGATCGACATGCTTGGGGTGGACCCATACGAAGCCTGGAGCCCCCGGCCCACCGTTGAGGTACTTATACCCGCACCCGATCGCGAAGTCGGCGTGGTCGGCAGTGAGTTCTACCGGGACGGCTCCCGCGCTGTGCGCCAGATCCCAGATCACCAGCGCGCCGACCGCATGGGCTCTTGCCGTGACCGCAGCCATGTCATGCATGGCCCCCGTGCGGTAATTGACATGCGTGAGCATGAGGATGTCGATACCGGCATCGATGGCGCGGCCGAGATCGGCGGTGTCCGCGCAGTGCAGCGTTGCGCCGTACTCGCGGCATGCTCCCTCAGCGATATAAAGATCTGTCGGGAAGTTATCGCTTTCGCTCAGAACGCGAAGCGGCCGACGGCCCGCTGAGCGGGCGGTGTGAAGGGCTGCGCAGAGCACCTTGTAAAGATTGATCGAGGTACCGTCGACCGCAATGACCTCACCGGGACCTGCACCGATCAGACGAGCGATCCGATCGCCTACCCGTCTAGGCAGGTCGACCCATCCCGCGTCATTCCAGCTGCGTATCAGGCCGATGCCCCACTCCCGCTGCACCGCCTGCGCAACGCGGCCTGCGGTCGCGGCCGGCAATGCGCCGAGCGAGTTGCCGTCCAGGTAGATCACCCCCTCGGGCAAATCGAACTGCGCTTTCAGTTCGGCAAGCGAATCGCGTCGGTCGCGCTCGATGCATTCGTCGAGGCTTTGAGGCACTGCTGAGGACAGACCGGTCATGACCTCATCCTAACGCCCGCGCCGGCTCGGCTACGGTTTGGCCTCCACGTAGACGCGGCGCACCAGCACATTGATGAACATGTCGTCGATCCGAGACGCATCGGCTGTGAGCGTCAGGCTTTTTGACGGGAACGACCATAGCTGCAAGGTGACCAGGGTGACGCGCACGCGATTCGACACCGGTTCATCGCTTTCGGCGTCGCGGATGCTCACCGATCGGACCGAGCCCGTGTAAGGGAACGATACCTGCTGATCGCCAGACTGCAGACGGACGACTCTGCAGGATGCTTGGCCGCCAAAGTTGGGGCTGGTGTGCACACAAACGCGGGTGTCCTTGCGGGTGTCACGGTCGGCACCGTCGGGGGGCGTTGTACCGCCGGACGAGCCAGAGCCAGAGCCAGAGCCAGAGCCAGATCCTGATCCTGATCCTGATCCTGATCCGGAGGAGGAGCCAGAGCCGGATCCGGAGGAGCCTCCGGTGTTATCGGTGCCGCCGCTTGCCGACGCGCCAGTCAGCCGCTCAGCCGCTGCGGTGAGCCGCAGAGCGGGCGTAGTCAGGTTGGGAATGATCAATGATTTCGCGTCGCCCGTCGTGAGTGCAGTCTGCAAGGCGTTGAGATTGACGGTTGGTTGCAGCGCGTGCAGCGCGGCGACGGCTCCCGAAACAAACGCTGTCGCCGGAGACGTGCCCATTGCGGTCGCCCAGCAGTCGAACATCCCCGACGCGGAACACAGCGTCGGCAGGCGGTAGGCGCCGCCGCCGTCGCCGCCTATTGCGACCAGCTTGACCTGCGGACTGTAGTTCGAATAGCTCGCGAGTGCCGAATAGTCGAGCTTTGCCGCAGCCACCTGCAAGGTATTACTTACGCAGGCGGGGAACGAAACGGCGCGGCGGTTGCCGCCGTTGCCTGCCGCCACCACAGGGATCACCCCCTCGGCGCGCAAGCGCTCGAAGGCGGTCCGGAACAGCTTACCGAGGTACTCCGAATCGCAGGCCGCGGTGAAGGTTCCTCCGCCCAGGCTCATGTTCATGGCGGCGATCGGCTCAGCGCCCCTCTGGCGGCGCTGTCTTGCCTGTTCCGTCACCCACTCGATGGCTGCCAGCAGGTCTCCTGAAGTTGAGCTGACATTGCCGCGCAGATCGGCATTGAAAACCTGAACCGGGAGGATCAGCGCCCCTTTCGCTATGCCCGCGCGTCCCGCGGCGATGCTGCCATAGTCCATCGCTGCGACCGCCGCCATGCTGGTACCGTGGCCGCAGCCGGCGGCGACCGCAGCGGAGCGGCTGCTGAGGCTATCCGCGCAGCTGCGTCCTGCGGTGAGGGATGAGGTGTCGACGCTCGATCCGTTAGGGCAGAAGGACTTGCCGCCGTTGCTCGGTGTAGAAAAGCAGGCCCCCTGCAGCACACGGGTTCCCGACAGCGCCGGGTGCCGCTCCTCAACGCCCGTGTCGAGCACGGCGATGACCCGGTTGGCGCCCGACAGCGCTTGCCCGCTGATGGTGGGCCATGGCGTCCGACCGTCGAACGAACTGACGACCGCCTGGTGCAGCGCCGTCGTATCCGATGCGGCCTGAGTGGTGAGCGGGAGGTCGACATGCACGCCCCGGACCATCCGCATTTTGGGAAGGATGTCGAGCTCGCAGGCGGTCAGCTCGACCCTGACCGCGGGGCCTGATAGCGGCCGCTTGGCCTCAGCGATTCGCGTGCCCAGAGCCGTCGCGTTGCAGGGGGAACTGCTCGCGGCGGCGGCCGTGGGAGTTGCCGCAGCCGCCGCGAGGTCGGCCAGAAACTGCTCCTGCAGCGCCCGCTGCCGGTCCTGAGCGCTCATCGCACTGACCGCTGCCGCCACCTGGGAGTCATCGAGATCGATGAAGACGGGCACGCTTTCATCCGCCTCGGTTGGTTTGAGGTCGACGATCTGGGCCGCGACTGTGGCGTTGATGCCGGACTCGGCTGCTGACCCGTTTGAGGACGAACCCCCGCCTCCGCCGCAAGCGCCCAGGGCAGCTGCGGCGGCGAGCATGCAGAAGGTTTTGAAGCAGTCGACTGTTGAGCGGGTGGTCACGGCAGTCCCCGATGGTTGAGCGCCAAAACCCTATTGTATGGAAAAAAATCCCATTCAAGATCGATGGGTCGCGTAGAAGCGGAAGGACCGCACAATTTGCCTCAGTTTGGACCAGTGCGGATACATCGGCTGGCGCGGATCCGCGACTCAGACGGACCCGGGCGCCCGGCAAAGCAGGCTATCCTCCCGACAAGAGCGACTTTCCGAGGATTTCTCCATGGCTTTGCAGCGCATCAATCCCGCCAACATGGGCGCCGAACCGGCTTCGTACTCCCAAGGCATCGTGGTACCCGCCGGGGCGCAGACCCTGTACATCGCGGGGCAAATCGGCGTCGATGCGAGTGGCGCGGTGTCGCCAGATTTCGCTCGTCAGTGCAAGCAAACCTGGTCAAACCTGCTGTCAGTCCTGGAGGCGGCGGGGATGAAAGCAAGCGATCTCGTCAAAACTACCGCCTTCCTTGTCAATCCCGCTGACTATGCGGCCTTTGCCGAGATTCGCAAGGAAATCCTTGGCACCCACAAACCCGCTTCGACGCTTGTCTACGTTTCGGCTCTGGTCAAACCGGAATGGAAGGTTGAGATCGAAGCCGTCGCGGTTCGCGGTTAGGCGATCGATGTCGTCGCCGTCGACTCCCCTTTGGCGGCTGTCCGCGTTTGAGGCTGCGCGTCGCCTGGAGCGGCGGGAACTCACCGCGCTCTCCTATGCCGAAGCCTGCCTCGAGAGGATCGCCGAGCGAGAGCCGATGGTCCAGGCTTTCGCCTATATCGATCCTGCGCTCGTGCGCGAGCAGGCGCGGATGCTCGATACGGCCGCTTCTCGCGGTCCGCTGTTTGGTCTGGGCGTGGGCATCAAGGACATCTTCGATACGCGCGACATGCCGACGCAGGGCGGTTCGGAAGCGTTTCGCGGCTATCAATCAACAACCGATGCCGCCGTTGTCGCGCTTTTGCGTAACGCCGGAGCCGTGATGGTGGGCAAGACCGTTACGGCCGAACTCGCGACCTTTCCGCCCAATGCAACCCGCAATCCGCTCAACCCGGCGCATACGCCGGGAGGGTCCTCATCGGGTTCGGCAGCGGCGGTCGCTGATTTCATGGTCCCATTTGCAACAGCCACCCAGACACTTGGCTCGACGATACGTCCGGCTGGTTACTGTGGAGTGCGAGGCTACAAGCCAAGCTACAACCTGCTGCCGCGCCGCGGGGTCTGGCCCAATGCCGATTCGGTCGATACGGTGGGGCTGATCGCCCGGGATGTGCGCGATCTCGCCATGCTGGCTGCCGCCGCCGCGCACTACCCTGCGCTCGCGCTGGACGACGAAGTTGCTGCGCAGGCGCCCGTCATAGGTATGTGTCGGACCTGGGAATGGGAGCGCGCCGACGTCCACATTCACGCAGCTTTCGAAGCCTGTCGTGCCCGCTTTATCTCGGTGGGCGCGCAAGTGGTCGAGATAAGCCTGCCCGACTCTTTCAGGGGCCTGCTGCAGGCGCACCGGGATGTCGCCATGTTTGAGATGTCGAGGGGCTTTGCCGACATCGTGGCTCACGATGCCCAACGCATTCGCAAGCCGCTCCTCGAGCGATCGCTTGCCGGTCTGCAGATCGACCCGGACCGCTATCTCGCCGCGCAGGCGCTCGGTCGCGAGTGCCGGTTGCGCTTATCCGACGTGATGGGCCGATGCGACGTACTGTTCGCGCCTGCCGCCACGGGCGAGGCGCCGCACGGTCTCGAAAGCACGGGTGATACCTCGATGAACCAGATATGGACCTTCTTGCACGGGCCGAGTATTTCTTTGACCGGAGGTCTGGGCCCGGCCGGGCTGCCGCTCGCCATGCAGGTCGCCGGTCGCATAGGCGATGACAGGCGCTGCTTGCGCGCTGCGCGTTGGATCGAACTCTGCCTTGAGAACCAGTGATGCAGTGGGGCTGTCGCGGTGACTGAATCGGTATCGGGCTCCGACCCGGATGTACCCTGGATGCGCCGCGCCCTGGAGGAAGCACATCAGGCGTATTCCCGTGGTGACTGGCCGACTGGCGCGGTCCTGGTGCGGGGCGGTCAGCTTCTCGCAAGCGGGCAGAATCGGCAGGAAACTCAGGGTGACTTTACGGTGCACGCCGAAACCGATGCGATTCGTCGTGCGCTCGCCGCCGGCGGGCCGGATGCGACGCGCGGAGCGACGCTCTACTGCACGATGGAGCCCTGCCCGATGTGCGCAGGAGCGCTCAAACTCGCCGGAATCACCCGCATCGTTCTCGCGCTTCGCCATGCGACCCTTCGGCGCACCGATCTCGGCGCCTACGCCATGGAACCCTTCTTTGAGATGACCGGATGGCATCCTGAGCTTCGCTCAGGTGTGCTCGAAGCGGAGTATCTCGGACTGCGAAAGCGCTGGGGGCGTGACCCGGTCAGACCGGGCTGGGTTTCGAGGGTGGGGCGGGAAGCG
>CAZZKA010000091.1:0-12340 GCA_964654745.1 uncultured Bordetella sp. | reverse complement strand
CCATTCTGCTGTGCCCTCGTAACCGACCGGCGCCGAGCCCACGACCGGGCGCCCGGCTGCCTCGAAGGCGCGACTGCTGGCCGTATAGAACGGATGGATCGCTGCAACGACTGCGCAGTCGAGCGCGGCATAAAGCTCACGCCACTCGCGGGTCGGCACGGTCGTGCCCAGGGCGAGCCCCATGGGCGCGAGCATCTGCGCCACGCTCATCGGGTCGGCGGGAAAGAGCTCGCCCAGCAACGTTACCGTCGGCAGCGCCGATCGTCCCTGGCGAGGCGCAGCGACCGGACCCGCACGCGCCTCGGAAAGCGCGTATTGCAGCATCGCACCTGCCAGGACGTCCTTGGCTTCGGCATGCGTCGGAACACCGAAGCCCGGCACATCAATGCCGATGATGCGCACGCCGTTAATCTCGCGCGGCAGCAATTGCAACGGCACCCCGCTCGCGGTCGGCACGCAGAGGTTGATGATCACGAGCGCATCGATTTTTGCCGGATCGGCTTCGCGGTAGACCGCCTCGCGAATGTCCTCGAAGAGCTTGCCCGTAACGAGCGTCTCGGAATTGAACGGGACGTAGCCCACACTGCGGCGCGCGCCGTAGAAGTGCGAAGTGAAGGTCAGGCCGTACACACAGCAGGCCGAGCCCGACAGCAGCGTAGCCGTACGGCGCATGCGCAGGCCCACCCGCAATGATCCAAACGCGGGACACATGCTTTGCGGCTGATCATGAGGGCCCTTGGGGTAGTCAGCCGCGTAGCGCTCGAGCGTTACGGACTTGCCCGCCTGGCGCGCCGCCTCGAGCATCTGCTCGCGCCCGCCGTGGCAGCCAGAAGCAGCCGAGCCAACAACGGTCGGCGTCGCCGAAACGCTCTCCACAACCGCCTCGTCGGACGCTGCCCCGACGGGCATGATCGGAATGGGTTGTCGAGCATTCATGGCTGTCTCGGCGCTTTCAGATCTGCTCGTAGACGACTTCAAGCGAAGGCGTGGAGAAGATTTCGCGACCCATCATGTCGGCGGCGCTCGCCGGTTGGAGCACGACATCCCGACCCACGGTCGCAGCAGAAAAAAGGCCGAGCAACGCGTCCTGCGACAGCGGCTTGGGCCGAACCGGCGGAGCCTCGGCGACATTAGTCGCCAGGGTCTCGAAGAGAGGTGCCCAGGTCGATCCCGGGCGGCCAATGATTTCGTAGCTCGCGCTTTTCCTGCGGATATCTTCGTGCGCGGGTATCGCTGCAAGCACTGGTATGCCGGCGTTCTGGGCAAACGCTGCCGCTTCGCCTGTGCCATCGTCCTTGTTGATGACCATGCCGGCGACACCGACGTTGCCACCGAGCTTGCGAAAATATTCGACCGCCGAGCAGACGTTATTGGCCACGTAGAGCGACTGCAGATCGTTGCTGCCCACCACGATCACCTTCTGGCACATGTCGCGAGCGATCGGTAGGCCGAATCCGCCACACACCACATCGCCCAGAAAATCGAGCAGCACGTAGTCGAATCCCCAGTCGTGGAAGCCAAGCTTCTCAAGGGTCTCGAAGCCGTGGATGATGCCCCGACCACCACAGCCGCGGCCTACCTCGGGTCCGCCAAGCTCCATCGCAAACACGCCATCGCGCTTGAAGCACACATCGCCGATCGCCACCGCCTCGCCAGCGAGCTTTTTTCGCGACGAGGTTTCGATGATGGTGGGACAGGCGCGCCCGCCAAACAGCAGCGAGGTCGTATCGCTCTTGGGGTCGCAGCCGATCAGGAGAACTTTCTTACCCTGCTGCGCCATCATGTAGGAGAGGTTGGCAAGCGTGAAACTCTTGCCGATGCCGCCTTTACCGTAGATCGCGATGATCTGCGTTTCCTTGGTGACTTCGCCCGTGTGGACCGGGTCGGGTTCGACAGCTGCTTCCGCGGTCAGTCGCGACTTCATCATCAACTGAACCGTCGCTGCACGCGCCTCGGGGCCGTTTGCGCTCATCAGGCGTTCCTCCAGTGCAAAACCATTTTCAGACACGCGGGATCCTCGAAGGCCTGGGCGTAGGCCCCGGTGGCTTCGTCGACGGCAGCGCGGTGATTGACAATGCCGGCAAGCGACAGCGATCCGTTGGCCACCAGGGTGCGCACGGCTTCGAGGTCTTGCGGCAACCACTGCGCGGCGACGCGCACGCGCGCCTCGCGCAGAAAGGCGGGAACAAAGCTGAAGCTCAGGGTATCGGTATAGAAGCCCGCCAGCACGAGCTCACCGCGCGGAGCGAGGTGGGCAATCCAGCGCTCGAACGAGGCACCGTGCCCGCTTGCATCAAGAATCGTCGCAAAGCGTCGCGCCGAGTCGTCGGCGGGATCGATGACCGGATAGCCCTGTGCGCCGTCGCGCCTTTCAGGGCGGGTCTCCCACACCCGGGGGGTACCGCCCAGGGCAACCACGACGCGCGCGGCAAGGCGCCCTAGCGCGCCATGGCCAACGATGAGATCGGGCAGCGGCGCATGCGGGTTGGGGCGTACCGCGTGGTAGGCCGTCGCCGCCAGGGCAAACAGCACCGCGTCTTCTCCGAGTTTTGCGTCGACGGGTATGACCCGGTGCGCGGGCGTAAGAAGCAGTGAGGAGGCGCCGCCGAAGAGCCCGCGCGCATTGCTGTAGCAGTTGGCGCCCGGGACAAACACCCGGTCACCGGACGAAAGACCCGAACCCGGCGCAGCCTGCAGGACCTCTCCTACGGTTTCGTATCCGGGTACCAGCGGGTAACCCATCCCTGGGAAGTCGGGCATGTCGCCGGTATAAAAGAGTCGCTCGGTGCCCGTACTGATACCGCTGTAGAGCGTCTTCACCAGAACCTCGCCGGGCCCGCGCGAGACGAGGTCGACCTGACGCCTTGAGAGGCGCCGGGGACCCTCGAACACAACTGCATGAGCGGAACGGGCGATATTCATCCGGAGCAAAGTGTCAATTCGATAGAACTTTAATAACTGTCAGCGCAGATTGACATCCTATGCCTTCCAGACCGTTTGTCAACTGTCTTTCGCCAATCTGAGACGGCGAGCTCCGCTGCCCGTGCCCGGGTCAGCTCGCGCGATCCGGCTCGGCGCGCCCAACCAGCAGACCCGTCTGAAGCGGCAGGCTTGTCGGCAGCGGGCGGACATCGACAAACCCCGCCTGCGCCATCATTTCGGCCAGGCGCGCTGCCGACCGCGCGCGACCTTTGCCCATCGCGAGCAGATAAAGTCCGAAGTACGCGTCACCCATAGCCTGGGCGCCCGGAGTCCCGGATAGCGGTTCGGCCAGCAGCAGCTGCCCGCCTGCCGGGCTAAGCGCCCGGCGGATCGACCCCAGGATGCGCAGCACCCGGTCGTCCGGATGGTCATAGGCCACCCGCACCAGGGTGACCAGATCGGCGCCGCGCGGCAGTTCGTCTTCAAAGAAGCTGCCTCCAATGCATTCGATCCTTGCGCCGAGCCCGGCTTCGGCGAGGCGACCGCGGGCCAGTTCAGCTACGGCCGGGAGATCGAAAAGCTTCAGCCGCAGCCCTGGGTGTGCACGCGCCACATGGCTAAGAAAGGTTCCCTGGCCACCGCCCACATCGAGCACGGTCTGATGGCGGGTGAAATCGTAGGCCTGCAGCACCTGTTCTGCCACGAGCGGCTGGGACGCTGACATCAATTCGGAGTAGTCGCGCACCGCCGAGGCATCGAGCCGTTTTTCCCCGAACTGGCGGCCGTCGCGCGCATAGGCCCAATAGTTGCGAAGGCGAGTCGGCTGATCAGGCTCGCGAAGCGTTCGCAAGGGATCAGCCAGGTCCTCATAGACGGCCTGATGATGGCGGACCAGCGCGGTAATTGCCGGGTTGTCCACCATGACCGCACCGAGCATTCCCAGCCCAACGCTGCCCCCTGCACGCCACTCGAGCAGATCCAGCGAAATCGCGGCGCGAACGAGGATATCGGCACTTTCCGCTGGCAGCGCTGCCTCGCGCGCGAGGTCCTCCACCCGCTGCGGGCCACCGGCCAGGCGCTCAAACAGGTCGATCTGAACGCAGGCGAGCAGCACCTGGCTGTAGGTGAATCCCGCCACGAGATCGAAAAGCCTGCGCGACTGGCGACGGCTCACCGCTCGCAGACCCGGTACCGAACTCGCCCACTTGCGGAAAGCCGGGCGGGACAGCAGGCGGTCGCGAAGCGACGCCCAGGAGGCGGCAAGAGCGCTCATCGCGCGCGGGAATCTTGTCAGCGCGGCGTCGCAGCGGAGTCGGCGGTCATGACGACCCGCCCCGCACGCGCGACCGGCACGGTCCGGGCCGGGGCAGGCGCCGCGCGCGGCACCGCCGCCGGACCGTCGCTCGGCACCAGCCGGCGGGCCTCGGACTGCACCAGCGAGCGCAACAGCGCCTCGCCTGGGCAAGGCGGAATGCTCTCGATCGCTCCGCGGATCAGTCTGTCGAAGTGGTCGACGGCGCCCTCAAGACCGAGCTCACGAGCGGCGCTCGGACGACCCAGCAGGATGTCCTGCCCCACGGGCTTGCCCAGCAGCGCGGGATCCGAGATCACATCGCGGATGTCGTCGGCCACCTGATAGGCCTCACCGAGGTTGGCGCCAAGAGAAAACCATTCGCGGCCGTCAGCGCCTGCGGCGGCGGCGCCACCAGCGGTCGCCGCCGAGAACAAGGCACCGGTCTTCGCGCGCTGGTACTGGTCGAGTCGCGCGCTCGGCTCACATTCCCAGGCCTGACCCGCAACGATGCCATCTGGCGGTCCAACCCCGGCATCCAGCCAGGCCATCAGGGTAGACAAACGCTCAGGATGCGCGTGCGCAGCCACGCCCAACTCTCTGAAGGCCATGACGATCAAGGCGTCGCCCGCTAAAACCGCCAGTCTCTCGCCGTAAGCACGATGCACCGACGGCAGCCCCCTTCGAAGGTCCGCATTGTCAAAACACGGCAAGTCATCGTGGACGAGAGACGCGCAGTGCATGAGTTCGAGCGAGGCAGCCATCGCGTCGGCGAGCACAGGGTCATCATCACCGCAGGCGAGCGCCACCGCTAGACACAACTGGGGCCGAATGCGAGCGCCGCCGGGAAACACGGCGTGGCGGATCGCCTGCTGCAGGCGCGGCGGGCCGCTGGGTGAGGCACTGCGGCCGAGGCTGCGCTCGAGCGCGGCTTCGATGCGGACAAGCAAGGTCATGGGTGACCTCCCGAGAGGTGTAACGTACACTTGTCAGTTATTGTGTCCTCTACGCTAGACACTTGGGAGCGTCATGTCAATCGCCGGCTCGCGTCCGGTCTGGTGACATTCGCCCGGCGCACGGGGGGCACACAATGGTCCGGATGGCGCAGCGCCGACCTGGGCTCGAATCGATCCGTCGTGCTGCTGCTGCACGGCACGGGCGGCGCCCGGCACAGTTGGGCGCCGGTCCTCGAGCACCTGGACCCCTCGATAGGCGTACTTGCGCCCGACCTGCCCGGCCACGGGCTGAGCGCCTGCGATGCGCACGCCCGCCACGGTCTGCGGGACATGGCGGCCGACCTGATCGCGCTGATCGAGGCCGAGGGCCTGAGCCGCATTGATGTGGTCGTCGGACACTCGGCGGGCGCTGCTGTCGCCCTTGAGCTGGTTGTCGAGGCGCCGGTAACCATCGAAGTTGATGCGGTGCTCGGCATTGCGCCTTCCCTCGTACCGCCCCCGTCGCTCTATTCGCTCCTGCTCGGGCCGCTGCTCGCGCCGCTGGTTGGATCCGAGCCGAGCGTGCAGCTTGCCGCCCTGCTCGCGCGCTCGACCGGCATGACCGACCGTTTACTCGCTTCGACAGGCTCGCGGATCGATGAACGTCAGCGCGATGCTTATCGACTGCTGCTCGGGGACGCCGCGCAGATGCGCGGGGCCATCAACTTCATGGCGGCGACCGATCTGCCCGCCCTGCTCGAGCGCCTGCGCGAGGTTCGGGTCCCGTGTGAGTTCATCGTCGCCGAGGATGACCCGTGGATCCCGGTCGTACCGCTCACCGCAATCATCGCCAAGCATCTGCCGCGCGCCCGCGTTGAGCTCTGGCGCGGTGGCCACATGCTGCCCGAGGCAGACCCTCAACGCGTGGCTGAAGCGATCGCCTCACGAATATCGCGGGCCCGCGCGAATGGCATGGGCAGGTAACGCGCGTCGAGCGCCTCGGCCAGGCGCTGCGCAGCCGCCTCGGGGCGCACCGAGGTATCGATCAGCACCCGCTGCGCGGCAAGCGGTGCCAGCTGGCGCGCCATCGCGCCCGCCTCCATAGCGGCGCGCTCCCGGCCGGGTTGACCATCGCGCGAGAGGTTGGCGCGACCATCGGTAAGCACCACCAGCTGCACATCGTCGCCGGCACGCACCAGCTGCTCGCTCATCCGCGCAGCGAGTTCAAGTCCCGCAGCAACGGGGCTGCCCCCGCCGCCAGGCAGAGCGGCGAGCGCACGACGCGCGGCCACGAGCGAACGCGTCGGCGCAAGCAGCACCTCCGCCCCCGTGCCGCGGAACGAAACCAGCGCAACGCGATCGCGTCGCACGTAACAGTCGGCGAGCAGCAGCTCAACTGCGCCCTTGGCTTCGGCCAGACGCTGCAAGGCGGTCGAGCCGGAGGCATCGACCACGAACACTGTGGTCGTACCGCGCCGCCGCACCTCGCGATGGACATGGAGGTCATCAGGCCGCAAGCGGATCGGCGCGCGATGCCCGGGGAGCGCTTGCCTCAGGCGTTGCCAGGGAAGCGCCGCACGAAGCGTCGCGAGGAGGTGAATCCGCTCGCCCGCGCGCGGCTGCCCGCGACGCGCCCCGATAGACCGGGCGCGGCCACGACCGCGCAAAGTGATGCTGCCTGCGCCCGCTGCCCGCGCACCGTTGCCACGTACCGCCGCACCCGCGGCGAGCAGCGCGAGCAGCCCGGCTGGCAGGCTCGCAAGCGCTGCCTCGACCATACGTTCGGCTGCACCATCAGGCAATTGATCCGTGTCTGGCGGCAGATCGGGCTCGCTCGTCTCGCCCGGTGGCGGTTCATCGGCCGCAGAGTCAGCCGAAAGATCGTCCGCTGCCCGATCCGGCGGCGGACTTTGCCCGGCATCATGCGGCGGTTCGACAACGCCGTCGGCCTCCAGCGCGGGCAACTGTCGCGCGCGCGGCACCAGCACCTGCCGCAGCGCGAACGCGAGGTCTGCTTCCGACACCTGAGTTCGTCCGTCCGCCATCGCCTTCAGCCGCGCCACGCAGGCTGCCTGAAGAATCGGTCGATGCGAAGCAATCCCGAGCAGAGTGGCCGCGCGACAAAGTTCGGATCTGCCGCGGTCATCAAGCGACATCTGCCAGGCATCCCGGCGGGCACCCGGCTGCGCCGATACTGCCAGAGATAAAGACGCCTTGGAGGCACTGCGGGCCGGGGCAGAGTGGCCGAGTTCAGCAAGCGAATCGAGCGCACGCCACGCCGATTCATCGCGCAGATCGACGCTGAGCGACAACCGGTCAGCGAGCCCCTCCCAAGGGCCGGGCTCATCGGGTAGCGACTCATCGAGAATCACCAACGCAAAGCCCGCTGCATCGAGCCCGGCAGCAAGGCGCGCTGCCAGGCTGCGCGAGACCCGCTCGGCCATCGGCAGCACCACCACGCCACCCTGAAACTGTTCGAGCAGACCCGCGCGAAGCACCGGTCGTCCCACGCGCAGGCTCTCGGAGAGGTCAACCGAACCATCGAGCGCCTCAGGATCGGTGTGATGCGGCAAGATCGACCAGCGTGCCCCCGCCTGGGGATTGGCCCTCGCCATCATCTGCCGCAGCCAGCCTAGCAGGGCCGTGCGTCGCGGACCGTGCCAGCCACGAATATGCACGCCACCGAGCGCGAGCGGCGCGGCGGCGAAGAGTTCGAGCGCGCTCAGCGCATCATCGACCGGATCGATCCGCGGGGGGCCGTTCGCGCCCACCGGCGCGCTCGAGGCTGACACGGCGACGGGCCGCTCAGGCGGCCTCGCCCAGGACCTGGCCGATCGCACGCGCAACGCGGCCCGAGGCATCGGTTTCGTCGAGCGGATCGCGACGCAGCCGGTGGCGCAGGGCCATCGGTGCAACCTCGCGCAGATGATCGACCGCGACGCTGCGTGCGCCGTCGATCGCCGCCGCCGCCTTGGCCGCGCGCATGAGAGAGAGTTCACCGCGCAGGCCGTCGGTGCCAAGTTGTTGGCAAAGCATCGCCACCTGCCGCATGCGGGCATTGTCAATCCCGACGCGCCCGAGCGATTTGCGTGCGGCAGCAAGCCGCGTGCGCAACGCCTCCTGCGCCGTGCGGTACTGCGCGAGGAAGGCCTCGGGGTCGCGCTCGAACGCCTCGCGCCGGCGGATCACCTCAATCCGTTCGTCAATGTCCTGCGGCGTGCGCACTTCAACCGCCAGACCAAACCGGTCCAACAGCTGCGGGCGCAACTCGCCTTCCTCGGGATTGCCGCTGCCCACCAACACGAAACGCGCGGGATGCACGATGCTGAGGCTTTCGCGTTCAATGCGGTTTTCTCCCGAAGCCGCCGCATCGATCAGCAGGTCGACGAGGTGATCTTCGAGCAGGTTGACCTCATCGATGTACAGAAAACCGCGATTTGCGCGGGCGAGGAGCCCAGGCTCGTAGACTTTCTCGCCGGCAACCATCAGGCGCTCGAGATCGAGCGCGCCCAGGATGCGGTCCTCGGTTGCGCCAAGCGGCAGGTCGACCACCGGTACGGCGGTCTCGGCCGCGGCAGGGCGCTTGCGGCCTGGCCCCTGGCATCGGGCGCACAGGCCGGCGGTGGCCTGCGGTTCACACCGATAGGCGCATTCGGTCACCGCCCGGATCGGCGGCAATACCGCCGCGAGCGCGCGCACCGCGGTGGACTTGCCGGTCCCGCGATCGCCCAGAATCAGCACGCCACCGACCAGCGGATCGACCGCAGCGATCATCAGGCCGCGCTGCATCGCTCGCTGACCCACCAGCGCGGAAAAGGGAAAGACTGGCCGGGAGCCACTCATTGCGAGGCGCCTCGGATCATCCCGCCCAGGCCGCGCGGCCAACGCCGGGCCAGATCGACCCCATGCAGAACGCCCGCGGCGCTGAGCAGTCCCAGCGAGGCTGGCTCGATCGTGCCACCCATGTTGAGGCGACAGAGCAGCATCAGGGCAAGTCCTGCCCCGAGGCCGGCTGCGAGATCCGCGGGGCGGGGCCCCCGTTGATACCGGTGGTGCAGCCACCACAGGCCCGCCCATTCAAGCAGCAGACCCGCGATCACGAGGTCAATCACCCAGGGTCCGGGGGGCCAGACGCTCACAGCGGGCTCTCTCCGCAGTCAGGAAGAAGTCGATTATGACCCGCCAACAAAAATCGTCAACTTCGCGTGACAGTAAACGGAGTCCGCGCTCAGACGATCACCCCGCCGCCGAGGCACACATCGCCGTCATAAAGCACGGCACTTTGCCCCGGAGTGATCGCCCACTGCGCTTGGTCAAACTGCAGGGTAAACCGGGTTGGGTCGCTGTGCGCAACCACGCACGCTGCATCGGTCTGACGGTAGCGCGTCTTGGCGCCGAGCCGCGCCTGTGCCTCGGGCGCCGAGCCCGATACCCAGTGGGCATCGGCCGCGGTGAGCGCGTCGGCGCACAGGCGCGGATGATCGTGCCCCTGCACCACCATCAGCGTGTTCCGTTCCAGGTCCTTGGCTGCAACGAACCACGGCGCGCCTGACCCGCTGCTGCGGCCGCCGATGCCGATGCCCTTGCGTTGTCCCAGGGTGTAGAACGCCAGGCCCACATGCTCCCCGACCAACCGCCCATCGTCATCGACGATGGGTCCCGGCTGGGTCGGCAGGTACCGGTTGAGAAACTCGCGAAACGGCCGCTCGCCGATGAAGCAGATGCCAGTCGAGTCCCGCTTGGCGGCGTTGGGCAGTTCCAACCTGCGTGCGATCTCGCGCACCTCGCGTTTCTCGATTGCACCGACCGGGAAAATAGCCCGCGAGAGCTGCTGCTGGGTCAGCCGATGAAGAAAGTAGCTCTGATCTTTGCCTGCGTCGCGGCCGCGCAGCAGTTCATAGCGCGGGCCATCCCGTCCCTCGCAGCGCCTCACCCGGGCGTAATGACCGGTTGCGATCCGTTCTGCGCCAAGCCGCATGGCATGGTCTAGAAATGCCTTGAACTTGATTTCGGCATTGCACAGCACATCGGGATTGGGCGTGCGACCCGCCTGGTATTCGGCGAGGAACGCAGCAAACACTCGCTCGCGGTATTGCGCCGCAAAATTGACCGCTTCGATATCGATGCCGATCAGATCGGCAACACTTGCCGCGTCGATCCAGTCCTGCCGGGTTGAACAATACTCGTCGTCATCGTCGTCCTCCCAGTTCTTCATGAAGAGGCCAATGACCTCGCACCCTTGCTCTTTGAGAAGCCAGGCCGTGACAGCCGAGTCGACGCCCCCCGAGAGTCCCACGACGACCCTCTCGCCTCGGCGGGCGGTGACGATGGAGGGGTCCCCGGGCGAAACGTTCGCCTCCATCACCAGCCGGGCTTCAGGCGAGCCGCAGCCGCGGTAAAGTCCGCGCCTGCCTTGAGTACAGACGGGTCGAACCGCTGCCCGGCGAGATAGTCGTCCACCACCTGCATGACGAGCGGGCTGCGATGGTCGCTGATCCGCGCCCGCAGGTCCTCACCCCGCATCCAGTGGGTGCGCAGGATCCCCTGATCCAGGCTGCGGTTCGTATCCCGGGCACCACCCTCGCGGGCAGCGAGCCGGCAGGCAAAGGCGAAGCGAAGATAGGTCACATCCGTACCGCTCGCCTCGTGAACAAATCGCGCGAGATAAACGCCTATGCCGGCCACCACCTCCACATGGTGGGCAGTCTCCTCCAGCGCCTCGCGCACGCAGGCACACTCGAGCGTCTCTCCTGGCTCCAAGTGCCCGGCTGGCTGGTTGAGGCGAACACCGGCGACGGTCTGTTCTTCGACCAGAAGAAACTCGCCGTTATGCTCGATGACCGCGGCCACCGTGACATTAGGTTTCCAGTCCGACATGGAGGCAAATCCGTCGTGAGCGCAAAGACCTTCCATGTTACCCCGGCACACTGAGCCCGATCGCTACGCGGTGTACTATCGCGGGTTTTGTTCCGGCGGCGTCATGCCGCTGAACGTCTTTCTTTGTTGGGGATAACGCATGCGAATCGGCATCCCTGCCGAGACCCGCGACGGCGAAACACGGGTCGCCGCGACGGCGGAGACAATCAAAAAGCTAGCCGCGGCCGGGCACCAGATCCTGGTTCAGCGCGGTGCCGGCACTGCAGCGAGCCAGATCGACTCCGCGCTCGAGGCCGCTGGGGCGACCCTGGTGGATGCGGCGCAAGCCTTTGGTGCCGAAATCGTCCTCAAGGTGCGCGCGCCTCAGCCCGCCGAACTCGAGCTCATGGCTCGCGGCACGGTGCTGGTAGGCATGCTCAATCCGTTCGACCGCGACGGCCTGCAGGCGCTCGCCGGTGCCGGCGTTACCGCATTTGCTCTCGAGGCTGCGCCGCGCACGACACGCGCGCAGAGCATGGATGTGCTCTCCTCCCAGGCCAATATCGCGGGCTACAAGGCGGTGTTGCTCGCAGCCAGCGCCTACGGCCGGATGATGCCCATGCTGATGACCGCGGCCGGCACGGTGAAGGCCGCGCGCGTGCTGATCCTGGGAGCGGGCGTAGCGGGCCTTCAGGCGATCGCAACGGCTAAACGCCTTGGCGCGGTCGTCGAGGCGTCCGATGTGCGCCCCGCCGTCAAGGAGCAGATCGAGTCGCTCGGCGCCAAATTTGTCGACGTGCCTTACGAGACCGATGAGGAACGTGAAATTGCCAAGGGCGTGGGCGGCTACGCGCGCCCCATGCCCGAGAGTTGGATGAAGCGCCAGGCGCAGGCGGTCGCGGATCGCATGAAGCAGGCCGACATCGTAATCACCACGGCATTGATCCCGGGCCGCAAGGCGCCGGTGCTCGTGACCGAGGCGATGGTTCAGTCGATGAAGCCGGGCTCGGTCGTGCTCGACATGGCTGTCGAGCAAGGCGGCAACTGTGAGATCAGCGAAGCCGGCCGCTGGGTCGTCAAGCACGGTGTCACGCTGATCGGTCAGCCCAATCTGCCGGCGACGGTGCCGGCCGACGCCTCAGCGCTCTACGCGCGCAACGTCATCGATTTTCTCAAACTGATCTTCGACAAGGACGGAAAGTTCGTCGTCAATCTCGAAGATGACATCGTCAAGGCCTGCCTGATGACTCAGGACGGCCAGGTGCTGCGGAGCTGAGGGCATGGAATCGATCAATCCCTTCATCGTCAACCTGATCATTTTCGTGCTGGCGATTTA
>CAZZKA010000090.1:0-12448 GCA_964654745.1 uncultured Bordetella sp. | reverse complement strand
CGGACCGTGATCTCGTCTTTGCCCCTCTCAACGGTGAAAGCGAGCGTGCGATCCGGCTGCTCCCGCACCCTTTCTATAACCTGCCGCGCACGCACGATCGCCGCGCCGTCGATGGCCACAATCCGGTCTCCCTGCTGCAGACCCGCGAGCGCAGCCGGCTCTCCGGCCACCAGGCTACCGATGAGCACCTCGCCGGGAGCAAGTAGCAGCCCCGCGGTCTGCAAGGGGTCTTGTTCGGGGGGCGCGGCGCTCAGTGTTCCCCGGACATCTATCGTGACCGAGATCCGGTCGCCGCCCCGGTCGACGGACAGTCGCAGCGGCTCCTCTGAAAGCGACGCATCGATCACGCGCAACCTGAGCTGATTCCAGGACTGTAGCGCCCTGTCGTCGACAGCAAGAATTCGGTCTCCGGAACGCAGATCCGCGCGGGCTGCTGCTGTTCCGGCTGGCGGCGAATCAATTACGGGTACCGGCTCGGCGGTCCCCATCCACGCAAGCATTGAGTAAAGCGCAATCGCGAGCAGAAAATTCGCCAGCGGGCCTGCTACGACAATGAAAGCCCTCTGCGCCAGTGGCCGCCGCGAAAAGGACCGGTGTAATTCTTCTACCGCAATAGGGCCCTCACCATCCCGGTCGCGCTCATCAAGCATGCGAACATATCCGCCCAAGGGGATGGCAGCGATAACCCATTCGGTCCGATCCGGGCCGAGCCTGCGGACCAGCAGAGCGGGGCCGAACCCGATCGAAAATCGCAACACCTTGACACCGCACCAGCGCGCTGCGAGGTAGTGGCCCAGCTCGTGGATGAAGATGAGCACGGTGAGCGCCGCAAGGAATGCCAGCACAGTCTGAACGGCGCTCATCGTGATAGTCCTGCGCTGATTTCGCGGGCGCGAGCGCGGGCGCGTTCGTCGATGGCAATCACCGCTTCGACATCCTCTCCGGCGGGCTCGCCCGCAAACTCCGCCATGACCCGTTCGTTCACTCTGGCGATGTCCATGAAACCGATCCGTTCCTCAAGGAACGCGGATACCGATACCTCGTTGGCGGCGTTGAGCACACAGGCTGCAGCACCCGCCTGCTCGAGGGCCGCGCGGGCAAGCCTCAGGCACGGAAAGCGATCCGGATCAGGTGGCTCGAAATCGAGCCGTCCGACGCGCGTCAGTTCGAGGGGGGAAACACCGCTTGCGATCCGGTCAGGATATCCCAAAGCGTGGGCAATCGGCGTACGCATGTCAGGGTTGCCGAGCTGGGCCAGGACCGACCCGTCGACGTACTCGACCATGGAGTGAATGATGCTCTGAGGATGAACCACAATCTCTATCGCCGAGGAGGGAACGCCGAACAGGTAGTGCGCCTCGATCAATTCGAGGCCCTTGTTCATCATGGTGGCCGAGTCAACGGAGATCTTCCGTCCCATGTTCCAACGAGGGTGCGCTACGGCCTGCTCGGGCGTGGCATCTTCGATGGCTTTGGCGCTGGCCTGCCGAAAGGGGCCGCCAGACGCGGTGAGCAGTATGCGTCTCACGCCCTTTGATGGCGGATGAGCTGCCCCTTTGCCTGGCAGACACTGGAAGATCGCGTTGTGCTCGCTGTCGATGGGAAGTACGGCGGCCCCTCCGTCTCGACACGCCCGCAGAAAGACCTCCCCCGCCATGACGAGAGACTCTTTATTGGCCAAAAGGATGGTTTTTCCGGCACGCGCGGCGGCGACTGCAGACCGCAGCCCCGCCGCACCCACGATCGCAGCCATCACGGTATCCACCTCGGGGGCCGAGGCGATCAATTCGAGGGAATCGGTACCGTGAAGCACCTGAGTATCAACCCCGGCAGCTCGAAGGCGAGAGGTCAGCTCTCCCGCCTGCGACGGATTGGCCACCGCCGCAAACCGAGGCCGGTGCGCAATGCACTGCTCGAACAGGCGGTCAATCTGCCGGTTCGCCGAAAGCGCGTGTACCGAAAAGCGCTCGGGATGCCTGGATACGACATCGAGAGTGCTTACCCCTATCGAACCTGTCGCGCCCAGAACCGTTATGTTTTGCATGGGGAAATTATCTCAGCACCTGGTGCATCAGCACCACCGCCGGCATCGTGGGCACCAGCGCATCGATGCGATCAAGAAATCCGCCATGCCCCGGAAGCAGCCGACCGCTGTCCTTGACCCCTGCGACCCGTTTGAGCAGGGACTCGTGCAGATCACCGACCACCGACAGACCGGCAAGCGCCGCCAGGACGGGCGCTGCGGCCCAGGGGCCGGTCACCGTCACCAGCAGGTGCGGCAGCGTACCCGCCATCGACGGCAGTCCCGCCGACCAGATTCCCAGCGCGGCCACGGCCAGCATGCCGCCAAGAACCCCCTCCCATGACTTGCCGGGGCTGATCTCTGGCGCGAGCTTTCGCCGGCCGAACATGCGACCCGCAAAGTAAGCCGCCACGTCCGCCACCCAGACGATCGCCATCGCGCTGATCAGGCTCCATGTGCCCATTGAGCGCAGTTCAAGCAAAGCCAGCCAGCAGGCTGCGAGCAGGAGCAGTGCGAGCGGGCGCCCTCCCCCGTGGCAACGGTGGGTCGAAAGCCGGCGAGGCGCCCAGACCACCCAAAAAACCAGCGCGAGCCCGCACAGCGCGCCCGACAACGCGAAAGGCAATCGGCCCGAGCTTTCGAGGATGACCAGGTATGCGCCAAGCGACAGCCCCAATGCCCAAAGCCACCAGCGAGGGCGCGGTCCGGGTAGCAGAGCGCTCCACTCGCGGAACGCCAGCGCCAGGATGACGAGGGACACTGCCCCCCAAAGTGCCTGCGGCGCAAAAAAAATGACTGGAATGAGGATTACCAGCATGAAGACTGCGGTGACGATGCGCAGTATCAACACGGATCCCCCCGCGGCATGCAACGAGCACCGGAACGGATAACGGGCCCAGCGCGGCCGGCTTCAACGGGCGCAGCGCGGCCGGCCTCAACGGGCGCAGCGCGGCCGGCCTCGGCCCGCAAAGCGATACGCAAAGAAAGCAGCCGGACCGCCACCCTAGGCTGCGATCTGTCCGCTGGTCCGCCCGAATCTGCGCTCGCGGGTCCGGTACCAATCAAAAGCCTCTTCAAGCGCGGCTGCGTCGAAGTCGGGCCAGTAGCGATCTGTGAAATAGAGCTCGGTGTAAGCGAGCTGCCAGAGCAGAAAATTGCTGACTCGCTGCTCTCCGCCGGTCCGGATAAAAAGGTCCGGTTCCGGTGCATAGGCCATCGCAAGGTGAGGCCGCAGCATTTCCTCGTCCAGAGCCTGCGGGCGTGTCGCCAGATCGGGGGTCAGCGTCAAGACCTTTTGCATGGCCTGCAGAACATCCCAGCGCCCGCCGTAATTGGCCGCAATGGTGAGGGTGAGCCCGCCATTGGCTGCCGTACGCGCTTCTGAATCACGGATCAACTGCTGAAGGCGCGGCTCAAATGCTGAGATGTCGCCCACCACCCGCAAGCGAATACTGTTGCCGTGGAGCTGCTCTACCTCGCGCTCGAGCGCCGATACGAAAAGTCGCATCAGAAGCGACACCTCCTCGACCGGCCTGCGCCAATTCTCGGAGCTGAACGCAAACAGCGTGAGGTAGCCTACGCCGGCCTTGACGCAAGCCTCAACCACGTTCCGGACCGCCTCAACGCCCCTCGCATGGCCGGCGACCCTGGGCAACCGACGCGAAGTGGCCCAGCGGCCATTGCCATCCATAATGATTGCAACATGCCCGGGAACAGCACCCGTCTCGGGAACCGTTTGGGTGGAACTGCTGAAAGAGGACTTCAAGTTGGTTTCCTGACGGCTCTCAGACCGTCAAAATTTCCTGTTCCTTGGCTGCGATCAGCTTGTCGATCTCGGCGATATGCCGGTCTGTGAGCTTCTGGACATCATCCTGACCGCGCCGGTCCTCATCCTCGGAAATGGCCTTGTCCTTAAGGAGCTTTTTCAGCTGCTCATTGCCCTCGCGCCTGAGATTGCGCACGGCAACCTTGGCCTGCTCGCCATCGGTCCTGGCAACCTTAGCAAGTTCCTTGCGTCGCTCCTCGGAAAGCGGCGGCATCGGCACGCGTATCAACTCGCCGACGGTGACGGGGTTAAGACCGAGATCCGCCTCGCGGATCGCCTTGTCGATGACCATCACCATTTTCTTTTCCCAAGCCTGTACGCCCAGGGTACGCGCGTCCTGGACGGTTACGTTGGCCACCTGATTGATCGGAACCATGCTGCCGTAGTAGTCGACCATAACCTGATCGAGCAGTCCCGCATGAGCGCGACCGGTCCGGATCTTGGACAAAGCCTGCTTGAGAGACTCCAGCGACCTTTGCATCTTCTGCTCGGTCGAGTTTTTTACATCCGAAAGACTCATTGGTATCCCCAGGGAACAATGTCAGGCGTAGACGAGGGTACCCTCGTCCTCACCCAGGACCACGCGGTGCAACGCGCCCTCCTTGAAGATCGAGAAAACCTTGAGAGGAAGCCGTTGGTCGCGGCAGAGGGCAAAGGCCGTTGCATCCATCACCTTGAGATTGCGAGCAATCGCCTCGTCAAAACTGATGCGCTGGTAACGGGTAGCGGCGGGCTCTTTCAACGGGTCGGCGCTATAGACGCCGTCGACTTTGGTCGCCTTGAGCACGATTTCAGCGCCCATTTCAGCCCCCCGAAGGGCGGCAGCCGTATCAGTGGTGAAGAACGGATTGCCGGTCCCGGCAGCGAAAATCACCACCTTGCCTTCTTCAAGGTAGCGAAGCGCCTTAGGGCGAATATACGGCTCAACCACCTGCTCGATCTTGAGAGCGGACTGGACTCTTGAGACGACACCCAACTGCCGCAGCGCATCCTGAAGCGCGAGCGCGTTCATCACCGTCGCCAGCATCCCCATGTAGTCGGCGGTTGCCCGGTCCATGCCCGCAGCGCCACCGGCAACACCACGGAAAATATTGCCGCCTCCGATGACAATCGCCAGCTCGACGCCCAAACGGTTGACCGCCGCAACCTCGGCGCACATTCTTTCTATCGTGCCACGGTCGATGCCGAATGCGCCGTCACCCATCAGGGCTTCGCCCGAAAGCTTGAGCAAAACGCGCCGGTAAGCGAGCGAGGACGAAACGGCGGTCAGGGCGGGTCTGGCCAAAGCTGCACCTCTCGAAACGAACAAGTGCCGCCGCGACGCCGCGGCGCCAAAACCGACATTATGGGGCAATAAGCCCGGACGGGGCGGGCAAGCGACCCCCGCCCCGGATCAGACTGTCAGCGTGCGGCAGCCGCAGCAGCCGCCTGGGCCGCCACCTCGGCGGCGAAATCGCTCTGCTTGCGCTCGATGCCCTCGCCGACCAGGTAGAGTCTGAAAGCCGCGACACTCGCGCCACGCGACTTGAGCAACTGCTCCACGGTCTGTTTGTCATCTTTGACGAAGGGCTGACCAAGGAGGGTCACCTCCTTTAGAAACTTCTGAACAGTGCCCTCTACCATCTTGGCCACGATCTCGGCGGGCTTGCCCGACTCGGCCGCTTTTTCGGAGGCTATCCTGCGCTCGGTTTCTATCAATTCGGCGGGCACACCGTCTCGGGACAAGGCCTTGGGCTTGGTTGCCGCCACATGCATGGCCAGATCACGTGCCAGCGCCTCGTCTCCCCCGACCAGATCGAGCACCACCCCAATCTTCGAGCCACCGTGGACATAGGTGGCGATGCGTCCTTTGGCGCTGAGGCGCTCAAATCGGCGAATAGACAGGTTCTCGCCGATCTTGCCGACTAATGCCGTGCGAACCGAATCGACCGTGCCGCCGTCCAGGGGCAGCGCTGACAGTGCCGGCACATCAGCAGGTGCGTGTTCAGCCACCATTCGGGCTAACTTGGCCGAAAGCGCTACGAAGTCGTCGTTTTTGGCGACAAAATCAGTTTCGCAATTGACTTCGACGATCGCGGCGAGTTTTGCATCCGCGGAAACATAGACAGCTACGATGCCTTCGGCCGTCACCCGGGCGGCGGCTTTGCTCGCCTTGTTGCCCAGGCGCACCCTGAGGATCTCCTCCGCCTTGGCAAGATCGCCTCCGGCTTCGGTCAGCGCTTTTTTACACTCCATCATCGGAGCATCGGTTTTTTCCCGGAGCTCCTTGACCATGCCTGCAGTAATTTCAGCCATTCCCATGCGCTCCCATCAGGCCTCTTCGCCTTCGACCTCGACGAATTCCTCCTCGCCAGCCGCTTTCACGACCTCTTGAAGCGCGGCACTGCGGCCTTCGAGGATGGCGTCGGCAGCGCCCCGTGCGTAAAGCCGGATAGCCTTGCCGGAGTCGTCGTTGCCAGGGATCACGTAGGAAATGCCGTCGGGGGAGTGGTTGGTGTCGACCACACCGACGACCGGAATACCGAGCTTGGCCGCCTCGGTCACCGCAATTTTGTGGTACCCGACGTCAACAACGAACAGTGCGTCCGGGAGCCCGCCCATTTCCTTGATTCCGCCGAGACTGCGGTTGAGCTTGTCGAGCTCGCGTTGGAAAAGAAGCGATTCTTTCTTGGACATGCGCTCAACGCCACCCTCGCCCATCAGGACTTCCATGTCCTTGAGACGCTTGATCGAGGCTTTCACGGTCTTGAAATTGGTTAGCATGCCGCCCAGCCAACGTTGGTCGACGTAGGGCATCCCGGCACGCTGCGCCTCTTCCGCCATGATTTCGCGCGCCTGACGCTTGGTGCCGACGAAAAGCACCGTTCCCCTGTTGGAGGAAAGCTGCTTAAGATATTTCATCGCGTCCTGATAAAGACCGAGCGTCTTTTCGAGGTTGACGATGTGGATCTTGTTACGATGGCCGTAGATATACGGGGCCATCTTGGGGTTCCAGAACCGGGTCTGGTGGCCGAAATGGACTCCGGCCTCGAGCATTTGCCGCATGGTTGCAGACATGACGAACTCCTGTTGGGTTGGGTCTGACGCACTGGCCGGATCGGCTCCGTCGACGAGCAGATCAAATCCCGGAAAAATTTTCCGGGGCACCCTGAATCGGCCGGTGCGCGCGGTTTTAAAAGACAGCCGGTTTAAACGACAACCGGTTTTAAAGGACATCTCTTCTAAAGAAATTCCCTTGTGAACGAACCCGCACCAACTCAATTCCTGACGGGAAAGACGCTCATCGGGGAAGTTAGCCCAAAGGCTAACCTATAATAATAGCATGACAATTCACATCAAGAACGATGAAGAGATCGATGCCATGCGTATCGCCGGGCGCCTGGCAAGCGAGGTACTCGACTTCATCGAACCGCATATCCGCCCCGGGGTGAGCACGGGTGAAATCGATCGCCTTTGTCACGAGTACATGGTCGGGATCCAGCAGACCGTCCCGGCACCGCTCAATTATGCCCCACCGGGTTACAGCCCCTTCCCCAAGTCCATCTGTACATCGGTCAACCATGTGGTCTGTCACGGCATTCCAGGCCCCAAGGTTCTCAAGTCCGGCGACATCGTCAACGTTGACATTACCGTCATCAAAAATGGTTTCCATGGCGATACCAGCCGGATGTTTCTCGTCGGCGAACCGTCGATCGCCGCTCGCCGGCTCTGCGACATCACCTTTAAGGCCATGTGGCTGGGGATCCGGCAGGTCCGTCCCGGCGCCACGCTCGGTGACATCGGGCACGCGATCCAGCGATTCGCCGAGTCTCACGGCTATTCCATCGTTCGAGAGTTCTGCGGACACGGGATTGGCCGCCGCTTTCACGAGGAGCCGCAGATCCTGCACTACGGCCGGCCGGGTACGGGCGAACGGCTCGAGCCCGGCATGATCTTCACCATCGAGCCCATGGTCAATGCGGGCAAGCGCGAAGTACGCGAACTCGGCGACGGTTGGACCATCGTTACGCGAGACCACAGTCTTTCGGCGCAATGGGAGCACACCGTGCTGGTGACTCCGGAAGGCTTCGAAGTGCTGACGACTTCGGCTGGCGCGCCGACCGAGCCCGTTCATGAGACCGCGGTAGGGGCCTGACGGTGGCGGCGTCTGCCGTACTCAGCCAGACCCGCTCGGCCTACCGCGCCGCATTCGAGTCGGAATCCGAGACGTTCCGCCGTACTCATAACGCAGATCGTCTGCTCCGTTCGCTATGCCGCGTCACCGACGCCACCGTCAGGGCGCTCTGGCAACAAAGCGCTCTTCCTGATGACTGCGCCCTCATCGCAACCGGCGGCTATGGTCGCGGCGAGCTATTCCCCCATTCCGATGTCGATCTGTTGATCCTCTGCCCCGCGCTTGATGAGTCGAGCGCGCGGGCGATCGAGTCTTTCGTGAGCGCCTGTTGGGATAGCGGCCTTCAAATCGGGCACAGCGTTCGCACGGTCGCGGAGTGCCTGGATGAGTCCATCAGCGACATCACCGTCCAGACGAGCGTCTTGGAGCGCCGGTTTCTGGCCGGGCGCAGAACCTTGTTCGAAGACCTGGGCAGGAGATTCGATGCCGCGCTGGACCCTAGGCAGTTTTTTTCCCGAAAGCTGCTCGAGATGCGGCAGCGGCACGTGCGCTACGAGGACACCCCCTACAGTCTGGAGCCCAATAGCAAGGAAAGCCCCGGTGGCCTGCGCGACCTGCAACTGGTCCTTTGGCTGAGCCGCGCAGCACGACTTGGCGCGAGTTGGACCGACCTGAATCGCGGCGGCCTGATTTCTGAGGCGGAATTGCGCCAATTGCGCCACAACGAGCGCGTGCTCAAAAGAATCCGAGCCTGCCTGCACATCGTCTCCGGGCGCCGGGAGGACCGGTTGGTATTTGACCTTCAGGCGCAGGCCGGACGCTTCCTGGGGCTGGGCGGCGGTGACGCGAGGGAGGCCTCCGAGGCGCTGATGCAGCGTTACTACTGGGCGGCCAAGGCCGTCGTGCAGATGAGCACCTTGATGCTCCAGGACCTTCGCGAGCGCCTGTTCCCGCCCTCGGGTGGAGTTCCCGAGCCTATCGATCATGAATTCTGCAACCGGGCGGGCCTCCTCGACTTGAATGATCCGGAGCTCTTTGAACGAGACCCTTCGGCGATATTGCGGGCGTTTTTGACGCTGAACGCCCATCGGGAGGTCGATGCCATGACGACCGCGACGCTGCGGGCGATGTGGCGAGCCCGCCCCCGCCTTGATGCGCGCTTTCGCCGCGACCCGCGCAACCGGGAACTGTTTCTCGCCTTCCTGAAATCGCCGCACGGTGTCACCCGCGGTCTGCGCCGGATGAATCAATGGTCCATCCTCGGCAGGTATCTGCCAGTCTTTCGGCGAATCGTCGGTCGGATGCAGCACGACCTGTTCCACGTTTACACAGTGGATCAGCACATTTTGATGGTGGTGCGCAACCTCCGCCGCTTCGGCATGGCCGAGCACGCCCATGAGTATCCGTTCTGCAGTCAGCTGGTTTCACAGCTTCGCGCGCCCTGGGTGCTGGTCGTAGCCGCACTGTTTCACGATATCGCAAAGGGTCGTGGCGGCGACCACTCGATGCTGGGGCGTCTCGACGCGCGACGGTTCTGCCGCGCGCATCGTATCGACCGGCACGATGCCGATCTCGTCGAGTTTCTGGTCGAGCACCACCTCACGATGTCGTCGGTGGCTCAGAAACAGGACCTGTCCGATGCCGAGGTCATCGACCGGTTCGTCAAGCTGGTGCAAACCGAGGAGCGCCTCACCTGCCTCTATTTGCTCACCGTCGCGGACATTCGCGGAACCAGTCCCAAGGTCTGGAATGCCTGGAAGGCCAAACTGCTCGAGGACCTGTACCGCGCAGCGCGTCGGCGCCTGCGTGGCGAAGCGCACGACGAGGGATCGATGCTGGACAGCCGCCGCGCCGAAGCGGTGCGTCTGCTCAACCTGCAAACGATCGCCCCTGAGCATTACGGCCCCTTCTGGGCTCGCCTGGGCCTGTCTTACTTCCTGCGCACCGATCCCGACAGCATTGCCTGGCACGCCCGCGTTTTGGGCGGCAACGCGGGTCGGGACGGACCAGTCGTTCGAACGCGCATGGCGCCGATTGGAGAGGGCTTCCAGGCGGTGGTGTACACCCAAGACCAGCCGGAGCTTTTTGCGCGGCTCTGCGGCTACTTCGACAGCCGGAATCTGTCGGTGCTCGATGCGCAGATCCACACGACCCCAGAGGGCGACGCGTTGGACAGCTTTCTGATCGTTGACCCGACGGGCTCGGGAGGCTATCGGGAACGTCTGACGCTCGTCGAGGAGGAACTCGCGGGACTGCTGCGATCACAGGGACCGATGCCCGCTCCGGTTCGGGGGCGTTTGTCGCGGCGCTCCAGGCATTTTCCGGTCACACCGACGGTCGACATTCGCCCCGACGAGCGCGGCGGCCGTCATTTGCTCGCCATCAGCGCAAATGACCGCACCGGCCTGCTCTATACGATCGCGCGGGTGATGAGCCGGTTTCGTGTCAACCTCATCAGTGCGCGCATCATGACCCTGGGCGAGCGGGTCGAGGATGTGCTGGTGGTTCAGGGCGGGGCGCTGGATCAGCCCCGATCCCTGCTCGACTTCGAATCTGAGCTGCTTGCAGCGCTGCAAAGCTGAACGAGGAGCCGGCCGACGATGCCGGTACAGCGCGCGAGGGTCTGATGGATTTCTTCGATGGAGACCTCGCGACCGTCCGGGGCGAGGCCCGCTGCCGGATTGACGACGACTGCGAGGCAGGCGTAGGCCATTCCGAGTTCTCTCGCGAGGATCGCCTCCGGCATGCCCGTCATGCCTACCAGAGTGCAGCCGTCGCGCGCCAGGCGTGCAATCTCAGCGGCTGTTTCCAAGCGAGGGCCGTTGGTGCACCCATACACGCCTCCGACAATGACAGGCAGCCGCAAGGCAAGAGCCGCCTCGGATATCTGCCTGCGAAGTTCAGGGTCGTAGGGGTAGGTGAAGTCGACATGGGTAACGGGGTCGCCGGGCCGCTCGAAAAACGTTGCACCACGGCCTGATGTGTAATCGATAAGTTGGTGGGGAAGCACCAGCGCGCCAGGCTCGCACTCGGGCGCTATGCCACCGACCGCTGCCACGGCGATGATCTTGGTCGCTCCAGCCTGTCGCAATCCGTCAAGATTGGCGCGGTAATTGATCCGATGGGGCGCAATGCTGTGGCCTCTGGCATGGCGCGGAAGGAACAGGACAGGCGTGGTACCGATCCGACCCCGGCTGATCAGGTCTGAGGCGTCGCCCCACGAGCTGCTTATGGGCTCGCGGCGCACGTCTTCCATCGCCTCAAGCTCATAGAGGCCGCTGCCGCCGATGACTGCCAACATCGTTGACGGATGACTAGTTGAAGACGCGCAGCGCGCCAGATGTGCCCGCCGCCAGGCCGGCCGCGGCGAGCGCCTGTTGCCGCTGTTCGATCCCTCGAGCGATCTGTTCCAGGCTACGCTCAGTCAGCGTTCTGCCCTCGTCATCGACCAGCCTTCCGGGCAGGCGCCTGGATGCAACGCGGGCGGACTCCAGCATGGCAGCAAACGCGTCGGCGCGGGGATCGACCCGCGGAATATCGAGCAGAAAACTCAGGCGATTGGAGCGTTCGCCCAAGGATACCGAAAAGATGGTCTCGCCCTTGCCGCCCAGCCTGGCGTAGCGATTGTTGCCGCGTTCGGAGATGGAAAGCGGGCCGGCGAGCGCAGCTAACTGGGAGGGACCCAACACCTCGCCGGCGTCTACATTCAGGCAGATCGTTGCATCAAGCTGGGCGCTCTCGGCGTCAAGTTCGCGAGCCCACGCCAAAGCCGTGGACATATCCGGCAATTCGACACCCACGCCGAGCGACGCCGAGATATCCCGAACCTGCTGCGCGAAGTCGGTGTATTCAAGCGCATTGAGAGGACCGAGGCGGTTTGCGAGCAGCAGGCCGAACCGAGCCTGCGCAGCGCTGCGGCCTGAACGCGGCCGCAGCCATGCGGCCTCAGGGAGGCCCGATTCGGCCACTTCGAGGAGCACCGGTTTGCTGCCCACACGCCTGAGCGACTGCGCGCTCGCAAGCAGCCGCTCGCAGGAGACCGGCTGCATGAAGCGAAGCATCGCGATGCAGTCGGTACGCTGCGTGATCACGCCGTCCGCAGTCGAGGCGGGTCCGGCTGCCGATGCGGTTTCGGGGGAGCCGACTCGGCCAGCCGTCGCCGGATCGCCACCACCTGGGATTTCGGCCGCCGCCGGGGGGTCTGGGAGGATTTGCCGGAATGACGAGGCCGGGGCTCGGTCGCGGACATCATTGCCCCCAGCTTCGCGATGCGCTGCTCCATCCCGGGTCAGGAGCGCGGACTCGTCTCCGCCTGGTCCCGTGGAGGCGCTCGAAATGCTCCCGGGCAGCGCCTGGCCGGCGATCCCAGGCTCGTTTGACATGGGTACCCGAGAGGGCTCGCCGAGGGGCAAGGCCGTCTGATGACGGGGAGGCGGCGCTGGCTCGGCCTGATCCGACTCGCGTTCGCCCAGGGTGAGTTCTGGTT
>CAZZKA010000089.1:9157-12469 GCA_964654745.1 uncultured Bordetella sp. | reverse complement strand
ATGTCATCAAGCGGTGAGGCAATGTGAGGCGGGGCTTACTGGAGAGATCATGAATTCGGACACAGTCGCCATGCCGTCGCGAACTCGGCGAGATATCCTGCGCGGTGCGGCTGCCGTGCTGGCGTTCTCTCCAATGTCTGAATCAGTTGCTAGCACCGACCCGGCAGAGGTCTTCGCGCTTGGCGTCGCCTCGGGCTATCCCCGACCAGAATCAGTTGTACTGTGGACTCGCGTCATCGCCTCCTCAGGCGCCCGATCGCTACCCGTGCACTGGGAGCTTGCGGCGGATGAGGGGTTTCAAAGAATAGTGGCGCGGGGTACCGAGCTTGCACTCGCCGACGATGCTTTTTCCGTTCATGCCGAGCCATCCGGTTTAGACCCCGCGCGGACATACTGGTATCGATTCGAGGCGCTTGGTGTCCTTAGCCCGGTCGGCCGTACCCGCACCGCACCCGCGCCGGCAAGTAGTGCGACGCTTCGGCTGGCGATTGCAAGCTGCCAGAGGTTTGACACGGGGCACTACGCGGCCTGGGCCCGGGTCGCGAATCAACCCATCGATCTCGTAGTTTTTCTCGGCGATTACATTTACGAATACCCCACTCGGGCCAATGCGATTCGACCCGTCGGCCCGCGGGTTGTAACGCTTGAAGAATTTCGCGCACGGTATGCGGTGCACCGAAGCGATCAATCCCTGAGAGCTGCCCACGCCTCTCATCCCTGGCTGGTGATCTGGGACGACCACGAGGTGGACAACGATTACGCAGCGATTACCGGACAGGCACTTCAACCCGACTTTGAACGCATCCGAGCGGATGCGTACAAAGCCTGGTGGGAACACATGCCGGTTCCGAAGGCCTGGCGTCCCCAGGGCGGCACGCTGCGCATATACGACCAGCTTGACTGGGGGCGTCTCGCCCGAATTCATCTGCTTGATACCCGGCAGTATCGTGACCTCCAGGCATGTCCTCGCACCGGACGGGGCGGATCGAACTCGGTCACGCTGGCTGAATGCCCCGAGATTCTGAATCCGTCGCGAACCATGCTGGGAGCCGAGCAGGAGCGTTGGTTTGCGAGCGGTCTTGACCCAGACCGCCCCTGGAACTTAATTGCCCAAAGCACACTGATGGCGAGGTCTGCCTTCGGCCCCCCCGGGCTCGAGCGGCACTGGACCGACGGTTGGGATGGCTATCCCGCCGCCCGACGCCGCCTTCTCGACGCAATCTCAGGCCAGAGAATTACTGGCCCCTTAGTGCTAGGGGGTGATGTGCACACTCATGTAGCGGCCGACCTGAGGCTTGATTTTGACAACCCGGATTCCCCGGTGGTCGCAAGCGAATTTTGCTGCACTTCAATCAGCAGCCTTGGCCCACCGCAATCACGAGTCGACGCGAGCCGTGCGGCAAACCCTCACATCCGTTACGCCCGATCCGACCAAAGGGGTCATATCGAACTCACCATCGACAGGCGCTACGCGCAGGCGGATCTCGTCGTCGTGGATGAGCCAAACGATCCTCTGAGCGCCTGCAGGATTGATGCGCGATTCATTGTCAGCGCAAATCAGCCGGGAGTCAGGGCCGCCTGACTCTGACCCACGGCACCCATTCAGCTGACTTTAGCGCTGTTACCAACCGTGGCAGTAAAGGTTGACTTCGTCACGTCGCTCACGAACACCCAGTCCGCCTGCAACTCAGCCCGCGTTACGGTCAGCATCAGATAGCCTCGCTGCGACGCGTCCATCCAGCGAAGATCGTCCACTACCCCTCTGAAAATCTGCGCAATCTGGGCTGGGGGTATGGTGAGATATGACTCCAGGCCGAGGGACGTAACCCCAGGGGTGGCAAGTTCGACGCCGACAGGTGTATTCGCCGCAAGACCGCCCTGGCTCGCGAGGAACCCTGCAGCCGTGATCTGCGAATGCCATGCGTTGTGCCTATCCCCGGCAAGGCTCACCAACTTCCGGTCCCGACCCGCAAACGCCTGCGCAGCAGTGTTCAGAAGAAGCTCGCACGCAACCGGGTAACCATCCCAGGCATCCAGGTTGTAACCGAGCTTCGGATTTTTTGTGGGATCGAGAAGGTCGGTTTCCTGCTGCGTGAGGGGCTGGTTGGCGGCCTTCTTCTGGTTCGCTGTCAGATACGCATTGATGGCTGCCTGTCCCGCAGCCTGAGCCGCCGGAGAGGTGTCCGACGGGTTGAGCGCCTGCAGCACGCTGACCGGAAACTCCATCCGGGCCATCAGCACCTGCTGGCCCGGGATCTGCCATTTGCCTAGCGACGATGCGAGCCGACCCTGGAGCCAGGTGTTTTGTGCGGTACCAAGCATCTGCGGGTTGCGGAAGACAACGTCTGCTGGGCCGCCGCCTGAGTTGCCGGGTTGAGCAACTCAGCGAACTGAACCTGCTTGTCGCGGCCAATCAATCGCGTATCGAGCATGTGCAGCGATACCAGATCGCCAAGGTCAAAACCGCGGTAAATCGTATCTTTCGAGGTGGTGGAGCGAATAGGCATCCACTCGTGGTAGGCCTGCAGCGCGGCGGTCTTACGCGCCTGCCAGCTGCCCTCGCGTGCCGGATCATGGTTTTCCGCGCCATCTCGCCACGCATCGTTAGCGGTTTCGTGATCATCCCAAATCGCGATCATCGGCATCGCAGCGTGCAGAACCTTGGAGTCGGGATCGGACTTGTACTGAGCGTGACGCTTTCGATAATCATCCAGCGTGAGCAACTCGTTGGACGGATCTGATCGCCGCCCCATGGCAGCGGCCTGGGCTGAAGCATAGCCGTCTGACGCGTACTCGTAGATGTAGTCGCCAAGGCGCAGAGCAACCTGGGCGCCCCGAGCGACCGCATCAGAATAGGCATGAAAGCGGCCTGCGGGAAAGTTAGAGCAAGAGAACACTGCGAACTTGACCTGACTGACACCTGCCCCCGGCAGTGTCCGGGCTCGCCCTACCGGCGACAAGAACGTGCCCTGCCGGAACCGATACCAATAGTCTGTACCCGGACGGAGTCCAGCCGCATCAACCTTGGCGGTATACCCGGTGGAGGAGTCAGCGTTCGTCTGACCCGAAGCAACCACTGACTGAAAACTTGCGTCGGTCGCTACCTCCCAAGTGAGTGAAACCGGGGCTGCGACACCTAGCGAGGGCTTCGCATGAGTCCACAGAATTACCGAAGTTGCCAAGGGGTCGCCGCTTGCCACACCGTAGTCAAAGACCGGCGTCCATCCTTCATCGGTGCCGCACCCGGACAGGCTGCCACCGGCAGCGACAGTCGCCGTTACTGAAGCGACTTTAATCAGGAACTCACGACGG
>CAZZKA010000089.1:0-9057 GCA_964654745.1 uncultured Bordetella sp. | reverse complement strand
GATGACAGTGATGCGCCTAGCGCTGCAGGCACCGGCGAATCAAGGGAATGAACTCATCAAAAGTGGGCACGATAACCGACGAGTCTTTCGCGCGGTCGTCGATGCGCCGCAACGCAACCGATTCCTGCCAGCCCGACGTCATCCGAAACGATGCAACCTCGGTATCGGACATAGGCCCACCCTGCAGTGCCAAACTTTCAACGGAATCGGACGACAGACCGCTGAAGTAATGAGGCTCAACCGAGCAGAGATAGCGCTTGGCCTGAACGTGCAGGCGAATCGGTTCGGTTACCTCGGCACCAAACCACGGTTCCAACCAATCTGCACCCACGACTTCATGGCGATCATCCACGCCGTGTGCAGCGGGGTGATCGCCGAGGTTGTGGATCATGTGGCCAATGTCGTGAAACAGGGCAGCAACAACGACGGGTTCACTTAGTTCTGCCTGCCTGGCCAGGGCCGCCGCCTGCAATGCATGCGAGCGCTGACTGACCGCCGCGAGACCATAGCGGTGGTGTGCACGAAATTCATACAGTGCGCTTAACTCGTCAACGATTCGATTTACGGAAAGAATCATGATGTGGCAAGCAAGTTGATCTTCATTTCAGCGACAGCGTCTCCCACTGCCGCAACTGCGCGTCCGATGTCATCAACCGTGATGGCGCCGATACACCCCACCCTGAAGGTATCGACTCGGGTGAGCTTACCCGGGTACAGGATGAAGCCCGCTTCGCTAACGCGGCGGTAAAGTTCCGCGAAGCTGAACGCGGGATGCGCCGGTGCCAGAAAAGTGACGATGATGGGGGACTGCAGGCGATCAGGTAGTAGCGTCTTGAAACCCAGTCTCCGCATTCCTGCGATCAGCTGATCACACTGCATCCGGTATCGGGTGCCGCGAGCAGCCTGCCCCCCTTCCTCAAGAAATTGATTGATCGCGGCCCTTAATGCAGACACAACATGAGTCGGGGGCGTAAACCGCCACTGCCCGGTACGCTGCAGGTAAACCCATTGGTCATGCAGGTCAAGCGAAAGCGAATGGCTATTGCCCTTGGATGCAGCAAGACTGGCCTTGCGCGCCACCACAAACCCCATTCCGGGCACGCCCTCCAGACATTTCCCCGACGCAGCAATCATCACATCGATCGGCGCCGAGGACACATCAATCGGCAGCGCGGCGAAAGAGCTCATCGCATCAACGATCAACGCTCTTTCATGATGCGCAACAAGCTTCGCGATTTCATCGAGAGGATTGAGCACGCCGGTGCCGGTCTCGCAATGCACCAGAGCAACGTGGGAGATCGCGGGGTCCGCGGCGAGGGCGCTGGCAATCCTTTCGACACTGATAGCCTCATCTTCGCGATGCTCGAGGATGACCGACTCCCGGCCCAGGTACTGAAGAACCCGGATGATCCGCTCGGCGTAAGCGCCGTTGCTTGGTACAAGCACCCGTCCCGACCGAGGTACGAACGTACCTAATGCCGCTTCAACGGCAAACGTGCCGCTACCCTGGAGCGGTACGCAGGCGTAAGCCTCGGCGCCTCCCGCGATCTCCAGGATGTCATCGCAAACTGAGGCCGTCAGGCGATTGAAGGCGCTATCCCAGGAGCCCCAGTCACAAAGCATGGCTCGCCTAGTACGCTCACTGGTAGTGAGCGGCCCAGGGGTGAGAAGAATTGGCTGCATCGCAATTCGCCTTTGGAATTAGGGGACAATTGCCGCACGCAATACGCGGCGAGATGCCGCGTCACGCATCGCCTGCGTAGCCTGTTCGAGCGGATAGCGCGCGTCGACTAATTCTGCAAACGGATAGCGAAGCCGGTTCGCAATGACGAAATCCAGGGCTTCGATCAAGTGCCTGGGATGGTAGTTATGTACGCCCCGTATCGTGATCATCTTTCGGATAATCGCGTTAGCGTCAAAGCTGACATTCGCGCCTGGACTGACCAGCCCAGCCAGCACGAAAACACCCCCGGTTCGCACCAGATCAAGACCTACCGCCACCGCTTCCGGCGCCCCGCAAACCTCGATTACGGCATCGGGTCCCGCCGGAGGACTGCGTTCTTTGAGGGTGGCGTGCAATTCGCCAGAATCGATTGCAGCGTCAAGCGCCAGATCAACGCCGAAACACTTCGACAGATCCCGCCGACCCGGATGAGAATCTAAGCCCACCACCAGGCGAGCACCGCGGGATTTCGCAAGCGCAGCGCCATACATTCCGAGAAGGCCGAGCCCTTGAATTACCACGGTGCTGCCCATTCGAATGCTGGCCGCCTCGGTCACCGCAACCATGGTTGCAACCCCGCAGTTGAGCGGCGCCGCTTCCGCATCGCTCAGAGTGTCAGGGACACGCAGGATCCATGACTTAGGAAGGATGTAGCAGAACTCGGCAAAACCGCCGTGATGATGCGGCGGCGTAGTGGCCGCCATATGCCCGTATTTATCAACACCAGGCGATTTCTGCGGCAGGTCAAGCACCTCGGAGAAATAGTTGTCGCCCGGAATGAAGTATTCACTCCAGGTGACGCGGTCGCCTAGATGCAGCGGCTCGCCCCGCATGTCATGGGTAAGCCCCTCACCCAGGGCTACCAGATGACCGACGATCTCATGCCCGGGCAGCGCTGGACAAGGGCTGGGCCGGTGCCCTTCGTAGGAGTGAATATCAGAGCGGCAAACCGTTGACATGGCCACCTTGACAAGGGCCCCGCCTGGCCCTGGCGAGCGAAGCGGGTAACTCACAATGTCAAAGTCAGCATTGGGAGCGCTGTAGCTTGCGACTCGTGAAAAAGCGGGATAAGACACGCTCAATCCGTTCCGTTGATCGCAAAGTCGAACATCGCATGGCTCTTCAAGGGGCCTGCACTGGCGCGCTGCCTATACTCTGGATTGAGCGGGCGATTGAGAATAAACGGCACTCGCGCTTCGGCCACTGCGCCGTGGCTCCTTAACCGCGCGTCAGCAAGCGGAGCGAGGTCATGGTCTGCTTCACTGGCACCCAGCACGGTGCCAGCGTTTCCGATTACGACAACATCAGCCTCGCGGTCCGCCGGCAGTTCGAAACGCGCGCAGGCGTGCGCCTTCGACAGGGCCGTTTCGACGCCGGGAATTCCTGCTGCAACCTCGATCACCGATTGTGCGGACACCGCATCGGATCGAATCCACACTCGTACGAATCCACCAAGTGCTCCATGGTGTTTGACGAAAGCATCGGTAATCGGACAGATGACTCGGGTTGTGCCCTTGCCGAAGGCGCGATCGAGAATATCCTGCAGAAAAATCACATTTGGACTACCGTCGTCCCGCGACTTGTCATTCATACCGTGATCGGCAGTCAGACCAAGGGTAATGTCCATCGCGGCAAGTCGCCCGAAAGCATCATCGACTCGCCTGTAGAACTCGTTGGCAACCGGGTCCCCGGGCGCATGCTTATGCTGGATATAGTCAGTCAGCGACAGATACATCAAGCTGGGGCGTCGCTGCTCAAGCAGTTTCACACCTGCTTCCAGCACAAAGAGCGATAAGTCCATCGAATACATATCGGGCTGCGGCAAGTCAACCAGATCGAGCACGCCCTCGATCCCGTTTTCCAGAAGCGTGCAAGCAGCAGCCATTTCCGACGAGAAGCAGACATTGCCGCGAGTCAGGTCCAGACCTTTTCCGAGCTGCCTGCGAAGCTTGTCTTTGGCGGTTATCGAAACCACTTTAGCCCCGGCATCCGCAAAACTCGCCAGGATCGTTCGGCTTCGAAGAAGCTCAGGCCCTGTCATGACCACTGCTTCGTCAAATTCGTTGAGATAAAAGTTCCCGGAGATTCCGTGAACCGACGGTGGTGCGCCGGTGATCAGCGACATGTTGTTCGGGCAGGTGAAGCTTGGTACTGTCCCGTCGGCCACCGCATAAAACCCCTCGTCGATGAAACGACGAATGTTTGGAACGATCCCATCGCGGCAGGCCTGATCGATGTAGGCTGGATCGCCGCCATCGATACACACCACTACGGTGGGCCTGGACGGCCACCTGTACCTGATTCCGTTAAGCTCAATCGACATATGACCTTCCGTTACCATCGCTCAGACTGCCCAGCGCCGCACGCTTGCCGAAGCCAGATCAATAAGCGTCACCGACACGATGATGATCAAGAGAATCGCTGAGGTTTGCGCGTATTCAAACCCGCGAATAGCTTCGTGCAAAACGACCCCAATTCCACCTGCGCCGACCATGCCTACCACCGACGCCGAGCGCACATTCGACTCGAAGCGATAAAGCGAGTAAGACACCCAGTGCGGCAATACCTGAGGGATGATTCCGTAGAGAATTCCTTCGAGCGTATTGGCTCCAGTTGACCGCACGCCCTCAACCGGGCGCGGATCGACGGCCTCTACTGCCTCGGCGAAAAGCTTCGCCAGTACGCCGGTTGTGTGTACCCACAATGCCAATACCCCAGCAAATGGCCCCAGTCCCACCGCCACAATGAAAAGCATGGCAAATACCATTTCATTGATAGCCCGCGCCGCATCCATTAGCCGGCGTACTGGCTGATAGATCCAGGGCGGCGCGATATTTTCAGCACAAAGGAAACCCAGAGGAATCGCACAGATCACCGCAAGAAAGGTTCCCCACACCGCGATGTGCAATGTGATAACCATTTCTCGAAGATAAATTGGCCACTCGTAGAAGTCTGGCGGGAAAAACTCCCGGCTAAACACCGCCATGTTCGCGGAGTCCTCGATGAGCGCCATCGGACGTATCTCCGCTCCCTGCCACGACCAGATCAAAAGCATCAGGAACAGCCCCCAACCGAGCTGCATCAGCAACCCGGTCGAGGGCGGCTTGATCGGTACGCGATCAAACTTCTCTTGCGTGCTCATCAGAAAAAGAACCGATTCGGAAGCTTCACTTCTGCGTGGCCAGTGCCGCAAGCTGCGCATCAATGTCGGCCAGCTTGGCCTTTTTCTCAGCAGCCGGCATGCGCTCATCCGACTCAATCTTGGTGCGATCCTTGAACAGCTCAAGCTGGCGAATTGGAATCAGCTGCGAATTGGTAGATGCCTTGAACCCGGCCAGCCGGTACATGTTCTTCAGTATTTCTTTCTCTCGATCGTCCCGTCCGTAGCTGAGCACAAAGTCCTGAACCTTTTTCTTGACGTCCTCAGGGAGATCCTTGCGCCAGACAAGCGGATCACGGGGGATCAGAGGTGATGTCCAGAGAATCCGAATCTGCTCGAGTCGTTCAGGCGACTTTTCCTTTATCTTGTCGGTCATCTCGCTGTTGCTGGTGGCGAGGTCCACCTGCCTGTTCAACACCGCGAGAAAGTTTCCCTCGTGATTGGACGAGCGGGTCACTTTGAAGTGCGTCCGCGGGTCCAGCTTATTGAGCGTGAAGACGTAGTAGCTCGGGACCAGGGTGCCTGACGTTGAAGACGGATCACCGATTCCGAAGCTGTAGTTCTTGCCGTTCTTCAACACGTCATCGAGGCTCTTGATCGGCGAGTCACGATGAGTAATGAGATACGAGTAGTAGCCCGGCGTCCCGTCAAGGTCAACGAACTGAGCGAACACCTCTCCATTAGACCGATCCACCGCTTCGATCGCTGACTTGTTGCCATACCAGGCGATCTGCACCTTATTGAAGCGCTGCGCTTCAATGATGCCGGCGTACTCGGTCGCATAAAAGCCATTGACCTTCATTCCAATGGCTCTGCTCATGTCGTTCAGGAAAGGTTCCCACATCTGTCGAAGTGCGCCCGCTTTTTCCGTGGCGATGATTCCGAAGTTGATCTCCTTGATGCCTGAAGCGTTCGCCAGCGCCGCTGTCGACAGAGCAATAGCGGCAATTAGAGATTTGATTGAGGTCTTCATTGCGTCTCCTGCTGAAGTTCCTGAGTTGCGTTAAGGGCTACGTAAGTGGCTCGGCAGCTATCGATTCAGCCCGACGGGCCGCCGGTGAACAATCTCCAGGCTCTGGCGAAAAAAGCTCCCATGCGCTGGTTCCATAGAGCTGTGAAAGGGCTTCGGAGGTCAGTGCCGACGATGGGCCATCGAAGACAACTTTGCCGGCATTTAGTGCGATCGTTCGTTCGCAATAGCGGGTTGCAAATTCAACCTGGTGCAGCGAGACCAGCACCGTGCAGCTATGCTGGCGATTCAGCGATTGAAGGAGCTCCATGACCCGCCTGGACGACTCCGGGTCGAGCGAGGCAATCGGCTCGTCGGCGAGAATCAGCTGGGCGCCCTGCACAAGGCATCTGGCGAGCGCGGCCCGCTGCTGCTGTCCTCCCGACAAGGTGCTTGCGCGCCGCCAGGCCGTATCCTCAATTCCCATGGCTGCAAGCGCCTCAAGTGCGTGGCGGCGCTGGTCGACCGAGAATCGCATTAACAGACTCCGCCACCATGGCGTTCGATAAAGCTGACCAACCAGCACATTGGTTATCACGGGCAGGCGGTTCACGAGGTTGAACTGCTGGAAAACGAATCCAACCTGACTTCGGATCTGGCTCGCCCCAGGCATGAGCTGGCCACCTCTCTGGACAAGTCTTCCGAGCACCTCTACATCGCCACCCGACGCGGTCGTAAACCCAGGTACATGCCGAAGGAGCGTGGATTTACCTGACCCGGAGGCACCCAGTAGCGCCACCATCTCGCCTTCGCGAATACGCAATGAAACCCCGTCTAGTGCGATACACCCACCAAACGATTTGCTGAGGTTTTTCGTTACCAGCGCGTCAGCCACAGCTCGAATCTCATGTCACAGGTTTGCAACGAACCCGATCTAAAACGACCGCAAGGTCCGACTTCGTGAGCAGGTACGTTATTTCCACGACTGATGATCCGATTGGGATATGACGATTCGTTTACGCGGCTGCGGGCGCGCGGCTAAATCTCTGATCAAACAAGGTAGCGCGGAGAACTATGGGTGTCTTTGATGAAGCGATGCGAATTAACGGCGAGCGCAGGCGGCGCACTTCGGTCATCGAGGTATTTGATCCCTTCAGCGGGACCTGTATCGGTACCGTTCCCAGAGCAGCGGTCACCGATGTCAGGGAGGCGATTGAGATCGCCGCCGCGTACCGACCCACCCTCAGCCGCTATCAACGTTCGGAAATTCTTCGCCGCGCGGCGGCCGAGGTTGTCTCCAGAACGGAGGAGATCGGTGAGCTGATCACGCGCGAATCCGGGCTGAGCCTGAAGGACAGCGTATACGAGGCTGGTCGCGTTCGTGATGTTCTTCTGTTTGGCGCCAACGCTGCGCTTGAAGACGACGGCGAGGTCTACTCCTGCGACATCACCCCCCACGGGAGAGAGCGCAGAGTGTATACCCAGCGAAACCCATTGCTTGGGGTGATCGCAGCCATCACTCCCTTCAATCACCCAATGAATCAGGTCGCTCACAAAGTAGTTCCGGCGATTGCCACCAACAACCGGATTGTCTTGAAGCCCTCTGAGAAAGTTCCTCTTTCCGCGCTGGTTTTCGCCGACATCCTCTACGAAGCGGGTCTTCCGCCGCCGATGTTTCAGGTTGTCACCGGCGAGCCAGCTGAAATCGCACTGGAGTTGCTTACCCACCCGTCCGTCGAACTCATCACGTTCACCGGTGGCGTAACGGTTGGGAAGCAGATTGCCCAGGTGGCGGGATACCGGCGAATGGTTCTCGAGTTGGGCGGTAACGACCCGCTCATCGTCATGGATGACGCTGATCTCGAAGAGGCGGCAAGCCTCGCAGCCTCAGGCTCCTACAAGAACTCCGGTCAGCGATGCACGGCGGTGAAGCGAATCCTGGTTCAGGACTCCATTGCTGACGACTTCGCTGCCCGCCTCGTAGCCAAAACCCAGAATTGGAGCTTCGGACGGCCCAGCGATCCGACTGTCGACATGGGTACCGTCATTGATGAGCGCGCGGCCATGTTGTTTGAGTCGCGCGTTTGTTCAGCAGTGGCTCAGGGCGCTAAGTTACTGGTGGGAAACCAGCGTGACGGCGCGCTCTATTCGCCGACTGTTCTGGATCATGTTGATCCCGACATGCAACTGGTGCGAGTGGAGACCTTTGGCCCGGTCTCGCCGATCATCCGCTTTCGTGATCTTGACGAGGCAATATGCATCGCTAACGGTACCCCGTACGGACTGTCATCGTCTGTCTGTACGAATCGACTTGATGTTATTACCAGGCTCGTGAACGAGCTCCATGTCGGCTCGGTCAATGTCCGAGAGGTTCCTGGCTTTCGACTCGAACTCACTCCATTCGGCGGCATCAAAGACTCCGGACTGGGCTACAAGGAGGGGGTGCTCGAGGCGATGAAAAGCTTCACTACGGTCAAAACTTATTCACTACCCTGGCCAGCCTGAAATTCCAAAGAGGTCGATTGAATTTTTCCGATGATGACCGCAGCGAACTGCGGGTAATCCTTCAGGGCGCGAGGCAGCCGCTACCCGCGTCATATGTCCGCTGGCGTCTGGAAGGCCAGACCCAGCCACTCGGCTGGATGTCAGCTGACAGGCTTGGCAGCTTCAAGCGTGCGCTCCCTGCTCACGCGCCGCTTGAGCGACTCGGCAGCGAATATGTTTGGCGGGCGGCGGGGCTCAACGTTACCGAGCGCAGCGTGGTGCTTCAGTCAGTTGCTATTCGGCTTCGCGATGCAGGGCTGATCACTGGCTGGCGGGACGAAGCGTATTCATGTTGGGGCCATCGTGAGGATCCATGGCCGTATTCCGAGCCAGAGCTATTTAGACTTGAGCGATCCGCGTTTCGATTTTTCGGCCTTAGAAGCCATGCTGCGCACATACACGGGCTTACCAGCGACGACCGCATGTGGTGCGGGACGCGGGCACTTAGCAAGGCCACGGATCCAGGCCTTTTCGATAATGTCGCGGCAGGGGGCATTCCGGCGGGCGAAGACCCGGAGCATTGCGCCATCCGAGAACTGATCGAGGAGGCCGGTCTTGCCAGACCCGTAGAGTCTCTAATAACGCCAAGATTCGAAGTTGTCACTGAACGGCTGGAGCCTGAAGGGTGGCACAGCGAACGGCTATTCGTATTTTCAGTTTCAGTCGGATCTGATGAAATTC
>CAZZKA010000088.1:0-12518 GCA_964654745.1 uncultured Bordetella sp. | reverse complement strand
GGCAGACAGTCGTGCTTTTTCAGCCGACTCGAGCAGGAGGCCTGGGTGACGGTCGATCCCGTGGTCAAGGATCCGGAGTTGATCTACCGATGAGCGAATCCGCGCAGGAGCGCTCCGGGCAGGTGCTCGCCCGGCTCGCAGCGGTGATCGAGTCCCGCAAAGGTACCGATCCGGATGGCTCTTATGTGGCGCGACTGCTCTCGCGGGCTCCGGATGCGGTGCTCAAAAAGATCGGCGAGGAGGCGACTGAAACCGTCATGGCAGCCAAGGATGGGTCGGCCGAACGGATCGTCGCCGAGACCGCCGACCTGTGGTTTCACTGCCTGGTGATGCTTGCCCATTACGGTCTCGGCCCTGATGATGTACTTGCCGAACTTGCGCGCCGCGAGGGGATGTCGGGCCTCGAGGAGAAAGCGCTACGCAAGGCGATTGCGCGCGAGTCGGGCGACTGAGCCTGGACTATCCGAAGATTCCGCTCTGATGGTTTGCGCCTACCGATCGCGCTGACCTACCTGACATCAAGGAGACCCCTATGAACCGCCCGGACTGCATTTTCTGCCGCATCGCCCGTGGCGAGATCCCCGCCCGGAAAGTGTACGGAGACGATGACATGCTCGCCTTCCATGACATCAGCCCGAGTGCGCCGGTGCATTTCCTGATGATTCCCAAGTTGCATCTGGACAACCTCTACGACGCCGATCTCGCGCATCAACCGCTGGTCGGCAAGATCTTTGGTATGGCCGGTCGACTCGCCCGGGAACAGGGCCTCAACGACGGCTTCAGGGTCATTGTCAACAACGGCAGAGTGGGAAGGCAGGAGGTGTATCATCTTCACGTTCACGTGCTAGGTGGCCCCGAGCCATTGGTTTCGGGTATTTCCCGCCGCTAGCCGGCCACATCAGGAGCGACAGACAATGGGAGCGATGAGCATTTGGCACTGGTTGATCGTGCTCGTGATCATCATGCTGATCTTCGGCACCAAAAAGCTGAAGAACATAGGGTCCGATCTCGGGGGAGCGGTCAAAGGCTTCAAGGACGGCATGAAGGAAGGCGCTGACAAGGCCGCGGCAGATCCGCAGCAGCCCGCAGCGCCGACCGCCGGGCCAACGCAACCCGCCCAGCAGGTGCCCCCGGCGCAGGTCGCGGCCCATACGATCGATGTCGAAGCCAAGGAAAAGCGCTGACCCTGGAAAATCCGGTTCGAGCGTCGGCGAGCGGTCGCGCAGGCCGCTCGCTTCGTTTTTGGCGCCGCCCGGCCGCCTGAGTCCAATCCGACATGTTCGATTTCGGTTTCAGCGAGATGGCTGTGACGGCGCTGGTCGCGCTGGTGGTGCTCGGACCTGAGCGGCTGCCGCGGGTTGCGCGGCAGGTCGGACAGTGGCTGGGCAAACTGCAGCGCTACGTGTCGGACGTCAAGTCTGACATCAATCGCCAGATGGATCTTGAGGACCTTCGAAAATTGCAGACCGAGGTGACCACGGCAGCGCGTGAAGTCGAGTCTTCGGTAAAGTCCGCAGTCGATGGCGCGCAGTCGCAGTTTGACGCGCTCTCCTCGGCCTTTGAGTCTGACTCAAAACCTGCCGAACCGGTCACCGACTGGGACCGTATCTACGCGGTCCGCCGCTCCCGCGACCGAATCCGCGACCGTCGGATCGAGCGCGACCGGGAGTTGCGCCGCAAGCGCCCCAAGCGCCGCTTTCACCGCAGCTGATCCCGCGCCATGGCCCAGGAAGAAAGCTTCATTTCCCATCTGGTCGAACTTCGTGACCGGCTGATCAAGTCGCTCCTCGTCGTGCTTGTGTTGTTTGGCGTATGTTTTTATTTTTCGCGCGACATCATGTGGTTTCTGTCGCTGCCGCTTTATGAGGCCCTGCCCCCTGGGGCCAAGCCGGTATTTCTTGCTGGCGAAGGGGCGTTCTTTACCCTCACCAAGGTTGCTTTCCTGTCCGCGCTGCTTTTCGCGCTTCCGTGGGTGCTTTACCAGGCCTGGGCGTTCGTTGCGCCCGGACTCTACGAGCACGAAAAACGATTCGCCCTGCCGCTCATCTTCTCGAGCGTGTTTTTCCTGGTGGTCGGGATAGGTTTTGCCTACTACTTTGTACTTCCTGCAGCGTATAAATTTTTCTTCTCGTTCGCCGAAGGAACTGGCGCGGAGATCATGCAGGATCTTCAGAAGTACTGGGATTTCACTCTCGCGATATTTTTCGGTTTTGGGCTGGCCTTCGAAGTTCCCGTGGTCGAGATGCTGCTGGTCAAGCTCGGCATGGTGACAACCACCCAGCTGCGCGAGATCCGTCGCTACGTAATCGTCGGAGCCTTCATCGCAGCCGCCATCCTGACCCCGCCCGATGTGCTGAGCCAGTTCATGCTCGCAATCCCGCTGATCCTGCTCTACGAGCTCGGTATCTTCCTGGCCGGCTTCATCAAAGCGTACAGCCGCAATCCGGACAATTCCGATCCAGCCGCGGCGCCGGCGGCTTCAACGGGCGATCCTGCCCCGTCGGCCGATACGGCGCCCGCGCAGGCGAGCGCCGTCGATGGCGCCGAGGTTGCTCCCGGTGCTGCAGGCCTTACTCCCTCGGCTGCACCGCCCACCGACAAAACCTGAAACGCTCTGAAGTGACTGAGCGGGGTTTGCCTTAGCCGGTCTGATCGGGGCCGCGCCGCCTGCAAAATGGGCGCGTGAACAGCACGCCGAGACTTGCGCCCGCGATGACCGCACTCCAGGTGTGCTCATCGAGCGCAACGCGCGCGTACATCGTGCCCAGCGTGATCGGCAGCAGCAGAAGCAGCCAGTACCAGCTGTAGCGGCTCGCCATGAATACCGCACCTGAGCTTGCGAGTGCCGCATGCCCGGAGGGAAAATTGTGACGGCTGTCGCCCGAGTGGGGCCTCTGACCCAGCCGCACGCCGCGTACCTCGACGTCATCAAGTGTCCGCTTGAGACCATGGGTGGCCGTTGTACCCGCAAGACCCACCCAGATGAGTGCCTTTAGCCCGATCACATCTCGGGTGATCAGGGGCACCGCGATCTGCGCAATGGTGTTCACGTATCGCCCCTGATCCTCCATCCAGAGCACCCAGCGCTCGATGGGTCGCGGATCGACTCGCGAGGACGGGGTTGCCGGCATGACCAGGCAAAGGGCAAAGGCAAGCGCCGCCACGCTCATCAATCCGTCCCATCGGGCGGTCAGGTTCGACCGCAGGACACGCCACTTGTCTGAGAGGTACCGGAGAATGCGGCTCATTTCAGTGCTGAAAACATATCCAGTTCGCGTCGGTAGGGGCCGGCGCTCAGCGCAAGCAGACCCATGACCGTATGAAAGACATGTCCCTGCCCAATACCCGATAAGTCAGCGGCCTTACCCATATCGATGCCAGTCTCCTGCCGCAGAGGTGCGGAAAGCCAAAATGAGAACGGGATGTCGATCTGCTCTCGCGGGGACATCGCCCGCGGCATGCCGTGCAGATAAAGCCCGTTTTCGCCGAGCGATTCGCCGTGATCCGACAGATACAACCATCCCGACGCTGCATCGGTCTTCATGAGTAGGCGGGTAAGGCTTGCAAGGACATGGTCAGTGTACGCGATCGAGTTGTCATAGGCATTTCGTAGCGCCTGCGGGTCGCACTCCTTGAGGATAACTGTCTTGCAGGTGGGCTTGAAGATCTCGAATTCGGGCGGGTATTTGGTGTGGTACGCAGGCCCGTGGCTGCCGCTCAGGTGAAGGACGATAAAGATCCTTTGTTGCTTGGATTGCGCGATCAAGGTCTCCAGCCCCCTGAGAAGCGCTTCGTCCCATCCGTCGTTGCTGCAACGGCCTTCGGTGCAGTAGCCCGTCATCTGAGAAAGCGATTCGTAAAGCCTCACCTTGAGGGGTGGTTGCCCGGAGTTGGCGCTTCGCCAGATGACATCGACGCCTTGGCGATGGAGGTAATTGGGGAGGGGCTCGCCCATCTCCGCTCGCTGCGGTGCTGAATCGCCGCGGTGAGAGAGGATGCAGTTGAGCGCGGCAAGGGTGTAGGAGGCGCATGCCTGCGCACCGGGGATGAATACCACCTCAAGATCTCGGGTCGCGGCGTTGGTGTCTCGCGCATAGCCCAGCCGTCCTTGCCGATCGGCCCGGGCCGACTCTCCTATGACAAGCACGATTACGCGCTTTCGCCCGGTCATCGGCTGTTCGGCGGCGTCAGGCAGAGGATCGAACTGCAAACGGTTCATCTTCTCGGTCTGCACATGGCGAACCGTATTGATTACATACGACCAGGGCAGTATCCGCGCACCAAGCCGGCTGTCGTGTTCAGCGACCCAGAGCCATGTAAACGACAGCAGGTGAAGCAGCAGCAGGCAGACGCCGGGCGCGAGCAGCCAGCCAAGGATTCTTTGCCGCAGGCGCACGGTGCGCAGCGGCCAGATCCAGACGAGCCACGCCGGCGGGCCGGCCCAGAAAAGGAGATAAAGCAGCAGCTTGGGGTGCATCAGCGCGCTGACTTCTCCGACATCGGTGTTGAGGACGTTGCCCATCATCGTGCGGTCCAGAAACACCTGATACTGATCGATGAAGTAGAGGGCAATCGCATTGCCGAAAAAGAGCGCGATGAGGCAGGCCTTGAGCAGCCGGTTTGAAAAGAGCGCGAGGCTGGTGAAGAGCATGATGCTGAGGGTCGTGGGAATAAGCCACACGACGAAACCGCTCGCCAGCGCGAAGGTCGATGGAAAATCCAGATGCGTGCGCAGATAGTTCCATAGCGCGCCATTGAACCAGAGTGTGCTCAGCACGGCTGCAGCCAACGCGAACCCGACCGGGTGCGAGGGCAGCCTACGCAGGACTGCAGCGATTCGGGTGGTTTGGGCGGCGGCGGGCAAGGATGGGTGCCGGGGACTCGGGGAGGGCTGATTGTGAGCCAGCAGGGGCTTGATCAACAAGTCGGTTCGCTTCTGGACTCAGGGCATACCGGACCGTATAGTCGGGCATCCATGTCTTGCGCGAGACCGCCCTAGGCTAGGCTGTGTGGCTGCCGGGTGGGTTTTCGGGCTCTTGCTGCGGGAGCAGATCGACCGTGAATTCGCCGATGAAAGGCCGAGGAGGAGCGCTGCATGCGCTTGCCGCACTGCGCTACTCGGTCAGGGGGTTGACCGGCGCCTGGCGCAGGGAAACCGCCTTTCGTCAGGAAGTCTTGATCGGAGTGCCGCTGCTCGCTGCAGCACCCTGGCTTGCTCCCGACCGGGTCGCGCTTGTCCTCTTGATCGGCGCGGTCCTTCTGGTCTGGTTTGCCGAGCTCATCAACACGTCGCTTGAGGCGCTATGCGACAGGATCAGCGAAGAGCAGCATCCGCTGCTGGGGCTCGCCAAAGATGCGGCGAGTGCCGCCGTGATGGTGAGTCTGATCCTCTGCGCTCTCACCTGGATCATCCTGCTCAGCCCTTGAGCCGATCCGGCGGATCGGCCGGCCCCAGCTCTGTCCGGGCCGCTATTGCCTGAGGTGAGCCACCCCGGGTCAGACCGGATTGGGGTCGTCGATAAAGCGCTGCGTGATGCCAAGCTCGGCTGCAGCCCTTGTGGCGAGCGCCTGCACGCCAAATCGTTCGGTTGCGTGATGACCCGCAGCGGCGTAAATGATGCCGAGTTCGCGAGCAAGGTGGGTTGTGCGCTCGGAGATTTCGCCGCTCACAAACGCGTCCGCGCCAGCAGCAGCCGCTTCGACGATCATGTCCTGAGCCGCGCCCGTGCACCATGCGATTCGCGCAATGGAGCGCTCCAGTGATCCGACGATAACGGGTTCATGACCAAGCTGACGCCTGAGGTGTCGCCCAAGGCTGTCTCCGGACAGGGCCTTCGGCAGATCGTGCCAGTTGATCAAACCCTCGTCGCCACAGCGCCCGTCCGCGGCCCATCCCAGCCTGCGGCCGAGTTGGGCGTTGTTACCCAATTCCGGGTGAACGTCCAGCGGCAGATGAAATGCAAAGAGGTGCATGCCTGAGGCAACCAGTTCGCGCACGCGTGCGGCTCGCGGACCTATAAGTCTGGGGTCTTCACCGCGCCAGAACCAGCCATGGTGGACAAGCACCGCATCGGCCTCATCTGCGCGCGCCTGCTTGAGCAATGTAAGGCTCGCGGTGACGCCGCATACGAGGTGTCGGATCGGTCGGGTTCCTTCCGCCTGCAGACCGTTTGGGCAATAATCCTTGAATCGGCTCGCCTGCAGGGTTTGTTCAAACCAGGCGCCGAGTTTTGCCGCGTTGACCGCGGTTTTGCCGCTTCCGGCCTTGGGCGGCCGTTTCTCTCTTGCTGTATTCATGCTCAAACGACTCTGGTTACTGTTTGCGCAGACCGTCACGGTGCTGCTTGCAATCGTTTTTATCCTGGCGACGCTGCGGCCTGAGTGGTTGCCGCGCCGTCTCGGTGTCGCAAACACGGGGGCTCTGCAGCATCGCCCCGAGGCGCCATCGCAGGCGGCGCGAGCCGCTCCGATTGTGTCATACGCTGACGCAGCACAGCGCGCGATCCCGGCGGTTGTGAACATCCATACCGTGCGCTCCGGGCGCCTGCCGCCCGGGCATCCCATGACCGATCCTGCAGCCCGGCGGTTTTTCGGTGAACAGGCTCCTGCTGAGCGGCAGCCCTGGAGCAACCTGGGATCCGGCGTACTGGTCGGCGCCGACGGCCATGTGCTCACCAGCCATCATGTGGTTGACTCGGCCGACGGCATCATGGTCCTGCTCGCAGATGGCAGCCGCGAGCGGGCAAGGCTCGTGGGGAGCGATCCTGAGACGGATCTTGCAGTCCTTCGCATTGAGCGCCGCGGACTGCCCGCAATCGAGTTCGGCGATTCGGACTCGGTACGGGTTGGTGATGTGGTGCTAGCAATCGGCAACCCCTTTGGTGTCGGGCAGACGGTGACGATGGGTATCGTCGGTGCAGTCGGGCGAAGCCAGCTTGGCATCAACACCTTTGAGAACTTCATCCAGACCGACGCGGCGATCAACCCGGGTAACTCAGGCGGCGCTCTTGTCGATGCGCAGGGTCGGCTCATCGGCATCAACACCGCGATCTACTCAAGAAATGGAGCGCCCGGATCGCTCGGTATCGGTTTTGCCACGCCGATTTCAACCGCGCGAAGCGTGCTCGAGCAGATTGTCCGCGATGGCAGCGTCACCCGCGGATACATCGGCGTCGAACCGCAGGACCTGAGTCCGGAGCTGGTCGAGGCATTTAAGCTCGCGCGGCGCCAGGGAGCCTTGATCATGTCGGTGATCCCCAACGGGCCGGCCGATCGCGGTGGTGTTCGCGCTGGAGATATTCTGGTTGCCGTGCAGGGACAGCCGATCCACGGCACTGCAGCGATGCTCAATGCGATCGCTCAGCTTGCGCCGGGCTCGCGGGCGAAGCTCGGCCTGGTCCGCGACGGTCGCGAAATAGAGCTCAGCCTCACGGTTGGCCGCCGCCCGAGCCCGGTCTCGCGTCGCGATTGAGGCAGACCGCCCCTGGAGGGCGAAGGCGCCGAAGCGCGTTAGCCCGGTGGCCCGATCCGCACGGCGCTTGCGCGGGCCGCTTCGTGTCGCGCGAGCTCGAGACACGCGCTGTCACGAGCCTGAATCCGGTACAGCAGGTCGCCCCGAGTGACCGCATCACCCACCCGGCAGGCCAGGTCCACGCCTGCGAGGGCATCGGCGGGCGCTCCCGCGGCCCGGGCAATGGCAGAGACCCTGCGGGCATCGATGCCGAGGATGCGGCCGTTTACGTTTGCCGTCACCGCGACCTTCTTCAGCTGCGACTCATCAGGCGCTGGCCGCGGACCTTGTGCATCGATAATGGCTTGCATGGCCCGTCGCGCTGCGCCGCTATGGAGCAGCTGTCGGGCAAGATCGCAGCCCCGCTCAGCGCTACCCACGGTTGGATCAAAGGCCAGGATCTGCCCCGCGAAAAAAATCGACTTCTCGCGCAGGTCGGCTGGCGCGTCGGCATGCCCGTCAAGGACCTGCATGACGTCGCGCGCTTCGAGCGCCGGGCCTATGCCGCGGCCTATCGGTGCCGACCCGTCGCTCGGGAAAGCGCGAACCACCATGCCCATGGCCGCACCCGCCGCTTCGAACACCCGTGCGACGGCGGCTGCCTCGTCAAAATCGGGAACCTTACCGCCCGGCATGTACGGAATATCGACGACCACATGCGTTGAGCCCGCTGACCATTTTTTCGACAGGATGGAGGCGACCGACCAGCGCCGGGTGTCGAGCCCCAACTCCCGCTCCGCACGGTGCATGGCCTCATCGAGGATGGAGTGGTTGAGCCTGCCGTTCCAGGCGATGCAGGCCTTGGCCGCGTGCACTGTGGCTTGCAGTTCCTGCGCGTTCAGGTCGACCCTTGCGAGCACTTCCATGGCGTCTGCGGTGCCCGCAGCAGAGGTGATTGCGCGTGAGGATGTCTTGGGGATGATCATGCCGTGCGCGGCAACGATGGGAATTACCACCATCGTTACGCGACTGCCCGCCGTACCACCCAGCGAATGCTTGTCAACGACCGGCGTGTTCCCCCAACTGATCCGGGGCATGAGGCCGGCACGCCAGCGCGCAACGCTCAGCAACTCCCGATCATCGAGCTCGGCGGCGCAGGCGATCAGCATGGCGCGTAGCTCGTCGCCGGTAATCTGATGACTGATTACGCTCCCCAGAAGGCTTGCCCACTGCTCGTCATCGAGCCGCCCGCCACCGAGCTTGCGCAGAAGCAACTCCCGCGGCGCGGCACTGCCCGCCCCGAGCTGCAATTTGATCGCCCCCTCGAGCCGTAGCACGCCGGTCTGCAGATCCCTGTCGTTGACGATCCGCACCCGGCGCAGGGCCTCCGGATAGGAAACCGCGGGCCGCGCTATGCGCCGGGCGATGTCATCGGCGCTTTCGCGTGCGCGCGCGGCGAGCCTCTCGGCAAGCAGGCTCGCTGGCGCATCAACCTCGACCACCACCATCGCCGGAACGCGCTCAGCGAGCCCGGCTGCCGCGCCTCGCGAGCCATTGGCGATGACGTGCCGGCCTGCGGCGAGGTGCTCGGAGATACGCGCAGGAATCCCGTAGTGCAGGCCGTGTGCCCGCCAGCTCGCGAGGAAATCGCCCTGCCGTTCGCGCTGCAGGAATTCGTCGACGCCGCAGGTTTCGTGGTCCTCTCCCCCGGCGCCGGCGGCTCGGGTGATCACGCGACGCGCGAAGATGAATCCCTCAGCCTGCAGTCTCGGCCGGATGCCGTTGATCAGGCTGTCCTTGCCCGCGCCGCTTGGGCCCACGATGAAAAACAGCGTGCCTGCGCCCCCCATGCCTGCGCCGCGCGCGCGATCACTCATCCAGGCCGATGTCCACGGCGGGCGCGCTCTGGGTGATCTTGCTGGTCGAAATGTAGTCGACGCCGGTCATCGCGATGTCGCGGATCGTGTCGATGCGTACGCCGCCCGATGCCTCGATCCGGGCGCGTCCGGCGACGATGCGAACCGCCTCTCTCATCTGATCGATGGGCATGTTGTCGAGCATGATCACATCGGCTCCGGCGTTAGCCGCCTCGGTGACCTGTTCGAGGCGGTCGCACTCGACCTCGATCTTGGTGAGGATGGGCACATGCCTGCGTGCGCGCTCTACCGCCTTGGTGATGCTGCCTGCAACGACGATATGGTTGTCCTTGAGCATCACGCCGTTGTCCAGCCCGAGGCGGTGATTCACCCCGCCTCCGCACATGACCGCGTGCTTCTCAAGCATGCGCAGACCCGGGGTGGTTTTGCGGGTATCAATCAGGCAGGCTTTGGTCCCTTCGATCGCTGCCTTGTACCGGGCGGTTTCGGTGGCAATGCCGCAGAGCCGCTGCAGGATATTGAGGGTGGGACGCTCGGCGGTCACGATGCTGCGCGCCGAACCCGAGACGGTGAGTAGCCGTGTTCCTTTGTCGACCCGCGTGCCGTCTCGCACCAGCACCTTGACCGACAGCGTCGGGTCGTAGCGCTGCATGATGCGTTGCGCGATGCCGATCCCCGCGATGACCATGGGCTCGCGCGCGTTCATGTGAAATGTTGCGGTCGCGTCTTCGTCCAGCATCAGCTGCGCAGTGAGGTCGCAGTAGCCAATGTCTTCGGAAAGCCAAAGGTCGATCAGCCGGTCGACTTGGAAGATGTCGTACATGAAAGCTCCGGGAGAAGGTCAGGAGGAAACCACCGAGTCCGGGCGGGCTCGCCGCCATCGCCAACCTAGCCATGCAAGAGCGATGAGCGCACCCGCCAGGTTGATACCTGCGGACGGAAGGAAAAGCGCGATCGACAGCAGCCCGAAAAGCGCCCGGCGAACGAAACCGAGTATGCCGAAAACATAATCCTCGAAGGCAATCGTCATCAGGATCGTACCGAGAGCCGTCGCTGCGCAGACGCCGACGATTGCGGCGATCTCGCCGTCAAGCAGCAACTCGGGCCGGGCCACGAAGACGAGCGGCACCACGAAGGCAACGGCTGCGATTCTGCAGGCCAGAAAGCCTATGGGCATGGGGTTTGCCTTGGCGATCGAGGCTGCAGCAAACGCCGCTACGGCGACCGGAGGGGTAATCGCCGATACCGCCGCGTAATAGACGACCAAGAGGTGCGAAGCCATGGTCGACAGCCCGAGCGCGATCAGTGCCGGCGCAGCAAGCACCGCCGAGAGCGCGTAGACCGCAGGCACTGGCATACCCATGCCGAGGACCACGATGACCACTACGGCCGTAAAGACCGTGAGCGCAAAGCTGCCCGAGGCGAGAATGAAGAGCGCGGAGCTGATCTTGCCGCTCAGGTCGGTCATGGAGAGTGTCCCGATCACCAGCCCGGCGACGGCACAGGCAACGCCGACGGTGATCATGCGCTGAGTCCCCTCGATGAAGCCGAGGGCAAGCCTCTTGGGCAAATCACCGATCGGCCGGCAGCGCAGCAGCATCACCGGGATCAGGGCGAGACAGGCAACCGCACCGGCAAACGCCGGCCGGTTCAGGGCGAGCACGGCCCAGGCGATGGTGATAAGCGGCACCAGATATATCCAGTCGCGGCGCAGCACCTTGCCGACCTTGGGGATATCGGCGTTTTCCATGGGTTTCAGGCCCGCGCGACGCGCCTGTAGCGCGACTGACAGATAGATACAGAGGTAGTAGAGCAGTCCAGGGATCACCGCAACGAGCGCGATTTCGCCGTAAGGAATACCGGTGAAGTCCGACATCATGAACGCCGCTGACCCCATCACCGGCGGAAGGATGGCGCCGCCCGTGGACGCCGCGGCCTCGATGGCGCCCGCGCGCACTCGGGTAAAGCCGGTCTTGATCATCAGCGGAATCGTGAAGGAACCGGTGGTGACGACATCCGCGGTGGGCGATCCGGAGATCGAGCCGTAGAGGCCCGACGACAGCACGGCTACCTTGGCCGGCCCGCCGATTTGGCGACCGACGAGTGCATTGGACAGGTCATGGAAAAAATCGCCGCCGCCGAAGCGATCCAGTAGCGCGCCGAACAGCACGAAGACGAAGACCAGATAGGCGGCAACCTCCAGGGCTGGTCCGAAAAGGCCGTTGTTGGTGAAGACCAGCTGATCGATCATCTCGGGAACGCTCATTCCCCGGTGCGAAAAAGCGCCGGCCAGCCGGTCGCCCAAGCCGGCGTAGAGAAGGAAAACCGAAACCAGCAGCACCAGTACGATCCCTATCGTTCGCCGGGTTGCTTCGAGCACGAGGCCGATCAGCGCGATCGATACCGCCACATCCATACTCGTGAGCGGGTCCAGCACGGGCAGCCTGTCCTTGTGCACGCCGTACATGAAGACGTAGTAGAGGCAACAACCCAGAGATGCCAGCACCAGCAGCCAGGAACTCCAGGTTTCTCGCTGGGGCCGCAGCGCGTTGCCCGTGGTGTGGAGAAACGCGAGCGCGAGGATTCCGCCCAGAAAGAGGAAAAGACCCAGCATTTCCTCGATAAAAACACCCGCTGCGACCGCAACGAAGACCACCGACAGCGCGAGGCACAGCGCAACGCTGACGGTACGGCCGGCCGCGCCCAGGGTGCGAGTCCGTCCGGCCCCGATCAGCACGAGCAATTTCATTAGCAATTAACCGGATAGATGGGCGCAGGGCTGGCCCAAGCGGCCGCGTCCCGCGCCTTGGGGTTTTTTATTTGAGCAGGCCCGCTTTCCGGTAGGCCGCTGCAGCGCCAGGGTGAAGCGGCAAGGGCGCGACCTGGGTCAGGCTCTCGGGCGTGAGCCGGGACAGGGTGGCGTGTGATTTTTGCAGGAAATCAAAATGTTTGAGCATCGCCGCGACGATCGCTTCGGCTTCGCCGTCTTTCATTTCGGCGGCGGCCATGACGACGACGCTGCCCCGGACCGTGCCGGCCGCAGCGGACGCAAAGCCGTAGGTGTTGCCCGGGATGGTGATCGATTCGGTTCCGAGTTGATCGTTGAGCTTTTTAGCCGACTCGGGGCTCAAGCCGACCAGCCGGAACTCGGTGTCGCGCGCCGCGTTGACGATCTGGCTTGAGGGAAACGC
>CAZZKA010000087.1:0-12564 GCA_964654745.1 uncultured Bordetella sp. | reverse complement strand
TGAGATTCGGCAAGCGCAGCGATTTTGCGCGCTTCGGTGACGCCGCCGCACCACGAGAGATCGAGCATCGCCACTCCAGCCGCTCCGGTTTCGAGGTATTCCCGGAATGCGTGCGTGGTCGATAAGGTTTCGCTCGCACACACCCAGGCTTTGGAGTGTGCGGCGTACGTCTTGAGATCGGCAAGGTTGTCCAGGCGAAACGGGTCTTCATGCCAGTATGTGTCGAACTCTCGCAGGCGCTGCGCGAGCTTGCACGCCATCGGCAGGCTCCAGAGCGAGTGAAACTCGACCATGATGTCCATGCGCTCGCCAACCGCACGGCGGATCTTGCGGAAGGGTTCGAGCGCCGCATCAAGCTCGGCAGGAGAGATGTCCCACCCATGGCTGCGCTCGGCGGCGATGTCGAACGGCCAGATCTTCATACCGGTGATGCCCTGCTCCAGTAACGATACGGCGAGTTCATCGGCGCGATGCAGAAACGCTTCGAGATCCTCATACGGCCCCGAGGTTTCACCGACATGCCAGTTGGCCACGGCCTGCGCCCGGGCATCCCGAATGTATTTATAGCCTGCGCAGGTGTTGTAGACGCGGACCGAGTCACGGCTGCGGCCTCCCAGCGCGTCGGCAAGCGGCAGCCCCGCCACTTTGGAAAAAATATCCCAGAGCGCGATATCGACAGCAGAGTTGCCGCGCGTCTCGACCCCGCTCGCACGCCAGCCCAGGTAATTGGTCAAGTCGCGACCGAGAGCCTCGATCTGGAGGGGGTTGCGCCCGAGGAGCTTGGGCGCAACCGTTTCGTGCAGATAGGCCTCCACGGCAGCAGCACCCATGAAGGTCTCGCCAAGCCCCACCAGACCCTCATCCGTGTGCAGTCGCACCCAGAGGAGGTTGGCGAATTCGCCAAGGCGAAGGGTCTCGAGCGCAGTGACCTTCATGGTGGCCTTCGCCAGCGGGCAGCCGGTCTTATTTGCGGATCTGCGTGAGCTCGTCCATCAGTCGCTTGACTGTCTCCTGGCCGATCGAGCCCTGATGTTTCTCGTAGACGGCCTGTACTTTCTCAAACATCCGCTTGTATTCCGCAGGCGGCACTTCATTGATCTGCATTCCGCGCGCTCTGAGGCTGGCAAGCGATTTTTCAGACAGTGCGCGCGAGACCTTGCGCTGCTCATCACGCCCTTCGATCGAGCAGGCGGTCAGCGCTGACTGCTCGTCCTTGGACAGCTTGTCCCACAGCGGCTTGGAATACAGCACCATGAACGGTGTGTAGGCATGGCGGGTCACTGAGAGAAACTTCTGAACCTCATAGAACTTTGAGGTGTCGATGGTTACAAACGGGTTTTCCTGGCCGTCGATGGCCCGCGTCTCGAGTGCAGTGAATACCTCTCCGAATGCCATCGGCACGGCGTTGGCGCCGAGGGTGCGGAAGGTGTCGAGGAAAATGTTGTTCTGCATCACCCGAACCTTGACGCCCTGCAGATCCTCCCACTTTGCTACCGGGCGGCGTGAATTGGTGAGGTTGCGAAATCCGTTCTCCCACCACGCCAGGTTGACCAGATTGGCTCCGGGCATCTTGCCGGAAATGTAGGCGCCAAAGGCCCCATCCAGGACCTTGTCGGCCTCGGCTTCGTTCTGGAACAGAAAGGGCAGGTCAAAAACGCCAAGCTCAGGAACGATGCCAACCAGCGGCGAGGAGGAGGTGACGACCATTTCCTGGGTGCCCGAGCGCAGCGCCTGGGTAGCCTGCAGGTCACCGCCCAACGCACCGCCCCAAAACGCCTGCAGCTTCATCTTGCCGCCGGATTTCTGGGTAAGGCAGGCGGTCATCTTGGCAACGCCGTTGCCGACCGGGTGGTCCTGATTGACACCGTTCGACACTCGGATGGTGCGCTCAGCGAACTGCGCCTGTGCGGGAGCCGCCAGCACCGTGCCGACGGCGAGCGTGAGGGCCGCCAACGCCGGGCGGCTACGCAGAGTCAAAGTTTTCATCACTGTCCCCTGTACATGTTGTGGTTGAGAAAAACGAACTGCAAGCAAGACTGTCTAACGGCCGCGCAGCCATTTGAGCGGCACGGTGACCAACTCAGGGAAGGCCACCAGGAGCAGCAGCACGACCACCTGCGCGAGCAGAAAGGGCATGACGCCGCGAATCACCGCACCCATTGGCAACCTTGCCACACCGCTCACCACGTTCAAAACGATTCCCACGGGTGGCGTCAGCAGACCAATGGCGTTGTTCATGATGAACAGCACCCCGAAATAGACCGGGTCGATCCCAGCCGACTTCACCACTGGCATCAACACGGGAGTGAGGATAAGCACGGTAGGCGCGAAGTCAAGCGCGGTGCCCACCACCAGCACCAGCAGCATCATCACTAAAAGCAGGAGTTTGGGGTGTTCCTTAAAGGGTTCCAGAACCCCGCCGAGCTCTGCCGGGATGTTGGCCTGGGTGATCAGCCATGCCGAGACTAGCGCCGAGGCCACCAGAAACATGACGACTGCCGTGGTCTTGGCAGCCAGAAGCAGCACCGAATAGAGCTGCGAGAGCTTCAGCTCTCGATAAATGAAAAGCCCCACGAATAGCGCATAGACCGCCGCCAGGACCGCCGCCTCAGTGGGGGTGACCACGCCAAACTTGATACCGCCCAGAATGATCACAGGCATGGCGAGCGCCCAGATGCCGTCGACCGCAGCCCGCAGTCGCTCACGCCATGTCGCTTTGGGAAAGACCTTGAGGGATTCCTTGCGAACCACCCACGCCCAGGCGACCACAAGCGACACCCCCATCAAAAGCCCGGGGAAGATTCCGCCCAAAAAGAGCTGGGTTATTGAGACATTGGCGGCGACGCCAAAAATAATGAACCCTATCGAAGGCGGAATCACCGGCGCGATGACGCCGCCTGCGGCAATGAGGCCTGCAGACCGGGGCAGGTTGTAGCCCGCCTCGCGCATCATCGGAATCAGGATGGCCGCGAGCGCAGCGGTATCGGCGGCTGCCGAACCCGAAAGCGAAGCCATGATGACTGCCGCGAAGATCGCAACATAGCCCAGGCCGCCATGCACATGGCCGACCAGGGTCACCGCAACGCGTACGATGCGACGCGACAGGCCCCCGGCGTTCATCAATTCGCCAGCAAGCAGAAAAAACGGTACGGCGAGGAGCTGGAAATTATCGGCGCCGATGATGAGGTTTTGCGCAACGATCTGACTGTCGAAACGATCCAGATGCAGCATCAAGGCGAGCGCGCAGGCGATCAGAGCGAAGGCAACCGGCATCCCGATCGCCATGGCACCCAGCAGCGAAACCAGAAAAACGGCGACCGTCATTCGATATGCCTTTTAAGCGACGCGGCGTCCGTACCGTCAAGCTCTCCTGCGAATTCGGCCAGTTCGCGAGCGCCGAGGTTGCCGGTCAACGCTCGCAAAAGCCGAGCGAGCGTGAGCAGCGCGATGCCGCCGCTCGCGAAGAAGCCGATACCGTAGATCCAGAGCATCGATATTCCGGTGATCGGGGCGACATTCGATGCGTTGAGCGGCGCCTGACGCCATGTTCCCCAAAAGAAGACCGCGCAGCAGAGCAGGACGATCAGATCGGAGACAACCATGCACAAGAGACGCCCAGACGGGCCGAGCCGGGCAACGAGCGTCTCGACCCCCATGTGGGCATTTTCCCGGGCTACGACCACCGCTCCGATGAAGGTGAGCCAGACGAAGAGAAATCTGGACAGCTCTTCCGAGAGCGCGATACCTGAATCGAAGGCGTATCGGAGCACGACATTGCCAAACACCATCGCGACCATCGCTGCCAGACAAAGGACGATGATGAGCTCAAATGCCCGGAACAGATGATCAATCAGCGGTTTCAACGGTAATGTCGGACCATGACTTGACGGATGCGCGCAATGGACGCGCACAACGCGCGCGGCTTGGATGCTACACCAGCGCCCGCGACTCAGACAGGGGCCTGCGGATCGCGAGCCCCGGTGCCGCGCGCCTCTCGGCGCGCGATCCAGACGGTCGCCCAAACAATGATCGCTCCACCCGCCAGAGCGCTGGCGGTCGGCCATTCGCCAAACAGCAGGAGCCCCAGCATCGCCGCCCACACCATATCGAGAAAGCGTACCGGCTGCATGGCAGAGATGTTGGCCAGCTTGAAGGCTCTTGTCATGCAGTAATGCCCAATCGTACCCAGTACGCCGCAACCGGCGAGCATCAACAGATGTCGGCCATCCGGCCGTTGCCACACCGCAAACGCCAGCGGCGCGGAAAAAATCGTCACTGTCAACGCCTGCCAAACTACGATCACCGCTGAACGCTCGTCACGGGTGAGCGCCTTGGTGATGAGCGCTGAGGCGGCAAACAGTGGCGACGAAGCCAGCATGACCAGCGACCAACCTAGGCTGCCGGTCCCCGATTGAAAATGAGGTCCGATAACAATCAGCGCGCCGACAAACCCGACGGCGGCGGCGGCCCAGCGTTCCATGCTTACCCGCTCGCCCAGTAGCAGTGCTGCGCCGATCATCACCCAGATCGGCGTCGTGAAACTGAACGCCGTTGCATCCGAAAGCGATAAATGGGGCAGGGAAAGAAAGAAGAGCGCGAGCGCGCCTGTGTGAACGACTCCGCGCCAGAGCTGCCCGGGTAGCGAGCGTGGCCACATCTCGGCCAACCCGTTAGCGAGGACCGCCGGAAGGAATACCAACGACATCACCAGAAAGCCGAACAGCGACCTCAGAAACTGTGCCTGCATGGGAGGGATTTCGGTCGCGACGATGCGCATGATGGCGTTCAATCCGCAGATGGCAGCGCCGCTTGCCGCCATCCAAAAAAATGCGCGCGCGACCGGAGACAGTAAACGGGTCGATGACGAGCGCACGGGCGGTTTTGCGTCCATCCCGGCATCATGCCAGTCATGCGTCGCATGAACCGATTCGGCATCGGACAGACCGCATTCGGGTCGCTATCATGAATCCGGGTCCGCTTCGGCTCTCGCTATCCCACCGAGCTCTAACCCCCCCGAAAAACAACGCCGACATACCCCAAGGAGAACCCTGATGATTGCCCCCATCCGGATCGGTCCCGTCGCTGTCTGGCCTGGCGCGGACGCCGGCAAGTACCCCGATGGGAACCAGGTGATCGTTCGCGGCGGCGATACGCTCGCCGTGTTCGATACTCCCCTGGTGAGTAACGCTTTGCCGCCCGCCTCGGAGTTCTCCTCAGCCGATCTGGTCATCCTCGGTCATGTGCACGAGGATCACATGGCGGGGCTGCACCGGCTGCAGCGCGCCCCGGTTACGGTCCACCAAGCCGACCTCGCCGCGCTGCAGAGCTGGGAAGGGATGAGCGCGCACTATGGTTACGCAGCACCAATCCTTAACCAGCTTCACGACAAGCTGCGGCGAGAGTTTCACTACGCGCCACGCCCCGATGCGACAGGTTTTACTGACGGCGCGTCCTGGGATCTGGGCGCCGGGGTCACGGTCCACGCCATTCATATGCCCGGACATACGGCCGGGCACTCGGTCCTGTTCGTCGAGCCCGAGGCGGTCGCCTTCATCGGCGATATCGACCTTTCGAGCTTCGGACCCTATTACGGAGACGCCACGTCGAGCCTCGCCGATTTCCGCCGGACCCTGAAGCGCGTCGCCGACCTGCCTGCCCGCCACTGGATCACCTCCCACCACAAGGGGGTGATCAGTTCAAGAGACCAATTCCTCAGCCTGCTGTCAGCGTTTGCGGCTCGTATCGACGCCCGCGAAGCGCGCCTGCTGCAACTGCTTGCCGAACGCCCCAAGACGCTGGAAGAACTCACCGCAGAGCGCATCGTCTATCGACCCGAGGCCGATCAGCTTTGGGTTGTCGAAGCTGAGCGAATGAGCATCGCGCGCCATCTGGATGAGTTGCTGGGCAGGGCTGTCGTGGTGCGGCACGCAGATCGTTACGCGCTCGGTTAAAAAAAAGCCCGCGGGCTCGCCGCGGGTTAAACCACCTTGGTGGAGGTGGAGGAGACATCGGCTCCGGCGCAGTTCAGATCTCCAGGTTGCGGTCCTGTCTCGAAGCTGCAGCCAAAATTTCTGCGCGTACCCGCGGATCCTGCATGGCGAGCGCCTGGACGCGTGCCTCGCCCCAGCGGCGAAAGATTTCCGCCGCGCGCTGCCATCCGGACCACCCCTCGACAGCCGATCGCGTCGCCGCGAACTGGGCGGAGAACCATTCATAGGAACGGGCCAGACGATCAAGGCCGGGATGGGTAATCGAAAACGTATTCATGAGCGAACCTGTATCGAGGAGGAGATTAACGACATTGTTTTTGGAGTGAGCGAATGATGGGCCCGGCAAAAATATATTTCCAATTGATGTTTATGATATGTATCATCATTTTTTTGAATACTTTAACTCCTGTGGCTAACTTTCGTACGCTCGATCTCAACCTGCTGCGGCTCTTCGATGAGCTCATGTCCGAGCGCAACCTCACCCGCGCAGCCGCCAATCTGTCCATGACCCAGCCCGCAGCGAGCAATGCGCTGCGCCGGCTTCGCGATGCCCTGAGCGACCCCCTGGTGCAGCGCTCAGGCTATGGCGTCGAGCCCACTCCCTTCGCGCTGGGGTTGTGGCCAGCCGTCCGGGCGGCGCTCGAGCAACTGCGCTCGGCCGTCGCACCGGAACAATTCCATCCGGCAACGGCCCAGCGAAGTTTCATGCTCACCATGGCCGATTCAACCGCAACGATGCTGATTCCGCCTCTGCTGCGACTGATCGAACGCGCGGCGCCGCGGGTCAACCTGCGCGTGCTGCCCCTCACGACTCGCGATCCTCGCCAGTTCCTCGAGGCCAATCAGATCGATGCAGCGATCGGGTTTTTCCCGGCCGTTCTGGCGGCAATCGTGCAGCGCGATATGGAAGGCGGCGCGGATACGTTCGAGACGCGGCGGCTATACAGCGGTGAGTACGTCTGCGTGATGCGACGGGGCCACCCGCTTGCCAAGGGAACGCTCACGCTCGAAACCTATTGCGCCGCACGCCATCTGCTCGTGAGCTTTTCCGGTCGTCCGGTTGGATTTGTCGACGAGGCACTCGCAAGCCTCAAGCTCAGTCGCCGCGTCGTCCTCACCGTCAATCAGTTCGTCACCGCCGGGGAAGTTGTCGCCCGATCGGATCTGCTCACCGTGCTGCCCCGACATTTTTTAGCAGCTACCCGCTTCGAGCGCTCCCTTGCGATCCGGCCGCTTCCGCTCGATCTACCCCCGGTTCACGTCGACGTATTGTGGCACCGCCGCCTGGCTCAACGACCCGGCCACGCCTGGCTGAGACAGTGCATCGAAGAAGCCGCGCGAAAGGCATTCAGCGCGCAGCCGGATGGGCTAGCCTGATCGCCTCGGACAAGGTGCCGCGTTCGCCTATGTGGTTGGCAAGTAGCAAGACCAATCGGGCGTTCATCAACGCAGCAGCTTGCTCGTCGAGGTCACGCTGACTGTCGATCAATTCCTGATAGAACCCGTCAGGGTCGGCGATGTTGGGGTCCAGCTTGAGCGGCATACGATCTCCTGCGCGCGCTAGTGCAAGGCAAGACTGCGCATGAGCGCATTGCGAAAACGACCCGCCTCGGGCACACGCCAGCGCGCAGCAATGAACTGATCCGGCCGGATCAGGTAGGCCGTCCCAGGCCTGGCATCGAGGCGCCGGCCAAGCACGCCATGCTCGTCAAACAGATCGCGCCCGACAACAAGTGGCGTCACGGTGACCGGCAGGGGCAGCGCGAGCAGCGCCGGTGCAATTTGCCCAAAACTCAGCAGGACAAAACCTCTGCCGAGGTGTTCAAGCAGCCAGCTGCCACGCCCGCCCGCTGTTACCACGGGCGCATCAGGACAAGGCGCGCCGGGGACTGCGGCCGATGAGGCAAACGCGTCCGCATCCTCGGTGATCAGCATCGAACCGGCATAGCGGGTCGGCAGTGACAGCCGTCCGCTGTTGACGAGCGGCCGAGCAAACGCATGGTCGCGAGACAAACCTAACACCGCATCTCGATAGAGACGGCTGGATGCGTTTTTCGGCGTGATGAAATCGGTCGAACGGGTCGAGTTGCGGATATTGTCGTCGGCCGCGAGCGAGCGCTCGTCGTGATAAGAGTCGAGCAACGACTCCGCGGCGATACCGTCGATTACCAGCTGCAGCTTCCATGCAAGGTTATCGATGTCCTGAACGCCTGAATTGGCGCCTCGAGCGCCAAAGGGCGACACCTGGTGCGCGCTGTCCCCGGCAAACAGAACCCTGCCGTACCGAAAGCGGTCAATCCGCCTGCAGGCAAACTGATAAATCGATACCCACTCGAGCTCGAAATCGGCCTCCGGGCCCAACATCTCGCGTACCCGAGCATTCACCCGTTCGGGTTTGCGCTCCTCGACCGGGTCGGCGTCCCAGCCAAGTTGAAAGTCGATCCGCCACACATTGTCACGTTGCCGGTGAAGGAGCGCCGACTGGCCCCGGTGAAACGGGGGATCGAACCAGAACCAGCGCTCAGTGGGAAAGTCGGCTTTCATCAGCACATCGGCGATCAGAAACCGGTCCTGAAACGCCTGTCCGGAAAAAGGCGCGCCCACCATCGCGCGGGTATCGCTATTAGCGCCATCGCAGGCGATGACCCAATGGGCCCGCAAGGTGTAACGGCCCGAGGGTGTGTCAACGGAAAGCCGCGCGCCTTCGCCGTCCTGCTCGAGGGCGACAACCTTGTTGCGCCAGCGCAGTTCGATCAGGTCTTCGGCAAGACATCGCGCGACCAGCGTCTGCTCCAGATGGTATTGCTGCAGATTAACCATCGCCGGCATCTTGTGATGGGGCTCGGGGAGCAAATCAAAGCGGTAGACCATCTCGTCGCGGAAGAACACTTTGCCGACCTGCCACTGCACCCCCGCAGCGGCAACCTCAACCCCGCAGCCGAGCCGGTCCCAGACCTCGAGCGTGCGCTTGGCATAACACAGGGCGCGCGAGCCGACGCTCACCGTATCGTTGTCGTCGAGCACCACTACCCGCACGCCGCGCGCGGCCAGGTCCAGCGCCGCGGTCAAGCCAACCGGCCCGGCGCCAATGACCGCAACCTTGTGGACGATATCCGAGCCCCCGAACTGCTCCGGTGCGGCCTGCCAATCGAACCGGGGTGCGGTGAAGGTCTTCAAAGGCGGCTCCTCGCCTCAAACGCCCTGGTGCGCCGGATCAAACTCGGTCTCGTGGAGCCAGGCCGCATGCTGCGGTGCGCGCCGGGTCTTCGCCCACTCCTCGAGCATGGCCCATTTCACATCATCAAGCTTTTTTTGCATCGCGGGCGTGGTGGTGTCAACCGCAAGTTCCAGCCGGTGCCCGTTGGGATCAAAAAAATAGATAGACTTGAACAGCGTATGGTCGACCGGACCGATCACCTCTATGCCGGCCGCGACCAGCTGTTCGCGGCGCGCGGCGAGCGTTGCCTCGTCGGCCACCTTGAACGCGATGTGCTGCACCCAGCGCGGCGTATTTTCATCGAATTGCATGGGAGGGGAATTGGGTACCTCGAAAAAAGCGAGCACGTTTCCCCCGCCGGCATCGAGGAAAACATGCATGTAGGGATCCGGCGCCTTGGTAGACGGCACCTGGTTTTCCGCAATCGCCAGAACAAAGTCCATGCCCAAATGCTCGCGATACCAAAGCACGGTCTCTCGCGCATCGAGGCAGCGGTAGGCGACGTGATGCACCCCTTGCAGTTTCATGGCGACTCCCTTGAACGTTAGCCATGCGGGCTCGAGCACGGTAAGACGTGTGATGTTAACAAGCCGAAGCATTCGGGCAAGTACCATGTTGCATCGCCGTGCCGTCCTGCGCCCAGGGTGGTACGCTGATGGTCAATCCCCAAGCAGGAGCCTGATATGAGCGCACCCGCTCCGACCTCCGGCAAAGACGACTTTGCAGACTTTGAAGATTCACCGTCCCGCCGCCGGTGGTGGCTATGGGTCTTGCTGCTTATGATCGCAGCCAGTCTGGTCGCAGCTGCCTGGATGCTCATGAAGCCCGACCCCCGACGCGCGGCACCGGGGGCGGTGAGTTCCGCCCCGCCGGTCGGCATGAAGCCGCCTGCCGTCGCTGGCGCCGATGCGCCCGCCCCCCTCTCCTCTCCGCTCCCGGCATCGGCTGCGACCGGGGGGAGCGGCGCGTCAGCACCGTCGGGATCCGCGGCCGCCCCGTCCGGCGCGCCCCAGCCCGCTGGCGGCGCGCGTTACCCGATCGAGCGCGTGATGGAGGCTGAGGCGCCCATCGACCCGGCAACTGCGAGTCTTGATGCAAACGCCTCGGACAAAGCGATCACGGGGGCCCTTGGAACGCTGCCGGGCAGAGAGCAACTGCTGCGGTTCGTCTTGCCTTCCGACATCGCCCGCCGTCTGGTCCTCACCGTCGACAACCTGCCCGCGGACAGCATGTCCATGCAATACCGCGCCGTCGTGGCTACGCCCGGCAGCTTCATGGTCGAAAAACGCCAGAACGAAACGGCGATTGCAACGCGCAACGCCTCCCGCTATGACGGTTTCGTCAATTTCGCTTCGTCGATCGACAGCAAACGCCTGGTCGCGCTCTACAAGAGGTTCTACCCCCTGCTGCAGAAAAATTATCAGGAAATCGGTTATCCGGACCGGCACTTCAACGATCGTGTCGTCCAGGCGATCGACGATCTGCTGGCCGCGCCCACACCCAAGGGCCCGGTATTTCTGGACCAACCGCGAGTGCTCTACGAATACGCCGAGAGCTCGATCGAACGGCGCTCAGTCGGCCAGCGCATGATGGTCCGGATCGGACCGGACCACGCGGCCCGGCTGAAAACCAAGCTTCGCGAGATCCGCACGCTGCTCACTCAGGAAAACTGAGACTGCGCGCCATGACTGCAGTATCGATACTCGCGCGGCTGTCGTGCGGGGTGGCGCTCACGCTGTTCGTCGCCGCTACCGGCGCGCAAACCCTCGTGTGGCGCGATCAGGATGCGATCGGCTGGGCCTGCGGCGGCATCGGATTTGAGGAGCGGCAGGCGTTGCGCGGATTCGAGTCGCGCGGCAATGTCGCCCTGCTCTTTGTGACCGGAACGCGAGGCGCACTGGTGGCTGATATTGCGTTGCGGGTGGTCTCCGCCGCGGATGCGGCGCGGGGCTTGGAGATCGTTGCGGACGGCCCGCAATGTGTGCTGCGTCTGCCGGCAGGGGAGTGGCGGATCACCGCCCGCTTCGGTCAGACGACCCTGGAGCGCCGCATCAGCGTCCGCTCTGCCGAGCCCGCTGCCCTGCATCGGGTTCAGCTCAGTTTTCCGCCTGAAGGCAGTGATCTGCGCGCAAGTCCGGATGAGTCGTCGCAGGTCGGCGACTGGGGCAAGGTCGGCCGCTAGCCCAGATCGGCTGCTCGCTCAGGCCGGCTGCTCGCTCAGGCCGGCCGCTTGCTCAAATCCGTCGGAGAGCAGTCAAGGGAAATGAGGGGCGACCGATAACCCTCGAGCCGGCATCGGAGCCGCCAAGGCCGACCCGTCATGCGAACGCATTCGAGACTCAGCGCACCGCTGCGACAATACCGGCGACCGCAGCGGTGAGCTTCTTCGCGTAGCCCAGGTCGAGAAACTCGTTGGGGCCATGCGCGTTGGAACGCGGCCCGAGCACCCCGGTGATCAGGAATTGCGCCTGGGGAAAATGATCACCCAGCATGTTCATAAACGGAATCGTGCCGCCTTCGCCAAACCAGGCAGCGTCGCGCCCAAAAGCAGCTCGCGAAGCATCACGCAGGGATCGCTCGAGCCAGCCCGCCGTGCGCGGCGCATTCCAGCCGGTAGCGCCCCAGTCCGCGGTGAAACTCACGCGTGCGCCGTACGGGGGATTGCTCTCAAGCGCTCGCTTGATCGCCTCGGTCGCACGTTGCGCGTCCACCGTCGGCGGAATCCGCATCGACAGCTTGAATGCCGTGCGCGGCCGGAGGACGTTGCCCGCGGCATCGAGCGCAGGCAGCCCCGCCTGCCCAGTCACAGACAGCGCGGGTCGCCAGGTCCGGTTGAGGATCGCCTCGACCGGGTCGGTTGTGGTCGGCATCGCATGCGCCTGCGGCTCGGGGCCATGGCTGCACCCTACCCAGGGGAAATGCTTCCATACCGAATCGCCCAGGATCGCGCCGGCCACGCGCGCCTGATCCAGTCGCTCTGCCGGAATGTCGGCGTGCAACTCGGGCAGCAGCACCTGTCCGGTCCGGGTATCGTCGAGCCGGGCAAGCAGCTGCCGTGCGATTCGGAAGGAAGACGGTACGATGCCGCTTGCCATCCCAGAGTGAACCCCCTCGTCAAGAATTTCCACGTTCAGCACGCCGCCCACCAGACCGCGCAGCGATGTCGTGACCCAGAGCTGCTCATAGTTGCCACAGCCAGAGTCGAGCCCCACGACAAGCTGCACCTCCCCAAGCCGTGGAGCAAGCAATGCAAGATAGGCGGGCAGGTCGGGACTGCCGCTTTCCTCGCAGGTTTCGATCAGACCGACGCAGCGAGGTCTCGCCACCCCCTGGCGATCAAGCGCTGCAATCACGGTG
>CAZZKA010000086.1:0-12608 GCA_964654745.1 uncultured Bordetella sp. | reverse complement strand
GACTACGCGACCGACTTCGGGCTTATAAAGGCCGCTGATGACATTGACCATGGTCGATTTACCCGAGCCATTAGGTCCGACCAGCCCGAGAATCTCGCCGCGGCGCACTTCAAGGCTGACATCGCTCAGGGCGCGTACGCCCGTGAACTGTTTGGTCACCGAATCTACCTGGAGGATGACCTCGCCGCTGCTGCCGAGGCGCGGGATCGGTGGCGGAGAGAGCGGTTCGGGCAGCGCAGGTGGCTTGGCTCGGGCCCGCCACAGCCGCTGCCACTGGCCCATGATGCCCTGCGGCATAAAAAGGATCACGACAATCAGGATCAGCCCGATAGCTGCACGACCGGCGACGGCAAAGTCGCCTGCAGTAAAGGCATACAGCAAGGCCGTGATGACCGTTGCACCGACCGCCGGGCCGAACCAGTGTCGGGACCCGCCGAGTACGCTCATCAGAACGACATTGAGCGGGACGACGATGTTGAACACCTCGCCCACGGTCACATAGGAGACGAAGATCGCGTGAATGCCGCCTGCTATGCCAGCGAAGCCGCACGATATTCCCAGAGCGATAAGCTTGTAACGATAGGTGGGTACGCCCTGGACCTCCGCGACGTCCTCATCATCGTGGATCGCAAACAGCCCGGATCCGAGGCGTGCGCAGTAAATCCAATAGGCGATCCACAGCATCAGGATCGCCAGTGCGAGCGCAAGCAGGAAAAAGCTCCCCGACGGGGTAGGTCCGATCGCGGGAACGGGTACCGCCGAAAGGTAGACGCCAGGGCCGCCATCGATGGGCGTGTTGAGGATGATCGTGCCGATGACGAATGTGATGGCAAGCGTGAGCAGCCCGAAGAGTTCGCCGCGCAGTCGCTTGAGCCGGAAAACCACGGCCCCCAGCGCGACACCGAACAGGGCTGGGACCAGTGCGGCGACTGGCAAAGTCCAAAGGAAAGGCCAGTCGAGCTTGCCCGCAAGCACAGCGGTGGTGTAGATACCCACACCGAAGAATGCGCCGTGTCCAAACGAAAAGTATCCCGAGTATCCCGACAGAATGTTCCAGGAAGTCGCCAGAACGATCCAGTGCAGGACGAGGTAAAGAAATGTCTCGTAAAACGCCGGCAGCTTGAGCAGCGGCACCCCCGCGAGGAGCGCGGCGCCCACGGCAAGTGCGATCAGAACGCGCCGGTCCACTTCAGAGCTTTCCCGGGCGAAGAACGAGGACCGCGATCAGCAGCGAGAACGAAACGAGCGGCGCCCAGGCCGGGGCGGTCACCGCCATGGTCGCCGCCTCCGACAGCCCGATCACAATCCCCGCAACAATGGGCCCGAGAGGGTTACCAAGCCCGCCGATCATCACCGCAGAGAACACGACGCCGACCCAGGCATAGATCTGTGACGGGGCCAGCGTAAAGCTGAGCGCGAGGCAGGCTCCCGCGACACCCGCAAAAGCGGAGGCCGCCCCGGACAAGAACAAGGCGAGCATCGGCTCATTGATGCCAAAGGCCGTGGCGATGCGCGGATTTTCAGACATGGCCCTCATGGCCTTGCCGAGCGCCGTGTAGCGCAGTACCGCCCAGGTCGCAATCGACAGCGCGATACCGATCAACAGGGTGAGCAGTTCGGGCAAAGGGAAGAACAGTTGCCCTACCTGGAACTTCACGTTGCTGTAGGCGCTCTCGAGCTTGCGGTAATCCGCCGACCAGATCCACTGGATCAGGCTCTCAATGATGACCGTCAGGCCGAAAGTAACGAGCAGAGAGTTGAACGGCGTCACCTTGAACCGGGCGAAAACCCAGTGCATACCCATCCCCAGGACGAAAAATCCGGGGACGATCACGATCATCGTGACGAACGGGTCGAGGCCGCCGTGCTCGGAGAGCTGGTAGGTGAGATAGGCGCCGAGGAAGGCGAGGGCGAAGTGCGCCAGATTGATCTGGCGCAACATGCCCCACGACAGACTCAGACCCAATCCGAGCAGACCGTAAAGACCGCCTATGAAGAGCCCGGACAGCAGCGACTGTCCGAGCAACTCAAGCGTGGGCCACTGCATTCGCTCGGCTCAGGGGGTCTTCATCGTCACGCCGGGCTTGGCGGTCGCCTTGGGCCAAACGACCACCCACTCGCCATTTTGAACCTGCTTGAGCTTGGTGAGGTCATCCCCATAGTTGTTGACCCCGTCAAAGCGCATCGGGCCCTGGATCGTGTTGACCGTGTTCTTTTTGAGCCAGGCGGCGAGCACCTTGTCGTCGAGCGACTTGGTCGCTGTAACGGCTGCCTCGAAGACCTGCCAGGCGGAATAGGACGCGGCGGCCTGCGTATCGACGTTGGTGTCGGGCAGCGAGGCTTTGGCCGCGCGCTCGTTGAAGACCTTGGCGAACTCCACCGCCCCGGTGTTTTTCATCATCGGTTCGTGCTGCTCGAAGATGGTCATCGCGAGCCCCAGGTTGCCGTCAGGCGACTTGACCATGGGGCCGGGAGCAGGGAGGAAATGGAACATCGTCGGCGGGGTGTAGTCGATCTTTTTCATCGCATCGAGGAGCAGCATGCCCTCAAGCGCGATCACGCCGCCCCAGATGAAATCAGGACGGGCGGCCTTGAGGCGACTCGCGATTGCGCCAAAGTCGCGGTTACCAAACTCCCACTCGAGCCAGAGCACTTCCTGCATGCCGCGTTTTTTAGCGACATCCCGTGCGCCAACCGACATGAAGTGGACCGACGGAAACTTGGAGGTGACGATAGCGATGGTCTTGGGCGGTTTGGGCCCGGCCGCGAGTGCGTCGAACACCATATTGGGGCCTGAACTCTCCGGGGTGGGACCGGTCGCCCAGGTAGGGAACTGCATGTCGTACTTGGCAAGGCTGGGAATGCCGAAGGTGTGATGCACCAGGATCTTGCTGTAGCGCTGTGCTACGCCCATCGCCGAGAGGATGTTCGCCGTGGCATACGGCCCGATGAGCAGATCGACCTTGTCGACCGTGACGAGTTGCTCGTAGAGCGTGCGCGCCAGATCAGGCTTGGACTGGTCGTCCTTCAAGATCCACTCAACCGGTCGGCCGAGCAGACCGCCGCGTTTGTTAAGTTGCTCCACATAGATCTCACCCGTGAGCTTGTGGATCATCGCGGTGGCGGACAGCGGCCCGGTCAGCGCCAGTGTTCCGCCCACCTTGATCGGGCTTCCGGCCTGCGCGATCGCCGATGAAGAAAAGGGCAGGGACAGGAGCGGCGCTCCAGCGGCCGCGACCAGTGGCTTGAGTAGTTTCCGACGGCTTGATTGCATGACTGTCCTCCTAATGTGTTGTGTGGTGCTTAGGGTGGTGCTCGAGAGCTCAATGCGAGAGAAACGAAGTGCGGCTGCGTCAATGCCCTACCGGCTGGGCAGCCAGGCGGGTTTCAAGTTCCTTCATGATGCGATGACCCGAGTCGGCCAGCTGCGTCCTGCTTTCGGCAAGCCCAGCGTAAAGCAGTTTGCCGTTTCGCTTTCGGAACTCGCCGCCGATCATGACCGAGTCGACGTTCGCGAGCCCGGCCTGGGTAATCAGAGCAGCCGCCGGGTCGTGAATCGGTTGCATGTTGAGATCGTCGGCTCGTACCAGCAACAGGTCGGCCTGCTTGCCCGGACTGAGAGAGCCGATTCTGTCCTGCATCTTTAGCATGCGCGCGCCTTCGATCGTGATCCAGCCGAGCGCTTCTCGGGCAGTGATCGTGCCGGTGTCCGGCAGTTTGCCGTCTCGCTGCTTGGCCCGGGCGTTGTCAAAGGCACGCTGCGAGGCGAGCGCCATACGCGCCACGGTGAACATGTCCCCGCTGATACACGACTCCAGATCGACGCCGAGCGAGGGTTCGGCCCCCAGATCGCGCAGCCGGCCGGTGATCGCAAATCCATGACCCTGGAACATCTCAGTCTCCGGGGTAAGAGAAAAGCTCACCCCTCTATCGATCATGAAGCGCAGTTGCGCATCAGTGAGGTCATTGCCGTGAACGATATTGTTGTTGTCTCCGAGGAGGCCCTCCTGACCCAGCCGGTCCCAGCCGTCGGGGACCCGCGCAGCCGCTCCGGCGCAGTGCATGCTCGCGATGAGGCCGAATTCGCGCGCAAGCTTGAAATCTTCGACGGCGACGTCGTAGGTGGAGTAGTGAGGCCCGAGAATCGCAAGCCCGAGCGTCATGAGCTGATCGCGTGATGCGAACCGTCCTTTGAGCAGGCGTTCGACCTCGCTGCGCGGATGCGGCACTTCCCAAAATGGCCGCTGGCCGGGCTTGGGATCGGGTTTCGGTGAGCCGTGAAAAAACACTGCGCGGATCCCTGATTCGGCCAAGCCTTCGATCGCTGCGTCGGTATGGGCCGGGGTGGGGTTGTTGTGGCACCAGTCGGCGAGTGTCGTCGTCCCGCAGTTGATCTGATTGAGCGCGCCCGCCAGGTTGGCGATGCGGATGTCGGCGGGCCCGAACAGTGTCGCGAGGCCAGCGTGCATCTTTTTGAAGTACTCGAGGATGGTCCAGTTGGCGGCCACCCCGCGCAGACAGGTCTGCCAGGTATGCATGTGAGCATTGATGAGGCCGGGAGCAACGATCATGCCGCTCGCATCGACGATGTCCGCCGCGCCGGCGGCAAGGTCGCGGCCGACTTCGAGGATCTTGCCGCCCTCGACCAGCACATCGCCCGAGGCCAAGTCTCCCAGACGGTCATCCATCGTGACAACCAGGCCGCGCTTAAAGAGGGTTCGCTTCGTCATGTCAGTGTCCTGCAGGGGCGAGGGGATATTGGCCGAATTTGCCGGGTCGGGCAAGCGCGTTCTTGGACGCGCAGCCTCCCGGCCACGAGCATCAGTCGATCAGCGAGCGCTCGCGCATCCAGTCGGTGCTGATCGCAACCGCCTGCTTCATCAATTCAGGCTGCCCGACGAAATAGTGGTTGGCCCCGCGGATTACCTTCATCGTCTTGTCGCGGCTCGCCGCCGCCGCGTGAATGAGCGAGGTGTGCGGTTGGGGTACCGCATCGTCGGCGGAATGCTCGATCGCCAGGAACGGAACGCTCACCCTGCGAGCACAGGCGACCCCGTCGGCGTTGCTGTCGTCGATAGACCACTGGGAAAGCCACGAGCGTAGTGTGGAAAATCGCGCCAGCCCGACAGGCCCGTTGTTTGCGACTTCCGGTACGCCCATGAAACAGCTGCCGATTGGCCGGTCATTGGGCTCGATCGCACCATCGAGAAATCGTGGGTCGGCCATAGTTCGGTGGGTGACGAATCCCCGCTCAAGTTCGCGGGAACCCGAGCGCCTGAGGTGCTCCAGGGTCTCGCGCACCCAGGCCGTGCGTCGGCGCACGCGGGCGAGCTGAGCCTGCCGGAAGCGCGCGAGGAATTGGGCGGAGTAGGGCGGCTTGTTGGCCGGATCGTAAAGATCCAAAGCGGGATCGCGCCGGTCGGGATCATTCTCATCGAGGACGCTGGGGTCGATCCACTCCGAAAAAGTGTGGGCGCGCGACATGTGTGCAGCTTGAAACATCAGCGCGTCGGCAGGAATCAGCTTGGCCGCGATAATCGAGCAGGGGTCTCCCGCCGGCGTGTGCGTTATGGTGGGCTTTTCGGCTTGCGACTGATAAAAGAGCGAAAGGGATCCGCCCCCAGACCAGCCGGCAAGGATGATCTTTTCGTAGCGCCAGACTTCGCGTGCGTAGCGGACGTAGGCGCCCAGATCAACGATCACGTTTTCCATGATCAGTGCGCTGTCGTTGCGGGCGTAGCGACTGCCGGCGCACAACACATGCAAGCCGCTTTCGGCCATCGCCCGGGGCATCGGCAGCAGCTGCAGCGTGCTTGCCGGGTGCATGTAGATGATGAGGGTTTTGGACGGCACACCTTCGGGGACGTAGCGCACGCCCTCCAGGTGTATGGTGCCCAGCGAGCCGGAAAATCCGTAGACCGACTTGAATGCAGACTGTTCGGCAAACTGCACATGAACCCATTCGGCCTGTACGCGGTGAGGGGCGGTCTCTTTCATCAAGCGCTCTATTGGTCAGGGATTGCAGTGTCAGGCCGAGGCGCTGGCACGCGCCAGCTTTTCCGAGGTCCAGCTGTCACAAAGCGCGCGAGCTCGGCTGCGGTAATCGGACAGCATGGACTCGCTCGCGAGCTGCGCGGTGAGCTCCAGCCGGATCCCGTTGGGGTCGAAGAAGTAGATCGAGTGCACGAACCCGTCGTGATCGACCGGCCCCAGTACCTTGACCCCGGCTTCGATGAGGCGGGATCGCGCCGCTTCGAGGGCTGCCAGCGAGTCGACGCGCAACGCAAGATGGTTGACCCATGCGGGGGTGTTGGCTGAGGGTTCAGCGGCCTTTCCATCGCCCAGGTCGAAGAACGCGATACAACTGCCGTCATGCATCTCAAAGAACAGGTGCAGGTGAGGATCGTTGGCCCCAGTGCTGGGAACCCTGTCGTTGCGGATGACGTGCACGAGCGGCAAGCCCAGCAGATCCTCATAAAAACGGCGGGTCTCCTCCGCATCGCGGCAGCGCCAGGCGAAGTGGTGAAGCTGACGAATCGGAACGAATTGGCTCATTTTGTCACCTCCTATGGACAGCATCAGGTATCGCGCGAAAGCTGGAAATAGAGCGACGCCAGGTCGTCGCGACGGGCGAGTACGCTGCTGCGTTCATGAAGCACGATACGCCCCTTGATGATGACATACGCGTACTCGGCAAACGACAGGGCAATGTCGAGCTTCTGCTCAACAAGCAGCATCGTCAAGCCCTGCTCCTTGAGCGCGTCCAGAGCGCGCCGGATTTCTCCGACGATCAGGGGGGCCAGGCCCAGGAACGGTTCATCAAGCAGGAGCACACGCGGCGAGCTCATCAGTGCCCGGCCGATTGCAAGCATCTGCTGTTCTCCGCCGGACAGGGTGCCGGCGAGCTGTGTTCGTCGCTCAGCAAGGCGTGGGAACAGTTCGTGTACCCATTGCATGCGTGCCCGGATTGCCGCTGCAGTGCGTTGCTCGAGCGCGACCGCGCCCAGCCGCAGATTGTCCTCAACGGACAGCGGGGCGAAGACTCGTCGGCCCTCGGGTACCTGCACGATGCCGCGCGCGACAATATCGTGCGAGGCGAGGCCGACGAGTTGCTCGCCAAAGACCCGGGCTGACCCATGGATGCGGGGAAGAACGCCCGAAATCGCCGCGAGCAAGGTGCTTTTCCCCGCGCCGTTCGGCCCGAGCAGAGCGACAGTTCGGCCCGATTCGACGGAAAGCGAAACCGATTCGATCGTATCGTGCCGGGTGTAGCCACCTCCGAGCCGGTCCAGCTCAAGCATGGGCTAGGGCCCCCGCGCCAACCTGCCCGAGATAGGCTTCGATAACCGCGGGATCGGCTGCGATGTCCCCGGGCGTGCCCTCAGCGATCTTGCGCCCGAAGTTAAGGACGATCACGCGATCGGCCAGTGCCATGAGAAATCTCATGTCATGCTCAATCAGCACCACGCTTATGCCCTGCTGCGCAATCGCGCGGATGATGTCTGCGAGCCGAATCAGTTCGGCCGGCGAGAGCCCGGCTGCCGGTTCATCAAAAAGAATCAGCCGCGGCTGACCGGCAAGCGCACGGGCGATTTCGAGCAACCGCCCCTGCCCAAACGACAAGGTCGTGACGTCAGCGCCAAGCCACTCGCCCAATCCCACAAACTCGACCAGTTCGGCAGCGCGCTCAGCGCACCGCTGCTCTGATCGGCGCGCACCCGATGTCGCTGCGAGAATCCGCCAGAGAGAAACTCCCATCCGGGTGTGCATCCCGACCATGACGTTTTCGAGGAGGGACATGCTCGCGAACGGTTTGTTGTGCTGGAAGGTACGCAGGATTCCCCTCGCCGCAAAGGCATGCGCAGGCAAACCGTTCATGTTCTGCCCGTCAAATTCAATACGTCCCGCCGAGGGAGTGAGAGCGCCTGCGATCATGTTGAAGGTCGTGCTTTTACCCGCACCATTGGGACCGATCAGGCCGAGTATTTCGCCGGCGCGGGCCTCCAGATCCAGGTCGGCCACCGCCTGCAACCCGCCGAACCGGCGTCCAAGTCCCGCGGTGCGCAAAAGAGGGGCGTTCATGCCGGTCCGCTCTGGCGCCGCCGCTGCAGTCGGCGGCGAGCCGCGTCCGCTACGCCGATCAGCCCGCGCGGCTGAAACAGTATCGCGAGCACCATCACGACGCCGAACACGAGCGCGTGGTGGTGCCCGATAACCGGCGAGAGCACAAAAGGCATCAGGTACAGAAGTACGGCGCCTACCACGGCACCCGCATGGCTTCCTGAACCCCCGATGATCACCATAAAGAGCAGCAGAAACGCGTTCTCCAGCCCAAATACGACCGGGTTGACGGTGTTGTCAACAAACGCGTAGACCATCCCGGCGGCGCCGGCGAGCGCGCTCGTGATCACGTAGGCGAGGATGCGCGTGCGCCTGGGGTCGATGCCCATCGCCGCGGCCGCTTCGGGATTGTCGCGGACTGCGCGGCACGCTCTGCCGAAGTGCGAGCGCTCAAGCCGCCACAGAATCGCGAGCGTCGTCAAAAGCAGCAACACGATGACCGAGGTATACCAGGGCCCGGTGAGCCTCAGCCCCCCGATATCGGGAATGCGATAGTTCGCCAGGCCGCCGGTACCCCCGGTCAGCGCGCCCCCCTCGTTGAGCAGCACGACAAAGAGCTGCGCGAAAGCAAGCGTGGCAAGAGCGAGGTAGAAACCGTCGAGGCGGGTGGCGGGAACCGCTACGATCAGCGCAGCCAGCGTACAGACCAGAATGGTCGCCAGCACCGCAATTGCCAGTGGCCAGTTCCATTGAGCAGTCATGATGACGATGCTGTAGGCGCCGATACCATAAAAGGTGAAATGCGAAAAAGCGACTTGGCCGGAAACCCCAAACAGAAAGTTATAACCAAGGGCCAGCGTCACCCAGAGAAGCAGCTTGCGATAGACATCGGTGTGATACGAACCCAACGCAAAGGCAAGCGCCGTCAGCAAGATCGCCGCTGCCAGATAGCGCATCGCCGACTTCAAGGTCGTGCCTCGCGCGCCACGAGTAGCCCGGTTGGTCGGACCAGCAAGAATCCGATCAGCAGAACCAGCGGAACGCCCATCGCCAGCCCGGCTGGAACGGGCGCATAGCGAATAATGAATTGTTCAGTAAAAGCGAGGATCAATCCGCCTAGGAGCGCCCCCTCGACCCGGCCGACGCCGCCTATGACGAGCGCAGTAAAGCCCTGGATCGCAAGCGGCAGCCCCATCATGAAGTGCGCCGACACGTTTGCGCTCACCATCAGCCCCGCCAAGCCTGCGACGACTGCCCCGCCCGCAAACGAGACCGCGGTTACGCGCCGCAGATTGATGCCCATCAGGGCGGCAGCTCTTCGATCGATCGCGACGGCTTCAAACGAGCGCCCCGCCAGGGTACGTTCGAAAAAAAACCATACGGCGATGAAGATTCCAACCGTCGCGGCGATGATGAAAAAGCTCTGGTACGACCCGGCGAGCATGCCGATCTCCAGCCTGCCGAAGCCGAACGCCCCGGGAACCGGGCGTGGATCAGGTCCGAACCCTACCGAAATGGTCTCGCGCAAAACAACGAGCATGCCTAGCAGCGCAAGAATGGGCGCAAGCAGCGGCGCGTTACTCTCCACGAGGGGGCGGACCGCGAGCCGTTCGGTGAGCCAACCGACTGCAGCCATGATCAAGACGACAACCATCAATCCGGCGAGGTAGGGAAGTTCGAAAACGCTCAGCAGAGCGAAGCCCGCGAAGGCACCGACCATTGCCCATTCGCCAACCGCGAAATTGATGATCCCCGCCGGCCGGGTCATCAGCAGGTAAGCAAGCGCCAAAAGCCCGTAGATGCAACCGCTCGCGGTTGCGCTCACGACCAGCTCTAAAAAGTCGCGCATGGAGTTCGCGCGGGGCGTCCGCAAGGCGCCCCGCTGCAAAACCGGGCGGTCTTACTTCACGCCGACGTGAACGACGCGGCCCTGACGATCACCCTCATAGACCCGCACGACCATGCCGTTGGGGTCAAAGCCCGTGCGCCGGCCGTCGCGGAATTCATAGGTTGCTCCGACTCCACCCATCACGCCGACATAGCCGGAGGTGGCCTGCATGGCGGCGCGAACCTTGTCCTTGTCGGTGCTGCCTGCGCGCCGGATTGCATCAGCGACCATCATGACGCCGTCATAGCCGTAGCCCATCAGGTTGTAGGGCTCGGTGCCGGAGTCTTTCTTGTAGGCATCGATAAAGCGTGCAGTCTGTGGTTTAGCCGGGTCGAACGCATCAACGAATACGACGCCGTCCAGCAGGCCTTTTGCCACCGATGTGTATTGCGGTACCGACAGGTTGTAGTTGCCGAGCACTGGCGTCTTGAGCCCGAGTTGCCGGTAGGCGCGCAGGATCAGGACATTCTCGGGTGTGAGCACGCCAGCCATGAAGATCGCTTCCGGGTTCGCCGCGCGGATTTTCTGCATTTGCGGCTCGGCCGTGTTGGCGCCTCGGGGTACCACCTCTTCTGCCACGATTTGAATTCCAGCCTTTTCGAGGCCGCCTTTGAAGAAGCGATTGATCAGCTGCCCCAGGTCGGAATTGTCCGTGATCAGCGCCACCCGCTTGTAATTTCGGTTGGACGCGTAGGCGAGGAGCGTGGCGATCTGAGTCGAGCCGAGCGGCCCGGTCTGCCAGAAGTTGGGGTTGTTGATCTGAGTGGTGAGCGTGTCGCCGCTGTTCGATGGCGTCATGTGAGGCGTACCCGTCTCGAGCGTGACACTTTGCGCCTGCTGGGTTGCAGGCGTCAGTGAAACCGAAAGAATGAAGGCGGCCCCCGCGTCGACAAGTTTGCGAGCTGCGGTGGCCGACACGTCAGGGCGCCCCTGGTCGTCCTCGGTCAGCAACTCAATTTTGCGGCCGAGGAGTCCGCCCTGAGCGTTGATTTCCTTGACCGCGAAGGCTGCGCCAGTGGCTACAGGCTCAGCGTAAGGCTTCGCCGGCCCGACTTTGTCGGTGATCATTCCGATCCTGATCGGTGTCTGCGCGGGTGTCAATGAGGCGAAACTGGCGAGTACAAAGCCTGAGGCAAGCGCGCGCAGTGCGCGAGTGAAGGCAAGCATGTTGATCATCTGGATCTCCTCCATGGGCTGGTCTGGCCAGCGGTTCTATGACAGCGGCTCAGGCCGCCGGGTGCCGGCTCTGCGGCCGGCTTGGTGGTTCGGGGACTTGGAGCGCGCCTGACCGGAATCAGGCCTTGGCAGCGAGCTGTTGGATCCACCCGCGGAAAGCGACCATCTGCTCAGCGATGATTTTTTTCGTCGCCTCGTCGGTCAGCGTGCCCTGCTCATCGAAACGCGTGTGGCACGCACCGATGAAGATCTCCGGCTTGGTCAATACATTGGCCTCAAGGCCGCCGATGATCTTACGAAGATCGTACTGGCTGCGTGCACCGCCAAGTGGTCCCATCGTCGCCGACATGATCGCCGTGGGCTTGCCCTTGAAGGGTTGGGGATTCATCCGCGACAGCCAGTCGATGGCGTTTTTCAGCACGCCGCTTACCGAAAAATTGTATTCCGGGCTGGCGATGAGCAGACCGTCGGCGCTGGCAATTTCGGCGCGCAGCGCCTCGGCGGCGGCTGGAAAGCCTTGCGCCTGGAGATCTCCGTTGTAAAGAGGAATTCCAGAGTAGTCGACGATGCGGATCTTCATGCCTTCCGGAGCCAGGGATGCGGCAGCCCGTAGCGCTGCATGGTTGTAGCTCTTGGCGCGAAGGCTTCCGGAAATGGCAACAATATTCAGAGAGGTCATTTTCATTCCGTAGGAGATGGACAGGGGCGCAGCACTGACGCGGCGACGCAGATGGAATCATAGCGTTTCCCGCGCGGTTTAAGGAGGTGCGCCCCGGTTGCGGCGCGAGGTGGCGCCGAGCCCTGCGGTTTGACAGTCGCACTTTCGAACGCATACGCTCGAACGCACCGTATCAGGGCATTCCTGGTCCGGCCGACAGCCTTCAGAGGGGTCCCTATGAATCGTCGCAATGCCTCGGGTGCGATCCTCGCCGCCGGTTCGCTTCTAGCGATTCGCGCGGGTGCCCAGCAGGGTTGGCCCGACCGTCCCTTGCGCCTTGTCGTTCCCTATCCGCCCGGCGCGTCGACCGATGCCTTGGCGCGGATGGTTGGCCAGCGCGTCTCCTCTGTGCTGGGGCAGCCTGTCGTCATCGAAAACCGCGCCGGAGCAAGTGGCAACATCGGCTCGGAGCATGTGGCGCGTGCCGCTCCTGACGGCTACACGATATTGCTCGGCACGGATGCCACACACGGCTCCAACATGCACATGGTTGCCAATCCGCCGTTTCATCCGGTGCGTGACTTCACGCCGCTCACGCTCGCGGCAATCAATCCAATCGTGCTCGTCACTCATCCCGGCGTGCCTGCGAACGGCGTCGCTGAACTGACTCACTGGGTGCGGCGCAACCCCGGGCAGGGTGGATACGGCAGTTCGGGGGCCGGCTCACCGCACCACCTCGCTGGCGAATTGCTGCGCCAGCGCTCCGGGGCTCCGCTGCTACACGTGCCCTACAAGGGTGGCGCTCCGGCTATCGCAGACCTGCTT
>CAZZKA010000085.1:0-12771 GCA_964654745.1 uncultured Bordetella sp. | reverse complement strand
GGCGACCGTCGAACGGGATATGACCATCGCGAGCAGACTCAGTCCCGCAGGCGATGACGATTTTCTCAGCTGTGACCTGACGTTTGCCATGGCCGCTGGCCGACTGAAGCTCAATGGTGTTGGGGTCAACGAACTTGGCCGTCGACTCGATCAACTCGACCCGGTTTCGAGTCATCTGGTTGCGAATGACGTCGATCTCCGATCGGATCACCTGCTGCACCCGGTAGAGCAGATCATCGATCGAGATGTCCTGTTTGACGCGGTATGAGGCGCCGTAGATACCCCTCTCGCGAAAGCCCGAGAGATGCATCACTGCTTCGCGAAAGGTTTTAGACGGAATCGTCCCGGTATTGACGCACACGCCACCGACCGCTCTCGCTCGTTCGATAACCGCGGCGCGCTTGCCGATCTTGGCTGCCTGAATCGCAGCGCGCTGGCCCGATGGTCCGGAACCGATGACGATCAGATCGTAGTCGAAGGCACTCGACTTGGCAGCCTTGGGATTCTTGCGGGCGGCTTTTTCCGTCTGACTATCTGTTGCTGAATCCATGAACCATCTCCCCCTTTGAGCGTCGCTCATAACCCGGACCGAGGCAAAACGCGCCCCGGAACTTGCGACTGACTAGTTGTTGTCTGATCTTAAGCAAGGGGAGGATCATTTGTAAACAAACTTCTGCCCTGACCGCTTCGTCCAGGAATCTACCCCGGAGGTCCAAAGCGCTGCCTCGCGGCCGGAAGGAGCGCCCGGCGGGCCGCACAGCGCAGGCTCCCCGGGGGAAGCCAATAACGATGCGCCGCACGACATCCATCCGCCATCGAAAACTGCCGGCGCACCCGAGCGCTGTGCTACCGTTACAGGCCGTCTGGCACAGCCCCTGAGTGCGCCTTCTGCGGAGAGCTTTTCATGAAACGTCGATCGCTGCTCGGCCTCACTATTGGCTCGATAGCGCTGCCCCTTACTTGCGCCCGTGCGCAATCCGCCTGGCCAACACGCCCGGTGCGCATGGTGGTTCCGACCGGACCGGGTAGCTCTCTGGACCTCATCATCCGCGCGACAAGCGATCGACTCGGAGCCCGACTCGGCCAGCCCATCATCGTTGACAACAAGCCCGGCGCCGCCGGCATTATCGGCACGGATGCGATCGCCAAGGCGACCGACGGGCACACATTCGGTATCAGCTTCAACGGCCCGCTGGCGTTTGCACCCTTCCTTTACCAAAAGATGCCCTACCGCCTGCCGGAGGACTTTGCACCGATCGTAATGACCACGAGCCAGCCTAACGTCCTGGCGGTCAATGCCAGGCTGCCGATCCACTCAGTCGCCGAGCTCATCCGGTGGCTGAGGGCCAATGTAGGACAAGCGTCCTTTGCCTCGATAGGTAACGGCAGTTCGTCGCATCTGTCGATGGAGTTGCTCAAGGTCGCAACCGGAACATTCGCCCTCCATATCCCGTATAACGGATCGCCGCCGTCCGCCCTGTCCGTCGCGACGGGCGAAACACAGATGATCATGACCGTCGCGCCAGCGCTCCTGCCGCATGTGCAGGCGGGCCGGGTCCGGATGCTGGCGGTCACGAGCCGCAGCCGCTACCGCCCCCTGCCCGATCTGCCCACCGTGGCCGAGTCCGGACTTCCTGAACTCAAAGATTTCGAGGCCATCGCGTGGAATGCCATTGTCGGGCCAGCGGCAACGCCCGTAGCGATTGTCGACCGGCTCAATCGCGAATTCAACGAAGCGCTCAAGGACGCGCAGATCGCTGAACGTCTCACCGGCCAGGGCATGACCCCGACCGGAGGCACGCCCCAGGAGCTTGCGCGGTTGATGGCAGATGAAGCATCAAGGTGGGGGCCCGTCATCCGTCGTACCGGGCTCACACTCGGTTAGACGCAATGAAATGCTGAGCCCTCAATGAGGGCTTGCCTCCCCCTTGAGGCTATGACAACATCCTCTGCTTATCCGCAAACGGGGCCAAGGCTCGAGCGTTATGGGGGCTGTCTCGAGGGCAAACTATCTCAGCGCATTGTTTCTTCGCATCGGCCTGGCAACGGCAAGTGCGGCAATTGCTTTCGGAATCTGGGAACTCTGCGCCCGCCTTTTCAAGATCCCTGCTTATCTCCTTCCTCCGCCCAGCGTCATTTTTGTCGAGTTGGCCCAGCGCCTGCCACGGGTGCTGGAGCACGCATCCGTCACGACCACAAGCATGCTCCTGGGATACGTTCTCGGGGTGATCGTTGCCATTCCGCTCGCGATGGCACTCGCCTACTCCCGGATTTTTGAGGCGACCATTTACCCGGCGGTTGTATTTCTGCAGATCCTGCCCAAGATCGCCATCGCACCGCTGTTCATCATCTGGTTCGGTTTCGGCATGCTCCCAAAGGTGCTGCTCGTCTTTCTTCTCACGTTTTTTCCCATTGTTGTGAGCGCCGTGGCGGGGTTTAAAGCCTGCGATCCGGACATAATCGAACTGGCACGCGCCACCGGGACAAGTCGGCTGCGGCTCTTCCTCAAGGTACGATTCCCCAGTGCTCTGCCGGAAATCTTCACCGGGCTCAAAGTGGCCGCCGCGTTGGCATCGACCGCGGCGGTAGTCGCCGAGTTCGTATCCTCAGATGCGGGCTTGGGCTATCTGCTGCTTACTTTCAACGGCGAGCTGCTCACTTCAATGGTATTCGGCACGATCATCGTGCTGGGTGTCATCGGCCTGGCTTTGTACTACCTGATGGAGTTTCTAGAACGTCTGGTCATTCCCTGGCATGTCGCAGCAAGAAATGACCAGCTGGTAACCCGTCAGCTTTGATCGCAGTTCACAACAACCAGGGACGATCCCGCAAGGAGACAATCATCATGTCATTCGGTCTTTTAAGAAGCCTTATCGCGACCACGGTCCTCGCGCTTACTGCGCAGTCGGCCTTCGCGCAGGACAACGTCTCGCTCAGGCTCAACTGGCAGCTACTCGGATTCCACGCTCCGTTCTATCTGGGCGTCGAGCGGGGCTTTTACAAAGACGTCGGAATCAATCTCACGATCAACGAGGGGCGAGGCGGCGCGGTCACTGCTCAGGCGGTAGGCGCGAAGAGCGACCAGTTCGGCATCGTCGATGGTGGCACCACCATCGTGAGCGCCGTGCGCGGGATTCCCATCCGTACCGTCATGTCGCTCATGAACAGCGGCATCTTTGCAGTCGTTGCACGTGCCGACGCCAACATCAACGCTGCAAAGGATCTCGAAGGAAAAGCGATTGCAGTGACCGCAGGGGACGCGCTGACCCAACTTTGGCCGGCAGTCGTCAAGGTCAACAAACTCGACTCATCGAAGATCCGACTGGTCAATGTCGATCCCGCGGGCAAGGTAATCGCCACGCTGGAGAAACGGACCGATGCATTACTTGGCAGCATCGATGCCCAGTCTTTTCAGATCGAAGCCAAAGGCGTCAAGACTTCGATGCTCAGCTATGACGATCTGGGGGTGCGGTTGGTCGGTCTGACCGTGGTGGCACATGAGGACACGATCAAGAGCAACCCTGAGTTGATCCGTCGCTTTGTCCGTGCGACGCGACGCGCTTTTGAGGCGGCGATCGCTGACCCGCAAGCGGCTGTCCGCGCTGCTGTAAAGGTCAAGCCCGAGCTCGATCCCAACTCCGTCCGGCAGCAAATGGAAGCCTCTCTGTCTAAATTTGAATCCCCAAGCACCAAGGGGCTCCCCATAGGCGTTGGCGCCGAAACCGACTGGAAGTCGACGCTTGAATTGCTTAATGAGTTTCAGGGGATCAAAACCGATCGGCCGGCAAGCTCGTTCTTCACCAACGACTTCTCAAAGTAGCGCCAGGAGCGATTCATTGAGCGCGCAGGCTATTCGGCTTGAGGGAGTACAGAAGCGCTTCGTTCGAGGTAACGCAGAGACCCAGGCGCTCACCGGCATCGATCTGACGATCAATGCCGGTGAGTTCATCGCAGTTGTCGGACCGTCTGGATGCGGCAAGAGTACGTTGCTCCGCCTGGTAGCCGGGCTTCTTCCCGCTACCGAGGGATCGATCCAATACGGCAGTGAATTTGTGCAGTCGCCGAGAAAGGACACGGGCATCGTGTTCCAGAAGGCCAACCTCGTTCAGTGGCGCAACGCGCTAGGCAATGTGCTGCTTCAGATCGAGCTTCGTAACCTTAGAGTGACCGAGTATCGCGACCGCGCCACTGCGCTGCTGCGCTCGCTGGGCCTTGCCGAATTCATGGATCGCTATCCCCACGAACTGTCGGGCGGCATGCAGCAGCGGGCTGCGATCGCCCGAGCGCTCGTTCACCGGCCCGATGTGCTGTTGATGGACGAGCCATTTGGCGCACTGGATGCGTTAACCCGCGAGCAGGTGCGGGTCGACCTCGAAGCGCTGTGGCTGCGTGACCGGATGACGGTTATGTTCATCACCCATAGCATTGACGAAGCCGTATTGCTCGCCGACAGGGTCGTCGTGATGTCGGCGCGACCTGGGCGTATTGACCGCATCCTGGATGTCGGTCTTCCCCGGCCGCGGGCACTGGCGGCTCGAAAGTCTCCGGTCTTCACCCATCTGGTCGACGAGATCACCCAGGAGTTTCTCGCCCGCGGTGTGCTCGATGACCATAGAACGCAGGCGCTCCTCGGATGATCAAGGTTACCCGCAGGTATAACGGATGATGCGTCCCGGCCTGATTGTCATCTGGAATGACATCCTGCCCGAAGCGAGGAGCGATTTTCTTGCGTGGCACTCGCGCGAGCACATCCCCGAGCGGGTATCGATCCCTGGCTTTCTGAGGGGGCAACGCTGGTTTGGCGAGGAGGCCTCTCCTCAATATCTCACCGTTTACGACACTCGGGATGCCGCAGTGCTCACGAGCGAGGCGTACCTGCAGCGGCTCAACAACCCTACGCCCTGGACACGCTCAGCGGTGGCAGCGTTTCGCAACACGGCGCGGGCCGCCGGCGAACGGCTCTGGCAATCCTCCGAGTCGTGTGGGGGCATGGTACTGGCGGCGCGACTCGATCCGGAGCCGCAGCAGATCACCGAGGTCGCCGACCGGCTGATGGCAGGTACGCTTTCGAGCCTCGCCCGGGCGCCGGGTATCGCACGAGTCCGCCTTGCCGCGTCCGTACGGTCGGCAAGTCAGATCCAGACAGCCGAGCGTTCAGTGCGGTCGGGCGATGTACGCGAGCCCGCGATCAGCCTTCTTGTTGAGGGCTTCGACGGTCGGGAGGCCCTCCAAGATGCCTTCAACAAGGCGGCCGACGCCGAGCCCGCACTTGGCGCTGCCGTGACCGGAATTTATGCTCTGCAATTCGATCTCGTGGCCGGATCTATCGACTGAAGCCGGCGACCCATCATCTGGAGAGCCCTATGAGTGAGACGGCACCCTCGCCCCGGTATCCGGGACCTTTGAGTCTCGAGACCGCGCTATCGCAGCTCGCGCTGACCGATGCAAGCATCGAATTCAAGCGCGACGACCCGCGGGGAGAAGTCGAGTCGCGAGACCTCGGGCTTGGCGCCGCCACGGGCGGTCGCATAGGCGCCCGACACCTGCGCGCGATTCGACCGCTCTCGCAGCCCACCGGATGGCACTGGCACGACATGACCGCGCATATCAACATCGTCTTGCGCGGGTGGATACGGTTCCGGTATGAGGGCGTCGAAGGCGATGTGATAGCCCGAGCGGGCGAGTGCCTCTCGCAGCCCGCCGGTGTGGCGCACAACGTCGTCGGCCGCTCGGACGATCTCGAACTCGTCGAGATCAATATGCCGGCAGAGTACGCCACCGTCGATCTGGGCGGCGAACTCGATGCACTGCAGCCGCCCGCCCGGTCTCCCCGATGACAGTGGCTCGGGCCGCGCTTACGTCCCCTGGGCTCAAGGCTGGCGCGCTTCCCACCATCGCGCTAGCATGCGCGCTCGATCTTTAGAAAAAAGCGGGAGCCCATCCCGGGCCACCCAAAGCAAAACGAAATCCCAGGAGGAACCCATCGTGGCATCGATCCCTATGACAGCGTCTCGTCGTCAATTGCTGCTCGGCACGGCCTCGGTCGCCAGCCTTACACTGGCGGGCCCGGTGCTTGCGCAGGCGCGCCCCAAGGCGGTTTACGGGCAAGGGAGTATCGACCCCATCTTTACTGCCGGATACATCGCGCTCAAGAGAGGTTTTTTTGCCGAGGCGGGACTCGATGTCGAGTACATCAACTCGCAGAGTGGGCCGCGTACAAATCAAATGCTCGCCGCCGGCCAGATTCTTTTTGGAGCGACGGCAGGTACTGCCGCACCCGCACTCACCGTCGCGGGCAAGGCGGCCTCGATTATCTTCGGCTTCGATCGGCGTATGACCTATGCGAATGTCATTGTCCGCAAGGTTGATTTCGATGAAGGCCGAATCCGGTCTTTGAGAGATCTGCAGGGCAAAAGCATTGCAGCCACCCAGCCTGGATCGGTGACGGCGCTGATGGCTGTGTACCTCGCCCAGCAGGCCGGGCTGACGGGTCGGGTCGAGATTCGTCCGCTTGCTGACCTCGCAACGATGCTGGGCGCGCTCAAAACCGGATCAGTCAATGCCAGCATGGCGACCTCCTCGATGATGGAGCAGGCAGTCCAGGACGGATGGGGGGTGGCGATTTTCAATGGCACCGACAACGCAGTGTGGAATCAGTTCATGGGCGGGGATGTTCCGGGCATAGCTGCCTACGCACTCAATGAAACCATCCAGAAGCGCCCAGAGGTCGTTCAATCGTTCGTCACCGGACTGGTAAAGGCTCAGGATTTCATCAATGCCAACTCGGCCGAAACGATCACTGAGCTGATCCATGGTGACTTCATGAATGCCCTGTCCAAGACTGCGGTTCAAAAGACAATCGCCCTCTACAAGCAAAACGTCTGGCTTCAGGACAACATCGTCTCCGAAGAGGCGTATGACCGGATGGCTCGAATCATGGGTGACGGCAGGCAGTTTTCCAACGAGCAGATGAAGCAGGCGGGCTACAAGCAGTGCGTCGACATGAGCTTTGTTCGCAAGGCCAGAGGCCTGAAGGCCTGAGCGTCACCCGAAATGATCGCTTTGCGGGACATCGGAAAGGCGTACTACACGGACACCGCAGCGATGTGGGCCATCGGCGACATCAGCCTTAATGTCGCCGATGGCGAGTTCATCTCCATCGTCGGACCTTCCGGGTGCGGTAAGAGCACCCTGCTCAACATCATTGCCGGTTTTCTGGAGCCAAGCGCGGGAGCGGTGGAAATCGATGGCGAGCCCATGAACGGGAAACTTCATCCCGCACTGGGATACATTTTCCAAAAAGATACGCTGCTGCCCTGGTACTCCGTGCGCAGGAACGTCGAGCTTGGACTGCGGTTCAAGGCATTTCCCGAAGAGCGGATCCGGTCCCGAGTCGACGAACTCCTCGAGCTGGGCCACCTGAGCGCATTCGCCGATGCTTATCCTCATCAACTCTCGGGCGGAATGCGGCGGCGAGTAGCCCTCCTGATGAGCATCGCGGTCGAGCCGCGAATCGTGCTGATGGATGAACCCTTTGGGGCACTCGATACGCACACCAAAACCCATCTCCATCGCGAATTGATGGAGATCTGGCAAAAGCTCGGCCAGACGATCATTCTGGTCACTCATGACCTCGATGAAGCGATCACGCTGTCAGACCGCGTGATCGTTCTGTCATCGCCGCCGAGCAAGATTCTCCTGGATGAGCGAATCGAAATCCCTCACCCGCGCGATGTGTTCACGCTCCGAGAGACGCCGCAGTTTGTCAGGCATTTCCAAAGCATCTGGAGCGTTCTCGGCCAGCAGTTCAGGGCCGCCGCGTGACCGCGCGTTCCCCACTGTCGCACGCCGACTACCTGGCCGAGACGCGCCGTCATGACCGACGTCGTCGGTGGCGGATCACCGGTTGGCAAATCGGCATTCTCGCCGCACTGCTTGTCGCCTGGGAGACGCTGACACGGGTGCCATGGCTGGTCGCCAATACAGCGTTTGATCCTTTTTTTATCAGCCAGCCGTCGCGGGTCGGCGCGAGACTCTGGGAGTGGCTTCAGCCCGGCCCGCAGTCGGTCTGGCCGCATCTGATCATGACGCTCGAGGCGACATTCCTGGGACTCGCCGTAGGCGTGAGCAGCGGCTTTCTCATTGGGATGGCTTTGAGTCGGAACAAGCTGGTCGCCGACATCGTCAATCCGTTCATTGTCGCCTTCAACTCAATGCCGCGGATCGCGTTTGTCCCCCTGATCACCATGTTTTTCGGTCTGGGGATCTGGTCGAAAGTTGTCACATCCTGGTTCGTCGTGTTTTTCCTCGTATTTTTCAACACCTATAAAGGTGGCCGTAGCGTCGAGCGGGAGTTGATCGACTTCTGCCGGACGCTGGGAGGTTCGCCCAGGCAGATCCTCTGGCGCGTGAGAGTCCCGAACGCAGCAGCATGGACCTTTGCCGCCTTGCCGAACGCGATCAGCTTCGCGCTCATCGGAGTGGTTCTTGCCGAATTCGTTGGCTCGACGACAGGCATGGGCTATCTGATGATCACAGCACTCGCTATGCTCAACGCCACCGATATGTTCGCCTCAGTGACTTTGCTCTCAGTCGTAGGGATCGCTCTTGTGTATGGAGTGACGGTGATCGAGCGGCGCTTACTCCACTGGTCGCCCGAATTCCGCAGCTGATCCGACGTCAATCCAGCGCGACACAACCGGCCTAGTCACTCGCGCAACCGTCAGTCTGCGGTGATACCCGCTTTGCGAACCACATCACCCCAGCGGTTGAACTCCGCCCGGATGAAATCTGCAGCCTGCGCAGTCGTACCTCCCATCGGTTCGGTCGCCTGCGAACGGAATCGCTCGACTACATCAGGGGCCCGGACCGCCGCGTCGATATCTCGCGCAAGACGTTCGACGACCGCCCCGGGCGTTCCTGCCGGGGCCATCACTCCATACCAGAGCGCAACTTCGATGCCAGGAAAACCAATTTCGCGAAATGTCGGTGCATCGGGGGTTAACGGATTACGCTCGGCGCTCGCTGCCGCAAGCACGCGGAGTTTGCCCGATTGGATATGCGCAATCAGCGAAGGTGCGCCGTCGAACATGATCTGAACCTGACCCCCCACGAGATCGGTTACCGCCGGGCCGCTCCCTTTGTAGGGGACGTGCAGCAGGTCTACGCCGGTGACTATCCGAAACAATTCTCCGGAGAGGTGTGGCGCGCCCCCCTTTCCCGACGAGGCAAACGTGATCCTGCCCGGCTGGCGCCGCGCCTCAGCAATGAGATCCTGAACCGAGCGCCACGAGGTTCCGCCGTTGACTGCCATGATGAGCGGCAGCCGCGCGAGCATGGTGACCGGTACCAGGTCTCTCATGGGGTCATAGGGTAGTTTCGCTGACAAATGCGGACCGATACCGTGGGTGGTGATCGAGTTTTGCAGGAGCGTGTACCCGTCTGCCGCGGACTTCGCGACGAAATCCGACGCGATCGTTCCGCTCGCCCCAGCCCGATTTTCGACAACGACCGCTTGTCCGAGCGAAGCCGAGAGCTTCGGAGCAATCGTCCGGGCGATAAAGTCGGCCGCCCCGCCTGGGGGTACCGGCACAATCAGTCGAACGGGCCGACTGGGATAGGTTGCCGATGATCCCGGGCCTGAGCTCGGCTGAGCCACGGCCCAGACCGGGGCGAGAGCGACCGTTACGGCGAGGAGCAGTAAATTTCGACGTGTCATGACAACCTGCACAAGTGAAATAGGGAAGCGCCAGCCAACCACACTTGCGTGTGCACGTACCTAATCGAATCGGCTGGCGAACAAATAGGACGATAATCGCTTTACCCTAACCACGCCTGGCTTGACCTTCTACTGCGCTCACCTACATCATGCAGATCGTTCTGGCAGAAAACTTTCGGGCGCTCTTCTATGCGCCGTTCTACGCCTGCCTGCAACTGGGGTTTTTCCGTCGGGCGGGGCTCGATCTTCGTCTCAAGCCATCGCCTGCTCCGGGCGCAGGGATCGCCGACATGGTGACAGGCTCGACCCACGTCGTCTGGGGCGGGCCGCTGCGCGTACTCAAGAACCGGGACACGCAGCCGCTGACGGGGCAATCGCTGGTCGCCTTCGGAGAAGTAGCCGCCCGGGATCCGTTTTTTCTGGTCGGGCGGCCCTCGCTCAAGGACGTTGGATTGCAGAGCCTGCCGCGCCTGTCACTCGCATCCGTCACCGAGGTCGACACCCCATGGCTCTGCCTGCAGCACGATTTGCGTAAGGCTGGTGTCGACCCTGCCTCAGTCCAACGCCTGAGCGGTGCAAGCATGGCGGAGAACTTGCAGCGTCTGGAGAGCGGCGCGGTCGATCTCATCCAAGTATTTGAGCCGTATGTCGCGATGGCCGAGATCTGTGGCGCAGGCGTACCCCTGCATGCCGCTCATGCGAGGGGGCTCACTGCTTACACGACTTTTATTTCGACCGAAGAGAACATAGCGAGGCATGAGCAGGCGTTTCGCGCCATGAGTGCTGCAATCGAAGCCTTTTCGCCCTGGCTGGCCGCCGAGGGGGTCACGGAACTGGCGCGGGTTGTTCAGGATTTCTACCCTGGCCTGAACTCGCTCCTCCTCGAGCGTTCGCTCGAGCGCTATCGGGCAGCCGATCTCTGGTCGTGCCGAACTGCGGTATCTCGCGAAGGCTTTGACCGCCTTGCCCAAAGCATGGTCTCCGGCGGCTACATCAAATCACTGACACCGTACGAACAGTGTGTGGCGCATTGGGCGCACGAGCCGGTCTGTTAAACCGAAGCGGACGATCAAAACCAGATCGGCGATCAGGGCGAACGGCATGACTCTACCCGGTCAACTGCAGCAGCGATCGCGCATCAGCCCTGCCGCCTCAGCCTCTGCCTGCCAGGCCCGGGCACGAACGCCGAGCGTACGGCGCGCTCTAAGCGGAATCACCGCCCTGCCCGCGGGCGGCTCGGCTTTCGATGACAGCGGCTGGTCCTTAGGCAACCCGAGCGCTCTCATCTGCCGTCGAAGCGATTCGGTTGCAGCCACGTCTGCCTTGAGCGTGACACGATCGATCACGACACCATAATGTGATTTCGCCGCATCGATCGATACATAGCCTTGTCGTACATCGTCTTCGACCTTGTCGCGGGGACGTTCAGTCGGTTTGCCAAACCCACCTCCCCCACCCGAGCGCAGAACATACGCGTCGCCCGGCTTGAGCAGTTGAGAAAAAACCTTGCCGGTCGCATAGGCGGTTTCAGGTTTTTCGCCTCGCCGGATCGCGACTTGGTTGCCGAGCGCCGACAACCCCCCGAACAAGCCCCACGGCCTGTTTTCAACCCGCTCGATCTGCGAGTTAAACATGGTGTCCGAAAGCACCTTGACGATCTGCTCCGTCCCCAACCCACCCCGGTGTCGACCGGCGCCGCCCGAGTCCTCCCGAAGCCCGTATCGCTCGATGATGAACGGGTACTTCGCCTCGACCTGCTCGGAGGGGCCGTTGTGCGTATCGCCGTCATTGATCGCGATCGTCGCACACATTCCGTCCTCGTTATGCTTGGCACCCCAGCCCCCGCCGATCAGACCACCGAGATAAAGAAAAAGTTTTCGATTGGAAGGATGGCGCCCGTTGATATTGGCAACAACCAGATCAGCGTGATGCGCAGCGGCGACTCGCGTGGGGATCGCTGGCGCAAGCGCCTTGAAGATGGTGTCGATGACCGTCATGGGGTAGGTCATCCACATGCGCATAGGCGCGGGACGTGTCGCATTGACAAACTTGCCCTCTGGCAAGATGACCTCGAGCGGTGCGAAGCAGCCGTCGTTGATCGGCATTTCGAGCGGCGCCACGATGCATTTGAGGGCCACCTGCGCTGCAGAAATCCCCGCGGGTCTGCCTGAGTTGAAAAAACCGCTGACCTGCTCACCTACCTCGGACAGGTCGACGGTCATACGATCACCTTTGATGATCACCTTGACTTTAACCTGTATCGGCTTGCCGAGATCCACCCCATCGTCGTCCATGAACGATTCGGCGACATAGACGCCGTCGGGGATGAGACGAATCTGTTCGCGGCTGATCGCCTCGCTTTGCCGGTAGATGGCCTCAATCGCGCCGTCAAACTGGTCGAGCCCGTACTTGCCAAGCATCTCCAGAACGCGGCGCTCACCGGTTCGCACCGCTGCGATCTGAGCGCGCAGATCGCCCATCGCTCGCTCCGGAACGCGAACGTTGAGGCGGATGATGTCAAAGACGTCACGGTTTTCTTCACCGCGACGCCATGCCTTAACCATGGGCATCTGCAGACCTTCGGAATAGATGTCCATGGTCATCCCGTTGAGCGGCCCGCCAACGTCGATCCAATGCGCCATACACGCGGAAAATGCCGCAACCTCTCCATTCCAGAAAACAGGCACAACGAAGGTCATGTGATTCAGATGACTGCCGGTCGTGTAGGCATCATTGGTCAGAAGCACATCCCCCTCGTCCATCCCGTCATGACCGAAGTGAGCGATCATTGCCTTGACCGTATTCGACATGCCTCGAATAAAGGTCGGCAGACCAATGCCCACCGAGATCGTATTGCCATCGCGATCAAAGAGTCCAACGGTAAAGTCGAGCGCCTCATAAATGATCATGTTGTAGGCGGTACGCATCAAATTGGCCTTCATCTCCTCGGTCGTCGCGACAAGGCCATTGCGCAGGATCTCCGTGGTGACGGGATCGGCGCGGACATTTTTTGAATCAGCCATGATCAATCTCGATGACAAGGTTTCCCAAAC
>CAZZKA010000084.1:0-12851 GCA_964654745.1 uncultured Bordetella sp. | reverse complement strand
GGGTCCGTTGCCCCCATGAGGTCGCGGTTGAGGGCGATGGCACCTTCCCCTTCCAGAACCTGGATCATCACCGGGCCTGACACCATGAAGTCAACGAGATCCTTGAAAAACGGCCTTTGACGGTGCACGCCGTAGAACGCCTCAGCCTGCTCCCGTGACAGGTGCGTCATCCGGGCGGCAATTACCCTGAGACCTGCTTTTTCAAACCGGCTGTAGATCTCACCAATGACGTTCTTGGCAACCGCATCGGGTTTGATGATGGACAGGGTACGTTCAACCGCCATTTTGGCTCCAAAAGTCTTTGAAAATGAGGAGGTTGCGAGCCTTTATCAAAGCTTTTTACAAACTTTGGCTTGCAATTTGGACAACTTTGGATACTATCACAGAGAGGTAACGGCCGGCGTGGTTGACCGCGTTCGCTCCGTGATTTCCGGCGCTGTCCCGGCAGCGCGGCTGCTGATTACCCTTGCGGGCCTGCGGATTCCCTTGAAAACGCGCTGCAAGTCTCCCACATAATGGTCGAACTTTCCCTCTGGAGGACTGTCCATGAACTACGGCGAAAACACGTTCGGTCACGATTCAGCAATCGTCGTCGATCAGGCAACCCGAAACCGGGTTCTGCGCAACACCTACATCCTGCTGGCTCTGTCGATGGTCCCCACCGTTCTGGGCGCCTGGATCGGAGTTCGCACCGGATTCAGTTTTTTTGCTGGCAGCCCGTTCATCGGTCTGCTGGTTTTTCTGGGAATCGCCTTCGGGTTCTTTTTCGCCATCGAAAAGTTCAAGAACAGCGGGATCGGCGTAGCACTGCTGCTCGCCTTCACCTTCTTCATGGGCCTCATGCTGTCCAGGCTGGTCGGCCATGTCCTGGGCATGTCGAACGGCGCCTCGTTGGTGATGACAGCCTTCGGCGGAACGGCTGCGATCTTCGGCGTGATGGCGACCGTCGCCACCGTCTCCAAGCGCGACTTCAGCGGGCTGGGCAAGTGGTTATTCGTAGGCTTCCTGGTGATCCTTGTGGCGGCCGTCGCCAATATCTGGCTGCAAATGCCGGCGCTCACGCTGACCATTTCCGCACTCGCCGTGCTGATCTTCTCGGCCTTCATCCTGGTCGACCTGCAACGCGTCGTGAACGGCGGCGAGACCAACTACGTGTCTGCGACACTCGCGGTCTATCTCAGCGTCTATAACGTGTTCAGCAATCTGCTCGCAATTCTCGGCATCGTAGGCGGCGACCGCGACTAAGCCGGATCCAGGCGCGAGCATGTAACGCGCGCCCTCCCCGGCCCCAAACGGCCCTCTCGAGGGCCGTTTTTACTGGTGCCGAAGAAACACGGCCGCAGGCGGCTACGATGCGGTCGCGTTGGCCAGGTCGATGAGGTCGAAAACTGCGACCGACTCGACATGCGAGGTATGCGGGAACATGTTGACGGCGCCGGCGGCGGTGAGCGAGTAGGCGCCAAGATTCACAAGTACCGCCGCGTCGCGGGCAAGCGTCGCAGGATTGCACGACACATAGACGATACGGCGAGGTGCGCGGCTGCGCGCCGCCCCGGTTTGCGCGACGATGGCCTTGCAGACCTCCAACGCGCCCTCGCGCGGGGGATCGATCAGCACGCGATCGAACCGGCCAAGCCCGTCCCACGCCTCGGCATCCATCTTGAAGAGGTCCTGCGCAATAAAACTGGTTCGGCCGGACAGCCCGTTCAGCTCCGCATTATCGGAGGCGCGTCGCACAAGCGATTTGCTTGCTTCGATTCCCAGCACCGTTCTCGCGCGTCGCGCCAGTGGGAGGCTGAAGTTACCCAGGCCGCAGAAGAGATCCGCGATCCGGTCTTCGGACTGCGGCGCGAGCAAGGCAATCGCCCGCCTTACGAGGACTTCGTTGACTGCGTGGTTGACCTGCGTAAAGTCGGTCGGCCGGAAGGGTATCCGTACGTCAAACTCATCGAGGCGGAAGGCCAGTTCGGACTGCCCCTCGTCGCCGCGCCGATCGCAAAGAATTTCTATCGAGTCGGGCCCCGCCGGCTGTAACCAGAGTTCCACCGCATGGCTCTTCGCGAACGCGCACAGGGCTGCCTTGTCCCCGGGCGTGATCGTCTGAAGCACCCGCAGCACCAGCGCGATGCACAATTCCCCGCGAACGGGTTCACCGACCGCAACCTCGATCTGAGGGAGCCGGTCGCGAATCGACAGCGAGCCCACCAGATCGCGAAGAGGCAGTAAAAGCGCAGCGACGCGGGGCTCGAGCACATGGCATTCGCGCATATCGGCGACGTAGCTCGATCCGCGCTCATGGAAACCGACCAGTACCCCGCCCTTGCGCGCGACATGGCGGACGGACAGGCGCGCGCGATAGCGGTAACCCCAGGCGGGTCCCGCTATGGGACGAAGCGCCGTACCCGCTCGCACCTTGCCGATATGCCAGAGCTGGTCCTCGAGCGCGCGCTGCTTGATCGCGAGCTGCGCTGCGGCGTCGAGGTGCTGCATGGAGCATCCGCCGCACATGCCAAAATGCGGGCACCTCGGACGTACGCGCTGGCTGCTCTCGCGCAGGACCTCGGTAACGTCTGCGGTATCGAACCGCGGCTTTTGTCTGCGCACGGCGGCGCGTACCCGCTCACCGGGCAAGCCGCCCGAAACGAACACCACCTTACCCTCGCGATGGGCGACGCCGTTGGCCTCCAGATCGAGCGACTCGATCTCGAGATCAATCGATTCCGGATCCTGGCCGCGCGCAGACCGAGTCATGCCGGCCAGGCATCGAGGAACTCGCGCCAATGCTTATGGGCGGGTGCAAGGTCCCCGACTGTCGTGCGCGACAGAGCGATTTCCTCCTGATAGCGATCTGGTGACCAATGTCCGCGCATCAATTGAAATCGACAAAAGAGCAGCCAGGTATTCGCGACATCGGTCTCGCAATAGGCGCGAATGTCCGCTGCCTCGCCCTTTTGCCATGCGCTCCAGACCTGCGAGCCGTCCATGCCGAGCTTTCCCGGAAAACCGCAGAGCTTGGCGAGTTCGTCAAGCGGGGCAGCGGCTCGGCCGTTGTAGAGCGAAAGCAGATCCATGAGGTCCAAGTGGCGAGCATGGTAACGGCTCAGGTAATTGTTGTAGCGAAACTCGCGATCATCCTCACCCTGATCCCAATAGCGGGGAGCCTGCACCCCATGGACCATCGCACGGTAGTGGAGCACCTGCAGATCAAAGCCGCCGCCGTTCCATGACACGATCTGCGGCGAATGACGCTCGATCAGCTTGTAGAACTGCTGCACCAGTTTCGCCTCGCCGTCATCGGCCGCGCCCAGGCAGCGGATCTGGATGCCGCGGTCATCGCGCAGCAGACAGGCTATCGCCACAACCCGATGCAGATGCAGCGGCATGAAGTCGCTGCCCCCTGTCTTTTCACGGCGCCTGGCGAAAGCCTGCTGCGCAACCTCGTCATCAGTGAGGGTTGCATCAAACCCCCAGACGGTCCGCAAGCCGGCTATGTCCGGGATTGTCTCGATGTCGAAGACCAGCACAGGCGTCATGACAGTCCTCCGGCGCCCCTCGGGCACCCCGTTGTGCGATGAATCGGGTTCGGCCGCCCTGTCAGACCAGCGGATCAGCGGGCGGGCAGGTACCGCGAAGGGTCGACTGGCTTGCCCTCGCGACGGATCTCAAATCGCAGCTTGGGGCGGTCCGCGTCGCTGTCGCCAAGCTCGGCGATCTTCTGCCCCCTGGCGACCTGATCGCCTTCTCGGACCATCAGCGCCCGATTGTGGCCGTAGACCGAGAGAACGTCGTTTTCATGTTTGACGATGATCAGATTGCCGTAGCCGCGCGGCCCGACGCCGCTGAAGATCACTTTGCCGTCGGCGGCCGCGAGGATGGGATCGCCGGGTTGCCCGTCGATCGCTATCCCCATATTGCGTGGTTCGGAAAAGCCCTCGAGGACCTTGCCTGGCGCGGGCCAGATGAAACGCAGTTCGGTCGGACCTGCGCCAGACGGAGCGGCCGAGGCCAGCGGGGCCGGTGTCTGGGCGGGCGACTGGGCTGCGCCCGACGGCGCTGGAGAGGGCGGCGGGGCAACCGAGGCTCCGGTGCCCTGACCGCCGGCAGCCTGCGGAGCGGGTGGAGCATTGACCGCGGCTGCGGCGGGCGCCGGTCTCTGGCTGTCGGCCATGGCCGGGCCCGGGCGCGCGCCGGCAGAGGCATCTGAACGAATCAGAGGAGGGGGGGCTTCATTGGCCGCGACTGCAGCCGATCCGGGCCTCGAGCCCGAGTCGATAGGCCTGACTTCGACCGGCATTGCCTGGGTGCCCGGCCTGTCCTGGGCCGGCCGGGCAGAGGCGGTCTGCTGGGGCTGCGTCGCCGTAGCCGCAGGTCGCCTCGCTGCCGAGGTTGCGGCCGACGCGGCCGCGGGCGAAGGGCTCGTCGCCGGAGCGGCCGTAGCGGGGCGCGTTGCGGGCGCCTGAGGCGCCGGAGCCGCCGAACGGTTTTCCACTGGCGCCGGACGCGGGGCGGAGCACGCGGCCAGCAGAATCGCCAAAGAACTCGCGACAAGCACCCGTGAGATGGAACGGTCGCGCGCTGAGAGGACCGGACTGGCAAGCTGCTGCAGCGACGAAGACGGCTTCATCGAATCACTTCCTGGAAACGGCATTGCGATCGATCGGCTCGACCACATTGGGCAAACCATGGGCAAGGGCATCACGGATCGGACGAACCGAACGGTTCATACCGTACCCGCCCTCAATGGAACGAATCGTACCGCATCAAGCACGGTAAGTTGCCAGCGATCACGACCGAGTCTTTGAACCAGATGAAGCGCCTGACCATCCGGCTGCGATACCGGTGCGATCAGCCAGCCCCCTTGTTGCATTTGTGCGAGCCACGCATCAGGGATCGCAGCTCCGGCCGCCGCGGCAATGACAACGTCATAGGGGGCGGCTTTTTCCACACCGTGTTGACCGTCGCCATAGACCAGGCGCAGGTTCGCGAGGCGAAGCGGCCGCAGGTTGGCACGGGCCTGCTCGTGCAGGCCCCTGATGCGTTCGATCGAAACCACCTCGCCGAAAACGCCGGCAAGTACCGCCGCCTGATAGCCACAGCCCGTGCCGATCTCAAGCACTTTTGCCGAACGACGCCGAGATTCATCGAACGCTGCAGCGACGAGCTCGATCATGCGGGCCACCGTGAGCGGCCGCGATATCGTCTGCCCGTGTCCGATGGGTAGCGCAACGTCTTCATAAGCACGGCTTGAGAGGCCAGGCTCGACGAACGCGTGTCGCGGTACCGCCCGCATTGCGTGCAGGACGGCCGCATCGCGAACGCCCGACCTGCGAAGCGTCTCTACCATGGCCTCGCGTACACCATCCGATATGAGACCCGACCCCTCCGGCGGCGCGCCGGCCGCTGCCGGCGGGGACTGCCCGCTGCGCCGCGAAGGCGGGCGCTCGCCCGAACCGCCTGGCTGCGAAACACGCCTGGACCGCGGCTTGGATTCGTCGGGCCGTGCGATCGCTGCCTGATCCATCCAGCGAGGTATCTTGCGAACCATCGGCGTCTCCGCCCGCCCCAACCGCTCAGGCATGCGCCAGCCAGGCGCCCATTGCCTCGAGCCGGCGATAGCCGGTGAGGTCGACTTCTAGCGGCGTCACCGACACGTCGCCCGACTCGACCGCATGAAAATCGGTCCCAGGGCCGGCATCGCGGGCGGAGCCGGGCGGACCGATCCACCAGATCGGCTCGTCGCGCGGGTCGGTCGCCCGAATAACCGGTTCGGCGAAGTGCCGTTTGCCCAAGCGGGTTGCACGGATGGAGCCGATTCGATCGGACGGCAGCGAAGGGATGTTGACGTTGAGCAGGGAGGGAGAGTCCGGTGGCTTGGAGGTCCAACGCTCGAGGATGCGGCGCACCACCGATCCCGCAGCATCAAGATGTTCGAAGCCCCGTTTGGCGATCGAAAACGCGATCGCCGGGACACCAAGCTGGAAGCCTTCCATCGCCGCTGCAACCGTGCCGGAGTAGATCGTGTCGTCCCCCATGTTGGCGCCGTCATTGAGGCCAGAAAGCACGAGGTCCGGCCGCCAGCCGAGCATACCGGTGATCGCGATGTGCACGCAGTCAGTCGGAGTGCCATTGACGAACATAAAACCGTTGGGTGCCGAGCGAACGCTGAGAGGCCGGTCAAGGGTCAGAGAATTGGACGCACCGCTGCGGTCACGGTCCGGAGCCACCACGACCGCATGCCCGAACTCGCTTGCCACGCGCGCAAGCACGGCGATCCCCGGCGACAGATAACCGTCGTCATTACTGATGAGTATTTTCATTCGCAGAGTTTAACGAATCGCCCAGCGTACCACTGGATTGACCCCGTGCTAGCATCGTAAGGATGAGTCAGCGGGACTACTACGGGTTTGACACACTTTCGCTGCACGCGGGCAGTTCGCCCGATGGCGAAACCGGTGCGCGCGCCACGCCCATCTACCTGTCAGCATCCTTCGTTTTTCGGGACTCCGACCACGCAGCCGCGCTGTTCAACATGGAGCAGTCGGGCCATGTCTATTCGCGGATCAGCAACCCCACGGTCGCCGTGCTCGAGGAGCGAATCGCGGCGCTCGAGGCCGGGGTGGGCGCCATCGCCACGGCAAGCGGCCAGGCGGCATTGCACCTCGCGGTCGCGACGCTCGCCGGCGCCGGTTCGCACATCGTCGCCTCGCGGGCGTTGTACGGCGGCTCGCACAACCTGCTCCATTACACGCTCGCCCGGTTCGGCATCGAGACCACCTTCGTTGCGCCGAGAGACCACGACGCGTGGCGCGCAGCGATCCGCCCGGAAACCCGGCTGCTGTTCGGCGAGTCCCTGGGCAACCCTGGCCTCGATGTTCTGGACATCGCGGCCGTCGCAGATATCGGCCATGCGAACGGCATCCCGCTTCTGGTCGATTCGACCTTCACGACGCCCTGGCTGCTGCGCCCGTTTGAGCACGGCGCCGATCTCGTGTTTCATTCGGCAACCAAGTTCCTCTGCGGTCACGGTACCGTAATCGGAGGTCTGCTGGTTGATTCGGGTCGTTTCGACTGGGAGGCATCGGGGCGTTTTCCCGAGTTGACCCAACCCTACGAGGGTTTCCACGGGATGGTGTTCTCCGAGGAGTCGACCGTGGCGCCCTTCCTGCTGCGCGCTCGCAGAGAGGGACTGCGGGACTTCGGCGCGAGCCTGAGCCCGATGAATGCGTTTCAAATCCTTCAGGGTGTCGAGACCCTGGCGGTCCGCATGCAAAAACATGTGGCCAACGCCGAACGGATCGCCCACTTCCTCGCCGAACACCCGATGGTGAGCTCGGTGTCGTACCCGACGCTACCCTCCCACCCGGATCACGCACTCGCCAGGCGCCTGCTGCCCCGGGGTTGTGGCGCAGTGTTCAGTTTCAACCTAAAGGGCGACCGCGCGGCGGGTCGACGGTTCGTCGAAGCGCTGCGAATCTTTTCTCACCTCGCCAATGTCGGTGATGCGCGCTCGCTGGTGATACACCCGGCATCGACGACACATTTCCGAATGGATGCGGCAGCGCTCAATGCAGCGGGCATCGGTGAAGGAACGCTGCGCCTGTCGATCGGGCTCGAAGATGCTGCCGATCTGATCGCCGACCTGAAGACGGCGTTCCGGGCCGCCGAGCGCGGCTAGGGCTTTCTGAGGCGCTTCGCGTGTTGCTCGACATTCAATCGCGGCAGACGTACGCCTACACCGGTGGCAAGGCCTTCACCGGAGCGGCCCCTGCCATCGTTTTCCTGCATGGCGCTCAGCACGATCACAGCGTCTGGATCCTGCAGTCGCGCTACCTTGCCCATCATGGATTTGCCGTAATGGCGCTCGATCTGCCCGGCCACGGTCGCAGCGAGGGCCCTGCGCTGGGCAGCGTCGAGGCGCTCGCCGATTGGGTTGCGGCGGTGCTGCGCTCCGCCAAGGCAGGCCCGGTAGTCCTCTGCGGTCACAGCATGGGATCGTTGATCGCGCTCCAATGCGCGGCGACCTACCCATCGCTCGTTGCCGGTGTCGCATTGGTCGGCGCCGCTGCTCCGATGAAGGTTTCCGACGCCCTCCTCGAAGCCGCGCGGGACGACGAGGATCGGGCCTTTGACATGATCAACGCCTGGTCGCATGCGACGATCAACTCGCGGCCTGGCTGCCCCGGGCCAGGGTTTTCGATTTTCATGCAGAACCGCAGGCTGATGGAGCGACAGTCGCGTGGCGTTTTGCTCAGCGATTTCACAGCCTGCAATGCTTATCAAGGCGCGTTCGAGGCCGCCGCAGCGCTTAGCTGCCCCGCGCTATTTCTTCTCGGCGCCAGCGATCTGATGACGCCACCCAAGGCCGCCCGTGCGCTCATCAAGGCGGTCACCGACTCGGCAGCGGCATCGGGGCTTCCCGCACCGGATGTCGTTGAGGTCCCGGGAGCGGGCCATGCCCTCATGAGCGAGCGGCCCGATGCGGTGCTCGCAGCGTTGCGAAAGTTTCTCGCCCGTACGCCGCCGCGCTAGGGCCCGGGCATCCGGCTGAGCGGTCGGTCGAGTTCGGCTCCCTGCCATGACTGTACCGACCCGGGATGGCCGTCCCACCAGAGGGCGTCAAAGAGCGGGCGCAGCGTGAGGGTCTCCGGCGAACGCATCCACGCCCAGCGCTCATTCCAGATCGTGCCGCGCCGAGCTTCCGCGAGTCTATGCTTATCGCTTTCACCCGGTCCGCCCGCGGCGCGGCTCAAGCCGAGACGAGTTGCCGCGGGCAATACGGCAGCCCCGGAGACACTCACAAAGCGGCAGACATAGCCGAGCTCCTCAAGCAGCTCACCGGCAAGTTCCAGACGCTGGGCATCCGAGTCAAACGCGGTGCGCAATTCCTCAACCATGATCGCCGCGCCCGCGTTGGCTGACCCCGCAGCACGCAGGGCGCCGAGCACTGTCAGTGCGTCTTCAAACCGGCGCCCAGGCGCATAGTCGGGCTCCGGATCTTCTAACGGAGCATCCCAGCGAAGCAGACTCGCCGCAAACACGGCGCCCGACAGCACGCTCCCCCAGGCGGCAAACAACCATACGAGCAGCAGCGGCAGCACAGCCAATGCCCCGTAGACCACCTCATAGGCATGAAGCTCCCGTACCGCCCAACCGAGGAGCCGCTGCAGACCCGACAAGAGCGTGATGGCGAGCACGGCCCCGGCTAGCGCATGAGAGACGCGGACCCGCGCTGCGGGAAGCGAATGGAACATCAGGAGCAGCACCCCGACACCGACCAGCCAGGGAACGGCTATGGCCCAGATTGAGCGTAACCATGCAAGCTCGCGACCGCTCAGAAACTCTGCGACCAGGTGACCGTTAACCGCGAGTACGCCCGTGACCGCGAGCGGTCCGAGGGTGAGAAACGTCCAGTAAAGCACCACTCGTTTCAGAAAGGGACGTCTGCGGCGCGAGTACCAGACCGCATTCATCGTTCGTTCGATCATCTGCAAAGCCGTAATGGCGGCCATGAAAAAAATCACTGCCCCGGCGACAGACAGGCCCTGAGCTCGGCCGGCGAACTCGGTAAGGTACTGAAGCACCGTCGCGCTGAACTCCTCCGGAAACAGTTGGTGCGCCAGAAAATCGCGCAGCGCATCCTGCAAGCGGGAAAAAAGCGGGAGCGTCGCCAGAACGGAGCAGGCGATCGAAAACACCGGTACCGCCGCAAAGAGCGACAGAAACGCGAGGCTGGCGGCGGTCTGCTGCAGGCGCAGCCGTCGAGCCTGCCTGATCATGTCGCCGAGCAGGCGACTGACCCGGAACGTAAAGGGTGCAGCGGTCAAGACGGCACCCCGAGCCGCAGGAATAGGCCGACGGGTGCGGGGGGCCCACCTATAATCCTGTTAATGGAGTCCATGAAATTTTTCCGTCTGACGGTTGTGGCGTGTTTCGCCGGGCTGATCGTGCTCGGACTCGCCTGGGAACTGTGGCTTGCACCCCTGCGCCCCGGTGCCTGGCTACTCGCTCTGAAAGTGATCCCGCTTGCCCTGGCCCTGCCTGCCCTGATGGCAGGGCACGTACGAACATTCCAGTGGTGGTCGATGATCGTGATGCTGTACCTGACCGAAGGCCTCGTTCGCGGCGCGAGCGATATCGGCACGAGCGCATCGCTCGCCTGGGCTGAGGCTGGGCTCGCGTCGGTCGCATTCCTCGCGATATTGGGGTATGTGAGGTCTGCTCGGCGCATCAGCTGACCGGCGCCTGAGCGGACGCTCCTCCTGCAGCCGTGAGGGCGGCAAGCGCGTCGTCGAGGAGCGCCGCACCCGACTGTGACAGCAAATCGGCATCGCTCAGATGCCGCCTCCATCTGCGCGCACCGGGCAATCCGTTGAACAGCCCCAGCATATGCCGAACCACCGCCCTTGCGGGCGTGCCGTCAGCCACCTCCACGCGCAGGAACTCGCGCATCGCATCGACCGCCTCAATTCTGGATGCGATCGGAGCGCTCAACCCGAAGTAGTCCGGATCCACGCGCGCGAGCATCCAGGGGTCGTCACAGGCTTGCCGGCCGATCATCACTCCGTCGACGTGCACCAGCTGCGCGAGCGCCTCCTCATGTGAGCGCAGGCCGCCGTTGATCACCATCGTCAGATGCGGAAAATCGCGCTTGAGCCGATAAACCGACTCGTAGCGCAACGGCGGGACCTCACGGTTTTCCCTGGGGCTCAGGCCTTTAAGCCACGCATTGCGCGCATGGACGATGAAAACCGTACATCCGGCCTCGGCCACACGGCCGACGAACTCGGCCACAAAGTCGTAGGACTCGTCAGCATCGAGCCCGAGACGATGCTTGACGGTGATCGGGATAGAAACCGCGTCGCGCATTGCCCTCACGCAGTCAGCCACCAACTGTGGTTCGGCCATCAGACACGCGCCGAAAGCTCCGCGCTGGACGCGCTCGCTCGGGCATCCGCAGTTGAGGTTGACTTCATCGTAGCCCCGAGCCTCGCCCCAGCGCGCGCACTGCGCGAGTTCATCAGGCTCGGATCCTCCCAACTGCAAGGCGACAGGGTGTTCTTCGTCATGAAATCTGAGAAGTTTTTCACGCGGCCCATAAAGGAGCGCACCGGTAGTCACCATTTCGGTGTAAAGGCGCGCTCGCCGGCTCAGCCTGCGATGGAAGTACCGGCAAAGCCGATCTGTGAAATCCATCATAGGTGCTACGCAGAAATGCCATCCATCATTCATCGGGCGTACTTTACTTTCGTGCGCACCTGAAAGTCTGCAACACGGTCATGGAGAAATTGATGATTGCTTCCAACGCTGATTCCCACCGCCCGGCCAAACGCTTCCTCCTGGTCGACGATCACCCGATCATGAGCGACGCGTTGCGCTACACCCTAGAAGCAGTCGCCCCGGGCTCCCGGGTCGACTTCGGCACGAGCTACACCGAAGCCCGCAGGCTGCTCGCCGACGGGACCCGGTTCGACTGCATTTTGCTCGATCTCGGCCTGCCCGACAGCGACGGCTACGATGCTCTGCAGGGTCTTCGCCTGCTACGTCCTGACACGCCCGTGGTCGTTCTGTCCGCCGACGGCGAGCGGGATACCATCCTGCGCTGTCTCAACCTAGGCGCCCAGGGTTTCATTCCCAAAACAGTACACCACGATGTGCTGCGGCATGCCCTTCACATGGTCGCCGCAGGGCATATGTACGTGCCCAAAGAGGTTGTGACCCATGCCGGATGGGCCCCCGCGAACGCGGGTGCGCGGGCGCTCCAGGCCCGCCAGCCATCTCGCGACCCGCGCAGCCTCGGCCTCACCGGTCGGCAGTGCGATGTACTGCGATTGATCTTAAGGGGGCTTCCCAACAAGCTGATCTGCCGCGAACTGGATCTTGCCGAAGGCACGGTCAAGATTCACGTCAGCGCGGTGCTCCGTGCCCTCGGGGCGCGCAACCGGACGCAGGCGGTGATCGCAGCCAACCAGCTCGGATTGCGCCTTGCGACCGAATGAGGACGGCCCGTTGGCCCCGGAGCCGGCAAGCGCGGCGGGTTCGGGCGCATCCGCGCCCGGGCGTCGCCGCGGCGGCGTCGGCTGCGCCGGCTCAGGGTCGGGCCTGAACGGTCGGATTGGGGAAAAACAACTGCTCGCCACCTATGCGATAACCGGCAATCGCCCTCTGCCCCTCTTCGGAGATCAGCCAGTCGGCAAGGCTTTGCGCCTGCTCCACCCGAACGTGCGGATGGCGTTTAGGACTGACCACGATGACCCCATAAGGGTTGACCATGCGCGCGTCTCCTTCGACGAGGATCACGAGGTCGCCGCGATTGCGAAAATTAAGCCAAGTGCCGCGATCGCTGAGCGTATAGCCGTCCAGCGATGAAGCGATGTTGAGGGTCGGCCCCATGCCCGACCCGGTTTCCCGATACCAGGTTCCGCGACCGGCCTTAGGGTCCAGACCTGCGATCTCCCAGAGCCGCAATTCCGCCGCATGCGTGCCACTCTGGTCCCCCCGCGAGATGAAGATCGCACGGGATCGGGCGAGTGCCGCAAGTGCAGCCGATGCATCGCGGACTCTGGAAATCCTGGCTGGATCGGTTCTCGGGCCAACAACGACAAAGTCGTTGTACATCACATCGCGGCGGGACAACCCGTGCCCGTCTGCGACGAACCTTTCCTCTGCGATCCGATCGTGAACGAGCAACAGATCCGCGTCGCCGCGGGACGCCACGGCAATCGCCTGCCCCGTACCCAATGCGAGGACGCGGACCTGAATCCCGGTACGCGCGGTAAAGCGCGGCAGCAGATACGCAAACAGGCCGGACTGCTCGGTTGACGTCGTGGAGGCCAGACCCACAAAAGGATTCT
>CAZZKA010000083.1:0-12888 GCA_964654745.1 uncultured Bordetella sp. | reverse complement strand
GCTGTGCCGCTACCCTCCGGTAGCGGTCGCTGCGGGGCCGGTCGCCAGAGCAGGCCGTCGACTCTGCTCGCCATGATCCGAAGCGAACGCGCCCGCGGCCTGCTGTACCAGGCCATGCTGCTGGCGGCCGTTGGCGGCGCTGCCTGGTACCTCTTTACCAATACTCTGAACAATCTCGAGTCGCGCCACATTCAGGTGGGGTTCGGCTTTCTGTCGCGGGAGGCGGGCTTTGAGATTGCCGAAAAGCTGATCGAGTATGACTCGACGCGCAACTACGCACGAGCGCTCGCGGTCGGTCTGCTCAACACCCTTCATGTCGCCCTGTTGGGCATCGTCATCGCCACCGCGCTCGGTGCCCTGATAGGCGTCGCGCGCCTGTCTTCGAACTGGCTCGTTGCCCGCATCGCGGGCAGCTACGTCGAGTTCATGCGCAACATTCCGCTCCTGCTACAGCTCTTCGTATGGTACGGGCTCTTCACCGAACTGCTCCCCGGCGTGCGACAGGCGATCCGGATCGGCGATTGGATCTTCATCAGCCAGCGCGGCTTTCGGTTCGCGTGGCCGCAGCCGCATCCAGCCTGGGAGGCGGCGTTATGGGCGTTTCTGGCCGGGATCGCCTTAGCCCTCGCGTGGCGCGCACTGGTCCGTCGCAGGCAGGCGGCCACCGGGCAACGTTGGCCTCTCGCCTGGCCCGCCCTTGTGCTCATCTTGGGTCTGCCCGCTGTGGCCTGGGCGGTGATGGGTGCGCCAACCGAGATTCAGGTTCCGGTCCTGCGCGGCTTTGATTACCAGGGCGGGCGGGTGATTTCACCCGAATTCATGGCGCTGCTGCTGGGCCTGTCCACCTACACCGCGGCCTTCATTGCCGAGGTCGTTCGCGCCGGGATTCTCGCGGTCGATCGCGGCCAAACCGAAGCCGCCATGGCACTCGGGCTTACGCCGAGTCAGCGCCTGCGTCTGGTGACGCTCGCGCAGGCGCTGCGCGTAATCATCCCGCCGATCACGAGTCAGTATCTCAACCTCACCAAAAATTCTTCGCTCGCTGTCGCCATCGGCTATCCGGATCTGGTTGCGATTGCCAACACCACCATGAATCAAACCGGGCAGGCGATCGAAGCAATCGCTATCCTCATGGCGGTCTACCTTGGTATCAGCCTATCGATCTCGCTCTTTATGAACTGGTACAACGCGCGAGTGCGCCTGGTGGAGCGCTGAGCCGTGAACCTCACACGAACGAACTCAGCAGCGGCCGCGCCAAACCGAGCGGGCGCGGGTCCCCTTAGCTGGCTGCGTACCAACTTGTTTTCCAGCCCGCTCAATTCGCTGCTCACTGTCTTGCTGGTCGCGCTGATTGCGTGGCTTGCCCCCATCGCGGGGGGCTGGCTCGTATGGGATGCGGTTTGGGGGGCAAAGCCCGCCTCTGCCTGCGACGCGGTGCGCGGCGAAGGCGCATGCTGGGCGGTTGTCTGGGAAAAGATCCGTTTCATGCTGTTCGGCGTCTATCCCTTTGGTGAACAGTGGCGATCAGGGCTCGCGATCATCGTACTCAGCGCCCTGCTGGTCGTGTCTGCAATCCGCTGGTTCTGGCGTCGCGAGTTGATTCTGATCTGGGTGGCAGGAATTGCTGCCTCGTTCTGGCTGATGGGCGGAGGGTTCGGTCTTGAGCGCGTACCGGCCGAGCGCTGGGGCGGTCTGAGCGTCACATTGATCCTGGCGATATTCGGTATCGGATTTGCTTTTCCGATCGGCATCCTGCTTGCGCTTGGCCGCCGCTCCACTCTCCCGGTCATTCGTGCGATCTCGGTGATGTACATCGAGATCGTGCGCGGTGTGCCACTCATCACCGTGCTGTTCATGGCCTCGATCATGTTCTCGCTCTTCATGCCCGAGGGCCTGCGGGTCGAGCAACTGGTGCGCGCGCAGGTGGCGATCATTCTTTTCATCGCCGCCTATCTCGCAGAGGCAGTGCGCGGAGGCCTGCAGGCCATTGCCCGGGGGCAATATGAGGCGGCCGAAGCTCTGGGGCTTTCTTATTGGCGTACCATGGGCCTCATCATCCTGCCGCAGGCGCTAAAGATTGCCATCCCGCCCATCGTCAACATTTTTATCTCTGTCTTTAAGGACACCTCGCTTGTCGTGATCATCGGTATCTATGACTTCGCTTATGCCGTGAAAAAATCGGTGGAGACCGATATCTCCTGGAAAAAATATTTCATCGAGGCGTTTCTTTTCTCCATCCTCGTCTACTGGATCTACTGCTTTGCCATGTCGCGCTACAGCCAGTGGCTCGAGCGCGAGTTGGCACGCGGACAGCGCCGGTGATGGTCAGGCTTCCCGCTCCGTCGGCCGCCTCGTCATACCCCGACCTCCTTTCCTGGTTAGGAGTCCATTGAATGAACGCACAGCCCCGTGAGGCTACCCAAAGCGCTGCCGCGATCGACATAAGCGGTTTATCGAAATGGTTCGGCGACTTTCAGGTGCTGCGCAACATCTCACTTACTGTGAAAAAAGGTGAGCGGATCGTGGTGTGCGGCCCTTCGGGGTCCGGCAAATCCACGCTCATCCGCTGCCTCAACCGGCTCGAGGTCCATCAGCAGGGGCGGATCGCAGTCAACGGCGTGGAGTTAAGCGACGACCTCAAGAACATCGACCAGGTACGCTCTGAAGTCGGAATGGTGTTTCAGCACTTCAACCTGTTCCCGCACTTGAGCGTACTCGACAACTGCACACTTGCGCCGATCTGGGTGCGCAAACAGCCTCGCGCACAGGCCGAAGCCTCAGCGATGAAGTATCTTGAGCGGGTACGGATCGCCGATCAGGCGCTCAAATATCCTGGGCAGCTTTCAGGCGGCCAGCAGCAGCGGGTGGCGATCGCGCGAGCGCTCTGCATGAACCCCTCCATCATGCTGTTCGATGAGCCCACCTCGGCGCTCGACCCCGAGATGGTCAAGGAGGTGCTCGACACCATGATCATGCTCGCGAGGGAAGGTATGACCATGCTGTGCGTGACGCATGAAATGGGGTTTGCTCGGGCGGTCGCCGACCGGGTCATCTTCATGGACCGGGGCGAGATTGTCGAGCAAAACACGCCTGATGCGTTCTTTGATGCTCCACAGAACGAACGCACGAAGCAGTTTCTGAGTCAGATTCTCGACCGCTAGCGGGCAAAGGCGCCGCCTGCGGATTGCGCTAACCAGCCTGCTGCAATCGACCTCGGCAGAGCTCAGCCGGTATCCGGCCGCTCAGTCTTCGGAACCCTGCGCCTGCGCCGCCCACATCCGCGCATAGACACTGCCGGCAGCAAGCAGGTCCTCGTGGCTGCCTCGTTCAACGACGCGCCCCGCATCGAGCACGAGGATTTCATCGGCATCGACGATCGTCGAAAGCCGATGAGCGATCACAAGCGCGGTCCGTCCGGCGGCTGCGGCGCGAAGCGCCTGCTGAATAGCCTGTTCGTTGCGCGTATCGAGCGCAGAGGTTGCTTCGTCGAGAATCAAGATCGGCGGATCCTTCAAGAGCGTACGCGCGATCGCGACACGCTGTTTTTCACCGCCTGAAAGCTTGAGCCCACGTTCGCCGACCGGGCTCTCGTAGCCCTGCGGCAGTGCTGCGATGAACTCGTGCAGTTGGGCTGCTCGGGTAACGGCTTCGATCTGCTCGTCCTCAGCCTGCGGCCGCCCATAGGCGATGTTGTACCGAAGCGTATCGTTGAAGAGGACTGTGTCCTGCGGGACGATGCCTATCGCTGCCCTGAGACTTTCCTGCGTGACGCCGCGTATGTCCTGCCCGTCAACCAGAATCCTCCCGCTGGTCACGTCGTAGAAACGGAATAGCAGGCGCGCGAGCGTCGACTTGCCCGCGCCACTTGCTCCGACCACTGCCGTCGTGGTGCCGGGTGCGATACGAAAGCTCACCTGGTGCAGGATCGGGCGAGCGTGATCGTAATGAAAGCCAACCTCCTCAAAGCGTATTTCCGGACCGCGGGCCTGCGCGGCGCGGTGAGGGGCGGCGCCGGCGCGACCAAGAGCGAGCGCCTTCGCGCCAGGCGCATCGGCGACCTCGTGCTTTTCTCCAAGCAGTCTGAACATGCGCTCCATATCGGTCAACGCCTGCTTGATCTCGCGATACAGCACGCCCAGAAAATTGAGCGGGATATACAGCTGAATCATGAAGGCGTTGACGAGCACCAGATCACCTAGCGTCATCTCGCCTGAAATCACTCCCGAGACCGCTCGCCACATCAGCGCGGAAACCGCTGCGGCGATAATCAGCGCCTGACCAAAATTGAGTAGCGACAGCGAAGCCTGCGATCGAATCGCTGCACGCATGCGTTTGCGCAGCTCCGCGTCATAGCGCTCGGCCTCAAAGCGCTCGTTGCCGAAGTACTTCACTGTTTCGTAATTGAGCAGCGCATCGATCGCGCGCGTGCTTGCGCGCGAATCCTGCTCATTCATTTCCCGCCGAAAATGCGTACGCCACTCGGTGATGCGGATCGTGTAGAAAACGTAGATCACTAACGCCCCAAGCGCGATCAGGCCGAAGGACGCTTCGTAGTTCCAGAAGAGATAGCCTATGACCAGCGACACCTCAATGAGCGTGGGAAGAATGCTGTAGAGCGTGTAGGAAATGAGGCTTGAGACGCCTTGCGAGCCGCGCTCGATGTCGCGAGTCATCCCGCCCATCTGGCGTTCGAGATGAAAGCGCAGAGACATCTCGAAAAGGTGACTGAAAACCTGCCGGACGATGGTGCGATTTGCCTCATGCGTGACCCGCGAAAAAACCAGTTCGCGAAGTTCGGTAAAGAGCGATACCGATACTCTCAACAGTCCGTAGCCAACGACAAGCACTACCGGAACCGCGATTGCCGCTCGGGCCGACGCCTCAGGCGTGTCGAGCGCGTCGACAACCGCCTTGAGCACCAACGGGACGCCGATGTTGGCAAGCTTGGCCGCCACCAGACAAGCAAGCGCAAAAAGTACCCGGCCGCGCCATGTCCACAAGTAGGGGAGTAATCGGGCGACGGTCTGCCAATCGCCGCGCGCGGACGAGGCTGCGGGCGCTTGACCGGAAAGGGTATGAGGCATGGCTGCGGCGGGGCGGCCGGCGTGATGACGCATCGCGGTACTTGTTCAATGACGGTATGAGCCGCTATTGTGCTCGCAAAGCTAAACCCCGCCGAAAGGTATGCGATGGGTAACCCGGTTAGGCAACAAAGCGCTTCGCCCGATCCGATATCTGCTTCGCCCTCCGAAGACGGACTCGATCAGGCTACCCCAGAGGGCCATGCACTCATGCTTCGAGTGGTTCCGATGCCCGCCGATGTCAACAGCAACGGCGACATCTTCGGCGGCTGGGTGATGGCCCAGGTCGATATCGCAGGCGGAATCCGCGCCGCGCGCCGGGCCAGGGGTCGGGTTGCGACGGTTGCAGTCAACGCCTTTCAGTTTCGGCAACCCATCTCGGTTGGCGATGTGGTGTCGTTCTACGCCCGTATCGAACGGGTCGGCACGACATCGGTAACGGTTCACGTCGAGGTGATCGCCGAGCGAAACCCGGCGCAGCCGGTCGTGGTAAAAGTCACTGAAGCGAGTCTGACCTACGTCGCCATCGACGACTCGGGTTCAAAACGCCCGTTGCCCGCTGAGCAGATCGCCTGAGGCTACGTGCCTGGGCTGGCGGAAGCGGGAAACCAACTGCCCGGCCCAAAGCGCACAGCCCGCCTCTCCAGGGTGAAAGCCATCCGCGGCGAGAAGCCCCGGGTCATCAGCGCTCGCGAGTGGCAGGTGCGAGATCCCGGGGCGGGTGCCCGCCCACTGAGCGAGCGCGCGGTCGTAGCGCCGCGCTTGAAGACCCAGGTAGCTTCGTAGCGGCTGCGGCAAGGCAGGAAACCGCCCCATCGGCGGCAAACCCGAGAAAACAGTCTGTCTGACGCCCAGAGCTTGCAAGCGGCTGTGCAACGCGTCGAGCGAGGCCACCCAGCGGGAGAGGGGCGTTGCGCCCGTAACATCGTTGACCCCGATCGCGATGACAGCGAGGTCAAAGCGCGCTTGCGGCGCGCTGTACGACCCGTCGGTCGACGCCTCGTGCGCGGCGGCTGCCGATTCCGTCAGACCCGATTCATCAAGCATGCCGATCAGGTCGGCTGCACGCACACCCGTGCGGGCAACGAGGCGCCACCGGGCGGGCGCCACGCCAAGCTCGTCGAGCCTGCGAAGCAGCTGTCCGCTCAGGGCCACCGACTGGTCGGGTACGCCGACGCCTGCTGCGGAGGAGTCGCCGAGGATGAGCAGGCGCACGCCGCCCTCCGAATCGAAGCTTCCGCCGGAGCGTTCGCCGGGCGCCTCGGGCAGGCGCAACGCACGGCGGCGCACAGATCGGCCCTGCATGAGCAGAAGGGGTGCCGCGCCGAGCAGGGCTGCACGCGCGGCCGATTCGAGGAGCGGGCTCATCGGCGTGGCCCCGCTAGCTGTCAGCGCGCGAGCGGCAGCGCGTCAATGCGACACTCGGTCGATGACCCGCTCCAATCAGCAAGCGGACCGGCGAGGTCGACGCCACGGCGTACGGCCGTCATCTCAGCGGCTATCGCGAGCGCGATCTCGGGAGGCGTAAGAGCGCCAATCGAAAGGCCCGCCGGGCCATGCAGGCGCTCGACCTCGGCCTGGCTGAGATCGAACTCGCGCAGGCGCTCGCGGCGCCGGTCATTGTTGCGACGCGAACCGATTGCAGCAATGTAAAACGACTCGGTCTTGAGCGCTTCGATAAGCGCAAGATCATCAAGCTTGGGGTCGTGCGTAACGCAAACCACCGCGCTATTGGCATCCAGTTGCATGGCCAACACCAGATCATCGGGCATCTGCGAAGATAGGGTGACGCCAGGCTGCGCCTGCCAGGTTCCGTGGTACTCGGCGCGCGGATCGCAGACCGTCACCTGGTAGTCCAGCATCAGCGCCATACCCGCGAGATACTGCGACAGCTGACCGGCGCCGACGATGAGCAGACGAAATCGGGGCCCGTGTACGGTTCTGAGCGTGTCACCGTCGAAGGTAACGATATCTCCTGCCTGAGCAGGCCTGAGGCTCGCAACGCCGGTCCGCATATCAAGCGTGCGCTGTACTACCCGATGCGCCTCGATCTGGGAGAGCAGGTCACGCAAGCCGGACCGGTTGGACAGCGGTTCGAGCACCACCTGTACGGTCCCGCCGCAGGGCAGGCCGAACCGCTGTATCTCCTCGGCACTCTCACCGTAGACCGTGCTCATCGGCAGCGCGGAATCGAGGTCGCCTTCGCGCAATCGGCGGATCAGATCATCTTCGATACAGCCGCCGGATACCGAACCGGCAACCTGCCCGTCGTCGCGAATGATCATGAGCGATCCCGGCGGGCGGGGGGCTGAACCCCAGGTCCGCACCACCGTGCTCAAGGTCACCCGGTGGCCGGCATCCATCCACTGGATGGCGGTTCGCAGAACTTCAACATCGATACTGTTCATCTGACCGTCCCGAAACATTGCTCAGATCGCCGGCGCACCGGTTGCCGCTCCATCCCCGCCAACGCTTAAGTGGTCAAGGATAAGCGAACGGCGCGCCAGGCGCGAAACAGCCCCTTGCCGCGAAGAAACCTCTGACAGTGCGGCCGCATGCCGTTCCTTAATCGATGCGGACGGTATGGCGGCGAGCCCGCTCGACCTTGGGTAGGACCAGGGTAAGCACACCATCTCGAAAGCTTGCCTTGGATTTCGCTCCATCGACGCAGGCGGGCAGGCCGATGGTGCGGCTGAAAGCACCACGGGCGATTTCGCAGCGAAAATAGTCTCCAGACTCCTCTTTCTGTTCGCGCCTGGCCTCGCCACGAAGGGTCACACTGTCTTCACCCACAGAGATTTCAAGATTCTGCTTGTCCATCCCGGGGACCTCCGCGCGTACTTCAATCTCAGCCTCGCGATCAACAACATCGACGCGCGGCGAGCGGACATCGTTCCAGTCGAGGTCGCGAAGCAGGGGCCAATCGGCGCGAAGCGGCTGAAGCCAGCCGCGGCGCGCGAGCAGCCTGTCAAAGAGGCGCTCCATCTCATCGAACGCCGATAGCGACCGGATCGGGGTCGCTTCCTGAATTTCCGTGGTCTTGACTGAAGCCATGGGCTTGCTCCTTTGAAGCGTGAAGGGGATGCGGAAGCGTCGCTGCCTCGCAACCGGACAGCGCTCTGACAATGCCATCACCGCGAGGGCCTAGCCTTGCCCTGCGTCAACTGACTCGGGTCTCGGCGCTTTTTCTGCGATCTCAGTCATGGTCGCCTCAGTGAGCAGTAAAAGGCCTGCCACCGATACGGCGTTTTCAAGGGCTACCCGCACCACTTTAGTCGGATCGATGATACCGGCCTCGAAGAGGTCGACGTAAACACCGCGCGCGGCATCGAAACCTACGCTCTGGCCCCCGGCGAGCAATCGATCGACGACGACTCCACCGTCAACCGCCGAGTTCGCTGCGATCGTGCGCGCCGGAGCCTCGAGCGCACGCAACAAAATCTGTAACCCGGTTCGCTCGTCGCCGCTCGACTGCTCGACTGCTGCCGCGATTGCCGGTACCACCCTCAGCAGCGCGAGCCCTCCGCCCGGCACAATACCCTCCGCGATGGCCGCTCGGGTGGCTGCGATAGCATCATCGAAGGCATCCTTGCGAGCCCGCATTTCCGCTTCGCTCGGCGCGCCAACCCGCACGACTGCAACGCCCCCGGCAAGCCGGGCAATGCGGGCCCGCAGTTGCTCGCGCTCGTAATCGCCCGTGACAAGTTCAAGCTGCGCACGCAGATGTGCGATCCGCGTCTGGATTACCGCACGGTCACCAGCCCCGCCGATCAGGGTCGTCGCCTCGCGGCTGACCACTGCGCGCCGGACGCGGCCGAGTTGAGCGAGTCCGGCCTGCTCAAGGCGTATGCCGCGCTCCTCAGAGATCATCTCCGCGCCGGTCAGTGTCGCGATGTCCTGCAGCAGTTCCTTGCGACGATCGCCAAACCCGGGCGCGCGAACCGCGCAGCTTCGCAAAACTGCGCGAAGCTGATTGACAATCAGAGTCGCGAGCGCTTCGCCATCAATATCCTCGGCGATGAAAAGCGCCGGTCTGCCCGATTTCGCCAGCTGTTCAAGGAGCGGCAGCAACTCGGCAAGGCTACCGATCCTGCGATCGCACAACAGGATCCAGGCATCGTCAAGCACTGCTTCCATTCGGTCAGCGCTTGAGACGAAGTATGGCGAAAGCCAGCCGCGGTCAAACTGCATGCCTTCGACGACCTCAATCGTGGTCTCGGTGGTTCGCGATTCTTCGACCGTGATCACGCCGTCGACACCGATGCGGTCCATCGCCTCGGCGACCTGCTCGCCGACCGCAGGATCATTGTGAGCGGAAATCGCTGCCACCTGTGCGCGCTCCAGACGAGTCGCCACGGGTCGCGCCTGACTTCGGAGGCTCGCCAGGGCGACGCCGACACCCCGATCGAGTCCGCGCTTCAGATCAATGGCGCTCGCGCCGGCGACAACGTTTCGGATGCCCTCAGCCAGGATTGCGTGCGCAAGAACGGTCGCGGTCGATGTCCCGTCACCGACCGCCTCGCCGGTCCGCTCAGCGGCCTGCCGCAGCACCCGCGCGCCGAGATCCTCGGCGGGATCTTCCAACTCGGTCTCCTTGGCAATCGTCACCCCGTCGTTGCAAACGATCGGATTCGCCCAACGCCTGTAGATCAGCACCGATTTCGATTTGGGGCCGAGCGTGACGCGAACGGCATCGGCCAACTGGGTCGCACCCGAGAGAATGGCCTCGCGCGCCTGCGATCGAAAAAGTAGTTTCTTTGCTACCATCGCGCTCCCCGGCCGCAGTCAGGCAGACTTGGTACATCTGCGTCGGAGCGACCCCGGACCGCAAAGGTTAAGCACTGTCTGAGAAGCGGCGCTTGATCCCGCGCAACCGATCCTGCGCGCACGCGCAACACGAGGACGATCGAGATGTTTGAATCCTGGATTGAGGCTTTGCTGAGCGGCGATTTCGGGCCGCACTGGGTCACCGCTGCCACGCTCGCCGGGCTGTTGATCGTTGTGTTTGTTTTGCGCGGCATGCTGTTGCGATTACTCGGGCAAGCCTTCGATGCGCTTGCCGAACGCGCGCCTTCAGTCGAGGAGCGAAAGCGGATCCAGACGCTCGGCCGCGTATTCCGCTACGCCGCCTCGCTCACGCTTATCGTGGTCGCCGTTTTGGTCGGGCTAAACACCATGGGGGTTTCGATCGCCCCTATTCTGGGCGCCGCCGGCGTCGCCGGCGTTGCTGTCGGTTTCGGCGCGCAGAGCCTTGTGAAGGATTTCTTCAGCGGCATGTTTCTGTTGCTTGAAAATCAGATACGGGTGGGCGATGTCGTCGAGATCGCCGGCAAGACGGGCGTGGTGGAGGAGCTCACCCTTCGGCGTACCCGCCTGCGCTCAAACGATGGGGCGGTGCACTACATTTCCAACGGGCTGATCACCACAGTCACCAATTTTTCAACTGAGTTTGCCTATGCGGTCGCCGATGTCAGCGTGTCCTACAAGGAGGACCTTGATCATGTCTTCCGGGTCATGCAAGCCAGTGCTAGCGCTCTGCGCGAGGATGCGGCGTATCGCGAAGCCATCGTCGACGATTTGGATATCGCCGGCGTCGAGCAGCTCGCCGACTCGGCGATTGTGATCCGCTGCCGGATGAAGACCGTGCCCGCCGAGCAATGGCGAGTGCGCCGAGAGTTTTTGAAGCGGCTCAAGGTCGCCTTCGATAACGAAGGCATTTCCATCCCCTACCCGCACAGGATGCTGGTTCAGGAGCCGGTCCGCGAGGCACCCGCCACCGCTGCGCCGCCGCCCGCAAGCCAGTCTTGAGTCGCTGCGGGGTCAGGTACTTCCGCGCGGCCTTCCCGCGCCCGCGGCGCACCAATCCCGGCGCTCGGTGCCTCGAACCTCGTGGACGCGCTCGCCATCGGCGACGAAGAGCCTCTCGCCTGCTTCGGGTTTCACTGCAAAGCCGCCAGTGAATTCCCCGAATGCCGGGATGACCAGGGAGCGCGCGCGCAGCCAGAAACACGGCAGCCGCACGCGCTCCAGGCGAGTATTTAGAACCGCTACCGGATGCAGGTGCCCGGCAATCGCAAACGATTGCCGCGCGCCGTCCGGTTCATGCAGCAGCGCCACCCCCGCGCGTGCGAGTCCGCCCTCGTGCAAATGGATCCCGCTTGCCTTCAGCAGCGATCGTGCCTTGCGATCATGGTTGCCGGGGACTACATGCACTGCGAGATCAGGACGCTTGCTCAGCCATGCGGTAAAACGGCTGAGCGCGCCTGCATCGTCGGAGCGGGCGTCGTGGATGAAATCGCCCAGAATGATGAGCTCGCGCGCGGTGTTCGCGATGAGGAGCCTATCGAGCCGCGCGAGCAACGCGCCCGTCGTGCCTCCCGGCACCGGAATCGCCTGACTTCGAAAGCTCTGCGCCTTGCCCAGATGGAGGTCGGCGATCAGCAGGCTCGCGCTTTCGGCGAGCCATACCGCGCGGTCGGCGAGCAACTCAGCTGTCTGCCCGCCTGCGAGAGTAATTTTCATTGCAGCGCCGCCTCGAGCTCGGCCACCAGGCGAGCGACCCGGTCAGACAATTTTTCGTTCGTCAATGTCTCACGCAGCCGCTCAACCATCAGCGGCATGGCAAACGGTGTCGGACGATCGATGCGGACCACCTCGAGACGGCGTGAGCCGAGCGTTTCGATCGCCTCGCGCAGCCTTGAAAATTCCAGATCGCCCTCGAGTACCTCGGAGCGCGCCTGCGCAAGGAGGAGGTTACGCGGATCGTGCTGCGCAAAGGCATCATGAAACATCGTCGCCGAAGCCTGAAGGGCACGCGAGGAGCGCCGCTCACCAGGGTGTCCCTGGAAAATAAGACCCGCGACTCGAGCGATCTCGCGAAACCGCCGCCGCGCGAGCTCGGCCGCATTGACCGCTGCGAGAACTTCTTCCTCCTCCAGAGGGCCCGCGAACGCTTTACCACTGTCTAGCAAACCGGCATCGGGCCGTTGGCGGGCAAGCAATTCGAATCCGTAGTCGTTGACGGCAATCGAGACGGTCGCGGGCGATACCTGCGCGGCACGCCAGGCGAGCAGGCAGGCCAGCCCGAGATTGGCGTGTCGGCCCGCGAATGGGTAAACGAAAAGATGCTCGCCCTCGCGAGAAACCAGACGTTCGGCGAGGAGGAGCGCCGAGCCCGGAAGTCTGGAGCGCGCGGCCTGGATCGCGAGAAGCGGCCGTGCCCTTTGCATCTCCGCTCCTTCAAAGAGGCCCGCGGCGGCACGATCCAAGCGGCTGAGAACGGCCCGGGCAAGTTCAGCCGATAGCGGCATCCGCCCGCCGCGCCATCGCGGAACGATACCGCCCGAACCCGATGCCCGACGCACCCACGCGCTCAGTTCGTGCACCCTTACGAGTTCCAGCGTGCGTCCCGCAAAGACGAATCGCTCCCCAGGCTTGATTCGGGCGATGAAGCCCTCTTCAACGGTTCCGAGCCGGGCGCCATTGAGCCATCGGACTTCCATCGCGGCATCCGCGACGATCGTACCTATCGACATCCGGTGCCGGCGCGCTATGCGCTCCTCGGCGACGCGGTAGATGCCATCGTCCCCGAGGCGGAGCTTGCGGTACTCGGGGTAGGCGGCGAGCGCGCCACCGTCGCGCACAAAGCCTAGCGCCCAACCCCAAGCGTGTTCGTCGAGGGCGCGAAACGCATGGGTCGACCGGATCTCCTGAAAGAGTTCTGCCGCGATAAAGCCGCCTCCCGCCGCAACGGTGACCAGATGCTGAAGCAGAACATCAAGCGGTGCGCGGAGCGCGCGCCTGGGCT
>CAZZKA010000082.1:0-12941 GCA_964654745.1 uncultured Bordetella sp. | reverse complement strand
GATCAGGAAACCCTGGCGGGCATGATGCGGGAGGCCGGGCTCGGGCGGGTCAAGTGGTTCAACTTGAGCGCCGGGGTGGTCGCGCTCCATGAGGGCTGGCGTCTGGAATAACCGTTTTTTTCCCGGTTTTTCTTGCATTCTGATCCGGGTGGCCTGATATTCCATCTTGGACAGTTGTCCGCTTCTTCCAATAGGAGTGCTTTCGTATGAAGTTTTCACGCTTGATTGCCCTGACGGCCGCCTTCGTGTCGGCCCTCGTGCTGTCGGTCGGCCAGGCCGAAGCCGCACGCGTCGGCGGCGGCAAGAACTCCGGCAAGCAGCAGCCCGACGCCATGCAGCGCCAGGCCACGCCGCCCGCCGGTCAGCAGGCTGCGCCCGCCGGACAGCGCCCCGGCCAACCCGCTGCGGCCCCCGCTGCCCAGCCCCAGCGCAGCAGCTGGTTAGGACCTATCGCCGGCCTTGCGGCGGGCATCGGTCTGGCTGCGCTCGCGAGCCACTTCGGTTTCGGCGAGGAACTCGCCAGCATCATGATGATCGTGCTTTTTGCGGTTATCGCGCTGGTGGTGATCCGCATGATCATGGCTCGCCGGTCGGGCGCCACGACTCAGGCTCAGCCGGCCTTGGCCGCAGCGTCGGCTGGAGCGGGTGCCCCGCCCTCAGCCTCCCCCGCGCCGGTTGCCACCGCGCCCAATAGCCTCTACGCACCGGGTTCCGCGCCGTCAGCGGCGCCGCTCGCTGCGGGCGCAGGCCCGGTCGGGACCACCGCCCCGGCGAGCACGGGCCTGCGTGTTCCGGCGAATTTCGACATTGCCGGCTTCGTGCGCAACGCCAAGATCCAGTTCATCCGGCTGCAGGCGTCCTTCGACGCCGCCAATCTTGCCGACCTGCGCGAATTCACCTCGCCCGAGATGTTCGCCGAACTGCGCATGCAGATCGAAGACCGCAAGGGCGCGGCCAATGTCACCGAGGTCGTGTCGGTCGAGGCCGAGTTCCTGGGCGTCGATTCGAGCGATTCCGAGCATATGGCGAGCGTCCGCTTCTATGGCGTGATCCGCGAGGCCGTCGGCGCGCCGGCGCAGTCGTTCGATGAGATCTGGAATCTGTCCAAGCCCGTGGCGGGTTCGGGCGGCTGGATTCTCGCAGGCATCCAGCAGACCGAACAGGCGGGCTGAGGGTGTTCAACCGCTCCGGCGCGCCTGCCGGGGCGGCGGACGGGTCTGGCGATCTGTCGGACCCTCTGTCAGCGATGCATCAATGGGGGCTGCGGGCAGTGCGCGCAGCCCTCAATCATTTGCTCGACCAGGACGAGAGTGCGCGCGCGAGGCTTGTTCCCCACGCGGGGCGGGTTCTGCGGATAGCGGTGCAACCATCCCCTGGAGCGACGATTTTTCCGGCGCTCCCGGACACCCTGAAGCGCTCGCCGCCCCTTGATCTCAGGGTCGGAGAGGATGGTCGGCTTCAACACGTGGCGCCCGAAGATCCGGAGCCGGCGGTGACCATGACGCTCAAGGCTTCGGTCGACGCCGTTTTCGATCTCATCGGCCAAGGATCGGCCGGTCTGCAGCGCCATCTTCGGATCGAGGGAGATGTGCTCTTTGCGGCCGCGATCGGCGAGCTCGCGCGCTCGCTTTCCTGGGAGGTCGAAGAGGATCTGAGCCGCCTAACAGGGGACGCTATTGCGCACCGTTTCGCCTCAGGCGTCTCTGCACAGCGAGCCGCGGCCGCTGATCTGATGCGGCGCACAGCACAGACGCTCGCCGGGCACTTCACCTCCGACCCGAGCGGACTGGTGGCGCTGACGGAGTTACGCGCGCACTCCGAATCGCTCAACTCGCTAGAATCGCGACTTTCGTCGCTCGAGCGGCGTCTGCGCCGACGCGGCTGAGCAGTTTTTTCCTTAGGAGCTTTTCATGGATCTGGGTATCTCGGGTCGTTGGGCCATCGTCTGCGCGTCTAGCAAAGGCTTGGGTTATGGCTGCGCTTTATCGCTGGCGCAGGAAGGTGTGAACCTGGTTATGAATGCGCGCTCGGCCGATGTGTTGGGCCAGGCTGCTGAGCAGATTCGCGCCAAGACTGGGGTCGAAGTGCGAGCGGTTGCAGCCGATATCACGACCATGGATGGGCGCGCGCAGGTCCTCGCCGCCTGTCCGCAGGTCGATATCCTGATCAACAACGCCGGCGGCCCACCGCCTGGCGACTTTCGCAACTGGGTACGCGACGACTGGATCAAAGCCATCGACGGCAACATGCTCACGCCGATCGAACTCATCAAGTCGGTCGTCGACGGCATGATTGAGCGCCGGTTCGGCCGCATCGTCAACATCACCTCGAGCTCGGTGAAGTCGCCGATCGAGGTCCTCGGGCTCTCCAATGGCGCGCGCTCGGGCCTGACGGGTTTTGTAGCCGGTCTGTCGCGCCAGACGGTTCGCCATAACGTCACGATCAACAATCTGCTGCCCGGGATCTTCAACACCGATCGCATCCGTACCACCGCCCAGGCGATGGCGACCAAGCAGGGGCAGACGCTCGAGGAGACACTCGCCGCGCGCGCCAAATCGGTACCTGCGCAGCGGCTCGGCGATCCGTATGAGTTCGGTCAGGCCTGCGCCTATCTCTGCAGCGCCCAGGCCGCCTATGTGACCGGACAGAACTTCCTCATCGACGGCGGAAGCTTCCCGGGTACCTTCTGAAACTGGCTAGCCGGTCGACGCAACACGCCGACCGTTCGCCCGGGCGCGGGCTGATGCCTGCGGGGGTGCGCTGCTGTGCCGCGGTGTATGAACCGCATCCCTTGATAGCGGATACCGGGCATCAGGGTGGAGCGCTCAGGGCTTGGACGCGGGTGCCGGGGTGAGGGGCGTCTCGGACATCAGCGTGTCGAGACCTGCTTTTCGCAGCGCGTGCGCGCGGGCACTGAGCCACGCAGCCTCATCGGGCTTTTCGTCGTCGGCTTTCATGATGGCCTCCCGGCGTAAAGCGTCCCACGCCTCGCGCAGGATCTGCTGCCGCCTGACCAGGCCGTCATTGTGCGCCTGATGAGCATCCGTCCACTCGCCTTGCTCCCGGAAGGCTTTGATTGCGCCGTCGTGCCAGGGGATTGCCCAGGAAAACGGTTGGCGCCGCGCGTCCCAACCGGCGTTGCCGGGCGCCTGATCGCGATAGCTTCGGTAGCGAGTGATCAGCTCGCGGGTGGTCTGATAGACCTCTTCGGCGGAGCGCCGAGCCAGGGTGATCAACACCGGATAGGGCCAGTTGGTACTCTCGACGGGTGCCTTATCGGAGAGGCCTGCACCTTCTGTAGCGTCGACCGGCAACAGGTAAGGCGTGAACTGTCGAAGCCTCTCCCAGCCTAGCTGGTCGGCGTGGGCTACGACCGGCCAGCTCAGTCCCCGTGGCGATTTGGCGAGCTTCTGCAGATCGGGGCTCGAGGATGCGGCGAACATGGCATCGGCTCGATTGGCGATGACCGCCTCGACCGCCGCGCGGTAGCCGTTGACCGGCACGACCTTGACGTCATTCCAATCCAGACCTCCGTGTGCGAGCAGGCCGCTCAGGTGTTGCCTGAGTTCGGGCGAGCCGCTGACCTGCACGACGCGCTTACCCTTGAGATCAGCAACAGAGGCAATGCCCGCATCCGCTGCGACCGCAATGCCCAGCAGTTGGGTACTCATATTGGTTAACACGATACGCACGGGCTGCGGGCCGATATCTGCCGCAGCGTAGGCGAAGAGGCCTTCCTGAGCGAAGAAGCTGCCGGTCACGCTCGTTGCCGCGAGCTGTACGCGGCCATCGCGCAGCATGCGCAGTCGCGAGATGTGCGAAGCCGACGGCTCGATTCGGATACGGTCGGCACCGAGCGCGGCCGCAAGCGCTCGCACCTGCTCATGGCCTTGCGAGTCGGTGTCGGGCGCAGCCCAGGCGCGGCGCGGCGGCTCGGCCTGGGCAGTTGCTGCTACCGGCGATAACATCGCCGCCGCGGCAAGCAGCGCCGACGCCCACCGCGTCGCAGCGCGGTGACCCATGTCTGCGGCCCGCTTCAATCGCCCTGGTGACTTGGCGACGGCTCGCATCACTCGCCCCGGTAGTCTGCAGACCGGGACTCGGTAAACGCGCGCATGCCTTCTCGAAAATCTCCGGATGAGACTGCGAGCATGAATTGCTCGTAGTCGGCATGGCTCGCTGCCCGGTCGAGCGCCGTGGCGACTGCATTGACCTGCTGCTTGAGCATTCGGATCTGCACCGGCGGCAGGCTCGCGCAACGCTCGGCCCACTCGATGGCAGCGGTCAGCGCACCGCCCGGGTCGCAGAGTCGATCGACGAGCCCCCACTCGGCTGCGATGGCAGCGCTTAGCTTTTCAGCGAGGATGATGATCCGCTTGGCGCGCGCAGGTCCCACCAGCGCCGTCAGCCTTGGAACGGCATTCCACGACAGATTCATACCGCGCTCGATTTCGGGAACGTAAAAGGTGGCATTGTCGGCGCTCACGCGCAGATCGCAGCTGAGCGCGAGCGCAGCTCCGCCCCCCACGCACCACCCTTCGACGGCGACAAGCGTGAGCGCCTCGATATCTTCCCACGCGCGGCACATCCTGCCACCGGCCTGGGCCAGTAGCCTACGCTCGGCCAATGGCCGTTGCGGCATCGCGAGCAGCTCGGGGTCCTTGAGGTCAGCTCCCATGGTGAAGTTGTTTTCGGTACCGGTGAGGACCACGGCGGAGACTTCGGTGTCGTTTTCGAAGCTCCTGGCCGCGGCCTGCAGTTGCCGGCAGGTTTCGATCGACAGGGAGTTGGCCCGATGTCGGCGGTCAAATCGCACGATCGCGATCCTGCCCCGGCGTTCGATACTGACGATATTTTGCGACACGCGTTACGCTCCCCGGCGAGATCAGGCTCATCTGGTGAGCCCGCGGCAGGCGAAGCTCGCAGACATCGCCCAAACCGGAGCTTACGATGAAACGCGTTCCCCCCGTCTCTCCTTGTCTCGCCTGGCTGCACTCTGATAGCCCTGTGCTGGTTGCCTGCCTGCTCGCGCTTTCCTGCGGCGTGCTGCTCGCCTGAGTCAGGCGCCGATCAGATCCCTAAACGATCGGGCATGGCTCTGCGCCGAGGCGTCAGGGAGAGAGCCTCCAGCAGCGCGTCAGCCAGACGCGCTATGTCAGCTTCGTCGTTATAGACATGTGGCGCGACGCGCAGCGCTCCGCTTCGTACAGAAACAAAGATCGCGCGCTCGGCAAGGAGCCTGCGCAGCGGCTCTGGTTCCAGCCCCGAGGGCAGACCGATGCCAAAGATGTTTGCCGCTCGCTCGGCTTCGGGAGCGGTGACGAACCCCGCCGCTTCAAGGCGAGCGAGTTGCGGGCGTACGATGCCGAGCAGATAGCTTCGGATGCGCGCCGGGCCCCAGGTGCGAAGCAGCTTGCAGGAGGCTTCCAGCATCGCGATCAGGCTTGGGTTTGCGCGCAGACTGGTGTCGAATCGGCGAGCGCCCGGTGCGTAGCGGTCGGCGTAGTCGGTTAGCGTCGCAAAGTTGTCTGAGCCCTCGCGGAGCAGCCAGTTATCATCGAGCGGCTTTCCGTTCATGAAACGCGGGCTTAGTGCCATAAAGCCCAGCCCGTAGTTGCAGAGCATCGCCTTGTACGAGTGGACGATCAGTGCATCAGCACCGATCGCGGAAAAATCGATCGGCATGGCGCCAGCGGTCTGCGTGGCGTCGACGACATAGGCTGCGCCCACTCGGCGCGCCGACTGACCGATGGCCTCAAGATCGAACAGCGTGCCGTCGGTCCAGTGGGCCTGCTCGACGCTGACGAGAATCGTATGGCCGTCGATCGCTGAGATCACCGCCTCGCTCCAGCGGGCCGCCCGCCCTGCAAGCGGTCCCTGGGGCGCATGCACGCTGCGTATTTCGACACCCTGCGCGCGCCAGCGCCGCCACGGATGAACGTTGCTCGGAAACTGCTCGGCAAGGATCACCACGTTGGTACCGGGTCGCGGCTCAAGATTGGCTGCGATGACCGCCGTTCCCCAGGATGTGTTGGGAATGAGCGCGAGCTGCTCGGCGGGCGCATTGATGAGGCCAGCGCAAAGGGCCCTCACCCGCTCGGCGGGCGCAAAAAAATCATTTGGCGAGATGGTCCAGGGCTGGGCACGCACGTCGACGGCATCGTGCCCGGCGGACTGAACAGCGATGGGTAGCGGGCCCATGTAGGCGCTGTTGAGGTAGCAGATCCCCTCGGGGATGCTAAAGGCTATACGCTGACAGTCGAGCGGCTCAGCCCCGATCGAAGAGTCGGTTGGCGTCGGCATAGGGAATCGCCCCTTGGTGAAAGCTGCTGTAGCAGCCCTGATCGAGAAGCTCGCGTGCGACCCGCCGGGCGAGCCCGAGCATCGCGCGGGCGGGGCCGGAGCCTTGCGAGACTCGGCGTACGCCAAGTTCGGCGAGCGAGGTCACATCCGGGCAGCCGGGCATGGCGAGAATGTTGATCGGGCCGCGTATCGAGCTCACTAGCCGGGCGATTGTTGCTCTCTCAAGAGCGCCGGGTACGAAGACGCCGTCGGCGCCCGCCGCCAGATAGGCGTTGCCGCGCGCGATGCTCTCCTTGAGTCTGCGCGGCTCATCCCAAAGGCCCAGCCAATAGCTGTCGGTGCGAGCGTTGATGAAGCAGGATAGACCCTTTGCCTGCGCAGCCTGCCGTACCGTTCGGATCACAGCACACTGGCGATCGATGTCGAATAGTGACGCGGCGCCGCCCGTCGGTGCGTCTTCGAGGTTTATGCCGACTGCGCCTGCCTCGAGTGCGAGCATGCAGGACTGCGCAATCTCCTCAGGCGACTTGCCAAAGCCGGTCTCCAGATCCACCGAGACTGGCACCGCGACCGCCTCGGTGAGAATCTTGACCGCACTGATCAGATCCCGGAGCGCGATCGCCTCGCCGTCCGGCAATCCGCGCGCATAGGCCATACCTGCGCTGGAGGTGCCCAGCGCTGCGAAGCCCTCTCTCTCAAAAACCACTGCACTTGCGGCATCCCAGACGCTGCCCAGCACCAGCACGCCCGGACCGTGGTGCAGGGCCTTGAAGCGCTCGCCCCGTTCAGCCTGACCGTACGGCACAGGCGGCGCCCGCTACATCGTTGCAGCAGCGATTGGTGAGACGTCCTCGCCTTCCTCTTTTTGCTGCAGGGCAAATATCGAGGTGTAGCCGCCCGACCAGTCGGGCGGCAGCAGGCAGGGTCTGGGGTCATGGTGAGCCCAGGCAGCGCGTTGACCCGCGATGATTACCTGATCATGCTTGGGCCGGATCGGATTGACGGTATACGGAAACGCATCGGCCGAGGTGAGCGTGTAGAGCAAAAGGGGGCGCCCCGTATCGGAAAGATTCTTAGGCGAGGCATGCAGCGTGCGGCAGTTGTGCAGCGTGAGCGATCCTGCAGGGCCTGGCAGGGCAACAGCTCGTTGCAGCGGCAGTTTCGCTGCATCGGCATCGCGCAGGCACCCGATCCATCGCCCCGATTCATCGAACTGGGTGAGCAGAGGCTCGACCTCGACGTGACTGCGCGGTAGAACCATCAGCGGCCCATTATCCATGCCGCAGTCATAGATGTAAGTGCCCACGGTAAGCGGGGAGTAGTTGGTGTGCGGCCAGAAGGAAATGTCGTAATGCCACTTCACTTCTTCGCCGCCGCGCGCCCACTTGAAGTTGAGTTTGGAGTGATGAAACTTCACATCTTGACCGACCAGATCAGCCACGATATCGACGATTGGCGAGCGGGTCACATAGTCCCAGTACACCGGGTGCTGCTCCACCGGATTTGAAACCCGCCTTAACCGGGGAGCGTCTGGCGTATGGCCAGGCTCCAGATCAAATACCTTGTCTGAGGCCGTAACCTTGCGCGAGCGCTCAATCATTTCGTCGGTAGCGGCGCGAAGTTTCGAAAGCCACTCCTCGCCGATCACGCGTTCGAGAAGGATATAGCCCTCGGTGAAGTAAAACTCGCGCTGGGTTTGCGTAAGAAAGCGGGGTTTGATGGCAAGGACTTGATCCGGAGTCATGATGGGTGCTCCTTGAAATCTCTGAGTGGGTAGTGAACGTGCGCGCGCAGCACGTGTCAGCGAAATGTGAGCATCTGCTCGGGTAACCAGGTAACGAGTTGCGGAAACATCATGGTGAAAATCAGCGTCAGGACCTGCAGGGCGATGAAAGGCACCACACCGCGGTACATATGCCGGATGGTTATCTCGGCGGGCGCTACTGCGCGCAGATAAAAGATCGCCGGCGCCATGGGCGGGGTGAGATAGCTCGTCTGGATCATGATGAGAAAGAGCACGCAGAACCACACGCCGTTAAAGCCGGCAGCAGTGGCCAGTGGCGTGAAGATAGGCACGAAGATCAGGACGATCGAAATCCAGTCGAGGAAAAAGCCCGCGATGAAAATGATCAGCATCATCAGCGAAAGCAGCATCCAGGGAGTCAGGTTCATGTCGGCGATCAGCCGGTTGGCGGTATTGATGCCACCCGCGCCGATGAAGACCCCGGTGAAAAGCGTACCGGCGAGCAGCACCATCATGATCATCGCGGTGACCTTGAGGGTCTTGATGAAGGCTTCGTAGAGCGCTTTAAGCCCAAAGGTGCCGTAGAGGACTGTCAACGCGACCGACGCCAGAGCGCCGATGGCTGCCGCCTCAGTGGGCGAGGCCCAGCCGAGCAGGATGGAGCCCAGCACCGCAAAGATCAGGAGAACCGGAGGAATCAGGTTTTTGAGGCTGATCAGCAGTTTTTCGACAAACGACGGATCGTCGGGGGACGGGGCAATCGCCGGGCCATTTTCGGGCTTGAGGATGCAGAGCACGAGTATGTAAATGAGATAGAGCACACCCATCAGCAAGCCCGGGAAGGTCATGCCGTAGAGAATGTCGCCAACCGACAGATTGGCAAGCGGGCCCATCACCACTGCAACGACCGAAGGCGGGATGATGGTCCCGAGCGAGCCGCCCGCGCAGATGGTCCCCGAGATGAGTGCTTTGTTGTAGCCGTAGCGAAGCATCACGGGAATGGTGAGCAGACCGACTACCGACTCGGTCGCACCGATCACGCCTGAGGACGCCGCGAAAAGGATGCACATGATCACGGTGGCCAGAGCCAGGCCCCCCGGTAGGCGCCGCGTCCAGATGTGGATCGCCTCGAACAGTTTCTCGGCAATGCCGGAGCGTTCGAGCATCGAACCCATGAAGACGAAAAGAGGCACCGCTGCAAAGACAAAATTGGACGACAGGTCATCGATCTTTTCGATGAACTGGAACACCACGCGGTCGCCGAATACCGCCAGCCCGAAAAGAACGGCCGTGACCATCATGCAAAAAGCGACCGGAAAACCGAGGAACATCAGCGTGAAGGCCACCGGGAGCATGAAGAATGGCAGAAAGTCCATCGCGTGCTCCTCAGGCTGCCTGCTGCGTACTGCGCAGGGTTCGGACGAGCTTGATCACTTCAGCGAGCACTTGCAGCGCAAGCAGTGCGAATGCCGTGAGAAACACCAGACGAAAGGGCCAGACGGGCATGTTGAAAGCGGACTGGCCACTTTTTTCATTGGCAACATAGCCGTTCCAAAAGTAGCGCGACAGTGCAAGCGTGAGCCAGATCAGCATGGGCAGCAGTACCGTGTAGCCCAGCAGATCGATCAACGCTCGGGTTCGGGCCGAGAACTTTCCGCTGAAGATGTCAATGCGGATGTGTTCACCGGCCCTGAGGGTATAGGCGAGCCCCAGCAGGAAATGGGAACCTGTGAGCATGTAGCCGACCTCGTAGGCCCAGATCGTTGGCGAGTCGAACAGGTAGCGGGCAAAGACCTCGTAGCAGGTGCTGAGGACAAGTGGAACGATCAGCAGGGAGCCGACGATCCCCACTTTGTCGCTTGCCGCTTCGATTGCACGGATGAGGGCTTGCATGGAGGTCTCGGAAGAAGGAGTACAGGGCTATGTCAAGGAATTGGCCGCAGACAGCATTGCGGTAGCGCCCGGCTCGGCGGCCGGCGCAGCCCTTACGGCTGCGCCGGGTTCGCCCGTCAGCGGACTCGGTGGCAGAGGTCAGCTGCGGATCGTGCGCCAGCGTTCGGCGCCCTCCCACTCTTTCTCAAAATCAAGCTGGCTTTTGAGGATCTTGGCGAAGTCGGGGTCTTTTTGTGCGGTCTTGGCTGCCCAGTCGAGGCCGATCTTGCGCGCCTGCTTTTGAACGTCGGCGTCGAGCTCGATGATCTGGTTGCCCGCCTTACGGTAGAACTCGAGTGCCTTGGCGTCTTCGTTACCAACCTTGATCCAGCTCTCGAAGGTCACCAACCGCGCCACCACCTGCACGAGCTGTTGGTCGGCAGCCGGCATTTTCTGCCAGGCCTCCTTATTGATGACCAGTTCAAAGGGCGCGGTGGGCTGATGTACGCCGGGGATGATCACGTACCGGGCAACCTTGTGAAAGCCCGTCGAGATGTTTTCCCAGAGCGTGCCCCACTCGGTTGCGTCGATGGCACCACGCTCGAGCATCGGGTAGACGTCACTGCCCGCAGTCGTAACCGGGGCAGCGCCAAGATCCTTGGCCATCTCGAGCCAGGCCCCGGCGGTGCGAAGCTTTAATCCCTTGAGGTCTGCCAGCGACTTGACGGGTTTGCGCGAGTGGAGAAAAGCCTCGGCCGTGCGGATGAAGAGCGGCAGGGAAATCACCCCCTCCTTGGCTTCACGATGAGCGCGCTGCATCTCCTCGCCGCCCGCCCCATAGAGCCAGTGAAGCATGCGTTCGCTGTCCATCGAACCCGCGTAACCGCCGAACAGGACCGTGGTGACGTCCTTGCCCCAGTCGTAGCCCATCCAGGTGTGACCGCACTCCGCCACACCGTTTTTCACTGTTTCGGGCACCTTTAGAGCGTTACCAAGCGCGCCGCCCGGAAAGACCTGAATCTTGAAGCGTCCGCCCGACAGCGCGCCGATACGGTCTGCAAAGGCCTTTGAACCGATGTCCATGAGAGGGCCGCTCGCCCAGCCGGTGGCCATCTTCCAGTTGTAAGTCGGCCCCGACTGCGCATTGGCGAGCGCTGGTGCCGCGGCGAGGCCACCGACCGCGCCTGCCTTCAGAAAATCACGCTTTCTCATTTTTGTCTCCTCCGATGTAGTGAATGTGTTGAATCGATACAAAGAAAAAAGCCGCCCGCAGGCGGCCGAATGTCAGGCCATCTGCTCCTGTGTCACCGGACCGTCGAGCGTGACCGGCGCATCAGCCCGGCGGAAGCGCTCGATGGTGGGTTTGAGTTCTTCACGGATATGGTCCTCGCTGTAGCCGTTGAGCACCGTACCGACCAGACCGCGGTCGACATCGCTCGTACCCATCACCCAGTCGGCGATCGGAAAGGTGAGATTCATGTTGTAAGTCATCATGATCCCGTAGTTGTGATGCGCGGTGTGGTGGCGCCGGATGGTGTTGATGAAGGGCATGTGGCGAACGAACCAGTTGTCATGCACATGGCAGCAATAGTGAAAGCACTCATACAGGAGGTACTGCCCGACGATGGTGACCATCAGGATGTAGCCGGCGTTGGGATTGACCAGCCACCCGAGGGCGAGCGCAAAGGGCGTGCCGAGCCCCATGAAAGTAAAGAGCGCACGCCAGGGGAAGAAGATGATGCGCCATTCACGGCTGCTGTCGACCGTCATCTCGTTGTCGGTAAAGTACTGGTGATGCTGACGGGTGTGGCGGTCATAGATCGCCCGTAGCGCCCAGACATCAACAAGGCGATGCATCACATTTTTGTGTATCCACCACTCGAACAGATTGGAGAAGAAGAAAACCGGGACGACAAGCAGCCACTCCCATGAGGCGGCTTCGAGCCGCGAGACGCAGAAACCGATCACCGCGATGCCGACCAGGTAGATGACACCGATGTGCAGCAAGCCGTTGTAGGCCGGGTGAATGTTCGACTGATATTCCTCACGGAAGCGGACTTGCCGCGGCGAGGGATTGTGGCGTTCAAGCAGTTCGGCCATGGGCATTGCTCCTTGCGGGACGAATCGGCTCCGGGCCATCGGAGCCGCCAGCTGACATATTAGAGGTATGTCTGAGCGGATGTCGAGGGGTTGGGGTCGTTTCCGGCACCTTTCAGAAGTCGGTGCTGACCGTGTTTCGGGTGAAGGACTCGATGTTATCGAGCAAGGCATCAGAGGCCGCACCCGCCGCCTTGGCATCCCCGTCGGCAATCGCCCGCGCGATGTCGGCGTGCAGTTTGGCTGTCACCGGCAGGTCGGCGGCCTGCCGGAAGTGCAGATACCAGAAACGACGCGACAGTGAGTTCATGAGCCCCATGGCCGTAGCCGCGAACTCGTTGCGTGCGGCCTTCAGGCAAAGCTCATTGAACTCGCGGTCGATCCGCAGAAAGCTCACGTCGTCGTGCTTGGTCGCTGCCCGGTTAAATGCCTGGGCGAGCACGGCGAAGCGGTCGCGTTCCGCCGCTCCTGAGCGCTTTGCCGCTGCCCGCGCGGTAAGCCGGTCGAGCTCGCGCCGGACCTCAAGCAGCCTGAGCTGCGACTTGACGTCGATCTCCGAGACGATGACGCCGCGGCGCGGCAGTATGCGGACCAGCCGCTCGCGTGCGAGCCGTTGCAAAGCCTCGCGGATCGGGGTTCGCCCGATCCCGAGACGCGCCGAGAGCATCGCCTCGGAGACCGCGCTGCCCGGGGCCAGTTCGAGCCGGACGATCATTTCCTCGAGCTGTGTGTAGGCCTGGTCTGTGAGCGTGTGCTCACTGTTGTGAATTGTTTCGGTAACCGCGGTTCTAGCCGCGCGGACCTGACCGCTAGCTTTGGAGGCGGCCGACCCCTTTCGCCCCGAGTCGGTCCGCGACCGGGCTCTGTGGATGGCCGGGCGGGCCGCGGAGGACGGCGCGCGCTTGGACGAGGCGGCGCGCGCGCT
>CAZZKA010000081.1:0-13126 GCA_964654745.1 uncultured Bordetella sp. | reverse complement strand
ACGGCCCGATCGCGGCCATGCTGGTGGAGCTGTTCCCCACGCGCGAGAACAACTACTGCTGCGGTTCGGGTGGCGGCAACTGGCCCGGCCCCTTCGAAAAGCAGTCGGCCGCGCACGGCCGCTTCAACGCGGTTCGGCTGCACTGGCAGATGGCCGTACGCGCCACGTACGCCATGCTCGGCAATCCAGTGGTTGTGGATGAGGGGAGACCGGGACTGCGCAACCGGCATGCCCATCACGCCCGCTAACTTAAAGAGGGGGTTTTCGGCCATGGGATGATCGATTTCACTGGGGAAGGTGTGCAGTCGCAGGACCGCCCTGGTGCTATGTTGGCACAAGGCGCGGGCGGCCCCAACTATCGTTACCCCCCCCCGCAGCCCCGAGTGTTGTCTGCGTTACCATTCGGTCACCAAGCCTTCACCGGATCGGACCATGCCTGCACCGATTACCTGCATCGAGGACCTCCGCGAGCTCCACCGCCGCCGGGTCCCGAAAATGTTCTTCGATTACTGCGACTCCGGTTCCTGGACCGAGAGCACCTATCGGGCCAACGTGGACGACTTCGCCCCGATCAAGTTTCGTCAGCGGGTGGCTGTCAACATGGACGGCCGTAGCACGCGCAGCACGATGGTCGGCCACCCCGTCGCGATGCCGGTTGCGATCGCGCCGACGGGATTGACCGGGATGCAGCATGCCGATGGCGAGATTCTCGCGGCGCGCGCGGCCGAGCGGTTTGGCGTTCCCTTCACACTGTCGACGATGAGCATCTGTTCGATTGAAGATATTGCTGCCCACACGACTGCGCCTTTTTGGTTTCAGCTTTATGTAATGCGCGACCGGGATTTTGTAGCCCGCCTCATTGACCGAGCCAAGGCAGCAAACTGCTCGGCTCTGGTGCTCACCCTCGATTTGCAGATTCTCGGTCAGCGACACAAGGACCTCAAGAACGGTCTCTCGGCTCCACCCAAGCTCACCCTGGCGAATATCCTGAACATGATGACGAAGCCGCGATGGTGCCTGCAGATGCTGGGTACTCAGAGACGCCACTTCGGCAATATCGTTGGGCATGTCAAGGGGGTGAGCGACATGTCCTCGCTCGGCGCGTGGACGAGTCAGCAGTTTGATCCCACCCTGAGCTGGGATGACGTCGAATGGATCAAATCGCGCTGGGGAGGCAAGCTGATCCTCAAGGGCATCATGGAGCCGATCGATGCCCGCCATGCGGTCGACAGCGGTGCGGATGCACTGATCGTTTCCAATCATGGCGGACGGCAGTTGGATGGAGCGATGTCCTCGATCAAGGCCCTCCCAGCAATTGCCGAGGAGGTCGGCTCGAAGATGGAAGTCTGGCTGGACAGTGGTATCCGGAGCGGACAGGATGTGTTGCGCTCGATCGCGCTCGGCGCCCGTGGCACCATGATCGGTCGGGCGTTCCTGTATGGCCTCGGTGCGATGGGTGAGCAGGGGGTCTACCGCGCGCTGGAGATCATTCAGCGAGAGTTGGAAATCTCGATGGCCTTTTGTGGCCATACCGACGTAACTAAGGTTGACAGGGAAATCCTCGTACCGGGTACCTGGTAGCCGGCAGGTATGAGATAGCAGCGGCCCCGGCACCCTTGCCGCGACTCGGGCACGCAGGACCGAGCCGGCGCAGCCCGAGTACAATCCGCGCCGTCCGCAGGTCTGCCTGCGCTAAGGAGTCAATGGATGGCGTCGCGTTCCGCGTCAGGGCCAGCTCAGTACAGCGAATCGTCCATACGGGTGCTCAAGGGGCTCGAGCCCGTCCGCAGCCGCCCGGGAATGTACACCCGGACCGACAACCCGCTGCACATCGTGCAGGAGGTTATCGATAACGCTGCCGATGAGGCGCTCGCCGGCATGTGCCGGTCCATCTCGGTCACCCAGCATGCCGATGGCAGTATCAGCGTTGAGGATGACGGCCGCGGTATTCCGGTTGGCGCGCATCCCGAGGAGCGCGCCCCGGTCGTTGAGATTGTCTTTACGCGTTTGCACGCGGGCGGGAAGTTCGAGAAAGTCGGAGGTGCAGGTGCCTACAGCTTTTCGGGCGGCCTTCACGGCGTCGGCGTGTCGGTCACCAACGCGTTATCCAAAAAGCTCGAGGTAACCGTATGGCGAGACGGCGGCGTCCACCGCATCAGCTTCGCTGGCGGGGAGGTTGCCGAGCCGCTCACATCGAGGACTGCAGATCGGGGTGAGCCCAAACACGGCACGCGCGTGCGCTGTTGGCCCGACCCCAAATATTTCGATAGTGCAGCGATCCCGCAGGCTGAACTCGTCCAACTTCTGAGATCCAAAGCCGTGCTATTGGCGGGGCTGCGGGTGACGCTTTCTGACGAAAAAAGTGGGCGTGTGCAGACTTGGATCTACGAGAATGGGCTGGCCAGCTACCTCCAGGAGGCCTTGGCTGCCGCTGGGGCGAGCGCGCCGCTCATACCAGCCTTCGCCGGCGACCAGTTGGTAAGCGCCGAGCACGATACCTTCGCTGAGGGCGAGGGCGCACAGTGGCTGGTCGTGTGGACGGAGGAGGGTGCGCCGTTTCGCGAGAGCTATGTCAATCTGATCCCTACGACGGCGGGCGGCACGCATGAGGCGGGCTTGCGGGATGGCCTGTTTGCCGCTGTAAAGGGTTTCATCGACCTCCATAGCCTGCTCCCGAAAGGCATCAAACTCCTTCCAGAAGACGTATTTGCCCGGGTCAGTTTTGTCCTGTCAGCAAGGGTGCTCGATCCGCAGTTTCAAGGGCAGATCAAGGAACGTCTGAACTCGCGCGATGCACTGCGTCTGGTGTCCTCTATGGTACGACCACCCTTCGAACTTTGGCTGAGCGAACATGTGGATCACGGCCGCAAGCTCGCCGAGCTTGTCATTCGTCAGGCGCAGGCGCGAAGTCGTGCAACGCAGAAGGTAGAAAAACGCAAGGGGTCGGGTGTCGCCGTCCTGCCCGGCAAACTGACCGACTGCGAGTCGACCGACCTGACCCGCAACGAGATCTTCCTGGTCGAGGGGGATTCTGCGGGTGGCTCGGCCAAGATGGGCCGCGACAAGGAATTTCAGGCCATCCTGCCTCTGCGTGGCAAGGTGCTCAATTCCTGGGAAACCGACCGGGACCGATTGTTCGCCAACAATGAAATTCACGACATTTCGGTGGCTATCGGCGTCGATCCGCATGGACCGGATGAAGAGCCCGATCTGTCGGGGCTTCGCTACGGGCGCCTGTGCATCCTGTCGGATGCGGATGTCGACGGAGCGCACATCCAGGTACTCCTGTTGACGCTGTTTTTCCGGCACTTCCCGCGGCTGGTCGAGAGGGGCCATGTGTGGATCGCCCGGCCACCGCTTTACCGCCTCGATGTGCCGGCGCAGGGAAAGCGGCCGCTGCGCAAAGTGTATTGCCTCGACGAGGGGGAATTGCGACACGTCGAGGACAAGCTCCGAAAGGACGGGATTCGTGATGGCGCGTGGACAATTTCCCGCTTCAAGGGCCTGGGAGAGATGAGCGCGGAGCAGCTCTGGGAGACCACGATGAACCCCGAAACCCGGCGGCTGCTGCGAGTCGGCTATGGCGATGTTGACCGTGGCGCGACGGTCGAGCGTTTCACCATGCTGATGGGGAAAGGCGAGGCACCGGCGCGCAGGGCCTGGCTCGAGGCTCGTGGGCACGAGGTAGAAGCGGACATATGAGTAACTCGCAGATTGATATGTTCGGCGGCGGCGGTGCAGCGCCTGGCGAGGAGGGCGACTCGCTGGTGCTTGCTCGCTATGCCGAGCGCGCCTACCTGGAGTACGCCGTATCGGTGGTCAAGGGCCGGGCGCTGCCCGACGTCTGCGACGGCCAGAAACCAGTGCAACGCCGGATCCTGTTCGCCATGGAGCGGATGGGGCTGGCGCCGGGAGCCAAACCGGTCAAGTCCGCGCGCGTGGTGGGCGATGTACTCGGCCGCTTCCACCCGCACGGCGATGTGGCCGCGTATGAGGCCCTGGTGCGAATGGCGCAGGATTTCACGCTGCGCTACCCGTTGGTCGATGGTCAGGGTAATTTCGGTTCGCGTGACGGCGACGGTGCGGCGGCGATGCGCTATACCGAAGCGCGTCTGACCGCATTCTCGCGATTGCTGCTGGACGAAATCGACGAAGGTACGGTCGATTTCGTGCCTAACTATGACGGGTCGGCGGAGGAGCCACGGCAACTTCCAGCGCGACTGCCCATGGTCCTGCTCAACGGAGCATCGGGGATCGCGGTGGGCCTGGCGACGGAAATCCCATCGCACAATCTGCGTGAAGTAGCGGCCGCCGCGGCTGCCCTGATCAGGCAACCCGACATGTCTGTTGACGCGCTGATGGAGCATCTTCCCGGCCCAGACTTCCCGGGCGGCGCGCAGATCATTTCCTCTTCATCGGAGATTCGCGAGGTCTACGCAAGTGGACGCGGATCGGTCAAGGTCCGTGCGCGCCATATGATCGAGGATCTCGCGCGAGGGCAGTGGCAGTTGGTGATCACCGAACTGCCGCCTGGCGTCTCGGCCCAGAAGGTGCTGGAAGAAATCGAGGATCTCACCAATCCCAAGGTCAAACTTGGCCGCAAAGCGCTGACCGCCGATCAATTGCAACTCAAGCAGACGGTTCTCACAGTCCTTGATGGCGTTCGCGACGAATCGGGCAAGGATGCGCCAGTGCGGTTGGTATTCGAGCCTCGCTCCTCGCGTATCGATCAGCAGGAACTGCTCAATGTGCTGCTCGCACAAACCAGTCTCGAAACCGGCGTAGCGGTCAATCTGGTCAGCGTCGGGCTCGACGGGCGTCCGTGTCAGAAGTCTCTGCTGCAGATGCTCTCGGAATGGGCTGAGTTCCGGGTTGCGACGGTGACTCGACGCAGCCGCCACAGGCTGGAACGGGTCGATGACCGGATCCATATCCTTGAAGGCCGTCTCGCCGTCTTGCTCGACATCGACCGCGTGATTCGTATTATTCGTGAATCCGATGAGCCCAAGGCTGCGCTCGTTTCTGCCTTCGGTTTGAGCGATCGGCAGGCGGAGGATGTCCTGGAGATCCGGCTGCGCCAGCTCGCGCGCCTGGAGGGTATTCGCATCGAAGCGGAACTCGCGACGCTGCGAAAGGACAAGGCTGCCCTGGAAACCCTGCTGGGCAGCAGCGCGGCACTTCGGCGGCAGGTTGTGCGGGAGGTTGAGGCGGACGCCAAGCAATATGGCGACGATCGCCGCACGCTGATCGAGGCGGCGCAAAAGACCGTTGCCGAAATCCGCATCGCCGAGGAGCCGGTGACGGTCATCGTGTCCGAGCGCGGCTGGGTTCGAGCCCGCCAGGGACACGGTCACGACTGGTCGCAGTTCGGTTTCAAGGCGGGGGATGGTTTGTATGGCGCGTATGAAGTAATGACAACCGATCAGCTTTTTGCGCTTTCTTCGACCGGACGGGCTTACTCCGTGCCGGTTTCGCAGCTTCCTTCGGCGCGGGGCGACGGCGCACCCATCACCTCGCTGGTGGAGCCGGAGGCTGGCGCGCGGATCGATCATGTCTTTGCAGCCTCGGTACAAGTTGGCGTGATGATCGCGACCCGGCGCGGTAACGGGTTCATCTGTCAGGCGGGCGATCTGGTGGGGCGTACCCGTCAAGGCAAGGCTTTCCTTACGCTCGATGACGGGGATTCCCCGATTCGTCCGGCTCTGTTCAGCCTTGGGGCCGACACGGTGTTGTGTGTGTCCTCAGAGGGCCGGGCGCTCAGTTTTGGACTTGGCGAGGCGAAAGTGCTGCGTAGCGGCGGGCGTGGCGTCATTTTGATGGGTCTGGATGATGATGTGGACCTTGCCGCTGCCGTTGTTTGTGGCCCGGAGGGCGTGCTGCTGGAGGGAGTCGGCCGCGGCGCCAAACCGGTCAGCCGGGCGCTTTCGCGAGCGCAGATCAGCGCCTGGGCCGGGAGCCGCGCGCGTAAAGGCAACCTGATCGAGCCCAGAGTCCGTGATCCGCGTCTGAGCATCCCGCGTGCGCAGGCAGCGGCGTCGCGCGGGTAACGAGAGCTTATGTCTGCGGCATACCGCCTGTGCCGGGTTGGGGCGCTGGTCGTGTTCGCTGTGCTGGGGGGCGCAGCGTGTTCGGGCAAAAACCCTTATTACGATCCCGCAAAGCGGCACCATACGGAGACCGGCTTTACCAACAACTACGGCCCGCCTGGTGGCAAACCTTTGTCGGAGTTGCTGCGCTGGACCTATGAACGAATGCGCGATGGGCTCCCCAGACCGCCCTCCGAGCACATCAACGGATACCAGTTCCCGCAGGAACGCCCTGAGTTGGAGTGGTTGGCCAGTAATCGCTCCGAGCCGAGCGTGACCTGGATCGGGCACGCCACGCTGTTGGTGCAGGTGGGAGGGCTCAACATCCTCACCGATCCGCATTTTTCCGAGCGGGCGTTTGCCGTGCAGTGGATGGGGCCGCGCAGACGGGTTCCGCTCAATGTGAGGCTGGACGAACTGCCGAGAATAGACCTGGTACTCATCTCGCATTCGCACTACGATCATCTGGACGAGCAGACGGTCAAGGCGCTCGCGGCACAGCGGGGCGGAGCTCCTAAATTCCTGGTTCCGCTGGGCATCGAGCGCTGGCTCGAGCGCGAAGGTATCGCGGGCGCGCAGGCCTTTGACTGGTGGGACCATACGCGTCTGGGCTCCGTCGAGGTGCACTTTGTGCCTGCCCAGCACTGGAGTGCCAGGTCTCCGTTTGATCGCAATAGAACGCTCTGGGGCGGTTGGGTACTGAGAGGACCGGGATTTTCGTTTTATTTCGCCGGTGACACGGGCTACTCGCGCGATTTTGCCGACATCGGAGAGCGCTTTGGCGGATTCGATGTTGCCGCAATTCCGGTCGGCGCCTACGCTCCTCGCTGGTTTATGAAGGATCAGCATGTCGACCCCGAAGAGGCGGTACGGATACATCTGGACGTTCGTTCACGACTGTCGATAGGAATCCATTGGGGAAGTTTTGAATTGACGGATGAGCCTCTCGATGCGCCGATTGGTGAACTGGCCGCGGCGCGGCGACTGCACGGAATCGAGGAGCAGGCCTTCAGGCTTCTCCGCCAAGGTCAGACTCTCAGGATCGCGCCTCCCTGAAGCACACTATCCGGCTGCAGGACCTGCCGGTTTCACGGACTCGAGTTCATGCCCACCTCTGCGGAAAACGCCCCCGTAATCTTCGAGACGCTCTCTACGCGCAATCGCCGCAGCGTCGGGATCGCGCGCTTGAACCGTCCCAGGCAGCTCAATGCCATCACGCTCGAAATGTGTGAGTTGCTGCGCGATCGTCTGCGTGCATGGGCGGCAGACGAGGACATCGTCGCAGTTGTGCTCGAAGGGGCTGGCGACAAGGGATTCTCGGCAGGCGGCGATGTCGCGGAGGTGGTTCGACACGTGAGGGCGGGGGGATCATCACGTTTTATCTACGGTGACAGCTTTTTTGAGGTCGAGTATCAACTCGATCGGATGATTCACGAATATCCCAAACCGCTTCTCGCATGGATACACGGGGTGTGCATGGGCGGCGGACTGGGACTTGCCGCCGGCGCGTCGCTGCGTGTGGTGACGGAAAACCTCCGTATGGCCATGCCTGAGATCCACATTGGTTTGTTTCCGGATGTTGGGGGAGGATTTTTTCTGAACCGGGTACCCGGTGCGGCGGGAACCGTGATGGCGCTAACCGGGCTCGTGATCAACGCGGCGGATGCGGTTTTTGCAGGGCTGGCTGACGCCTTTGTCGCCGCTGAATTGCGGGACGAACTTTTTTCAGCGATTGCAGAGCTTGACTGGAGCGGAGCGCCCAGGCGTGACTTGGCGAAGTTGTCCCGAGTGGTGGCTTCGCTGCATCGCCGCTGCAAACCCGGTCTGCCATCTTCCAATCTGCAGGCGTATTCCGATGCCCTGCGCTTTATTGGGACGCAGCCTGACGTCATTTCGATGCGCGACGCTCTGGCGGCAGCCGCGCAGGAAGATCCCTGGTTCGAGGCACCCGCTGCCAGTCTGGCAAACGGGTCCCCAACCGCAGCCCATGTCAGCCTGGAGTACCTGCGACGCTGTCGCCGCCTGTCGTTGGGACAGGTGCTTGAACTGGACCTGGTCCTGGCGCGTCAGTTCCAGCGGCATCACGACTTCCCCGAGGGCGTCCGCGCTTTGCTGATCGACAAAGACCGGAACCCCGGCTGGTCTCCCGCCCGCTTCGAAGACGTGCCCGATGATCTGGTAGCGGGACATTTCGCTTCGGTTTCGGGCCTATGACCGCGGGCCTTGAAATCCGGGTGATCGCCCCCACTATGCGCGGTTGGCGGTTTGCTCCCGGTTTTCGACCCTCCGGTGAATAATCCGACCGATCGTTCAACTCTTCATCCGCTACCGCATATGGGCAACATGAAAGAAACCCTCGGCTTTCAGACCGAAGTGACGCAGCTTCTCAAGCTGATGATTCACTCCCTGTACAGCAACCGCGAGATTTTTCTGCGCGAGTTGGTCTCCAACGCCTCGGACGCCTGCGACAAGCTCAGGTTTGAGGCTCTGGCGCGGCCGGATCTGCTCGAGGGCGGGACGGATCTCGAAATCCGGATCGACTTTGACAAAGAGGCGCGCACCCTCACGATTTCGGACAATGGAGTGGGATTGAGCCGCGACGAAGCGGTCGAACACCTAGGTACGATCGCCCGGTCCGGTACCCGGGAATTTTTCGGCAAACTGTCGGGTGATGAGGCGCGGGATTCGCAGCTGATCGGCCAGTTCGGCGTCGGGTTCTACTCGGCCTTCATCGTTGCCGACCGCGTGACCGTGATCTCGCGCCGGGCGGGACTCGGCGCGACCGAGGCGGTGCGTTGGGAGTCGGATGGCAGTGGCAGCTTTACCGTGGAGACGGTTGAGCGCTCGACTCGCGGGACCGACGTGGTTCTCCATTTGAGGGCTGACCCTGAAGCCGATGAGGGCGAGGGGTTTAGTGACCTGCTGTCGGGATGGAAGCTCAGGTCGATCATCCGCAAATACTCCGACCATGTGTCGCTGCCGATCCGCATGCGCAAGGAGCAATGGGACAGCGAAGCGAAGGAACAAAAGCTCACCGACGAGTGGGAAACCGTCAACCAGGCGAGCGCGCTCTGGGCCCGGCCGAAGTCGGAGATCACCGAGGAGCAGTACAAGACATTTTTTGAACTCCTTGCCCAGGGAGGTGGCGAGCCCCTGTCATGGACGCATAACCGTGTCGAGGGTCGCACCGAATATACCCAGTTGCTCTACATCCCGTCGAAGGCGCCGTTCGACTTGTGGGACAGGCAGCAGCGCCGGGGCATCAAGCTCTACGTACGGCGCGTTTTCATCATGGATGACGCCGAGCAGCTGATGCCGGTCTACCTGCGTTTCGTCAAGGGCGTTGTCGACTCGGCTGACCTGCCGCTTAATGTCTCGCGAGAGATTCTTCAGGAAAGTCGGGATGTTCGCGCCATCCGCGAGGGTTGCACCAAGCGGGTGCTCGGGATGCTCGAGGACCTCGCGGGCAATGATGCCGCGAAATACGCGTCTTTCTGGAAGGAATTCGGGCAGGCTCTGAAGGAGGGCCTGGGCGAAGACTTCGGCAATCAGGCGCGGATCGCCAAGCTGCTGCGATTTACTTCGAGCACCTCCGACAATGACGAGCAGACGGTATCGCTCAGTGATTACCTGTCCCGCATGAAGGAGGGGCAGAAGGGCATCTACTACGTCACCGCAGAATCGCTTGCAGCCGCGCGCAACAGTCCGCACCTCGAGGTTTTCCGCAAGAAAGGTCTGGAGGTGCTGCTGCTCACCGACCGGGTAGATGAATGGATGCTTTCCTTCCTGTCTGAGTTCGAGGGCAAGGAGCTGGTGTCGATCGCCCGAGGGGGGCTAGACCTGGGTGCACTCGCCGATGAGGCCGAAAAGAAAGCGGCTGAAGAGCGTTCTGGCGAGTGGAAGGAGGTCCTCGACCGCATTGCGGAGGCCTTGGGCGAGCGGGTCAAGTCGGTCCGCGTATCCTCGAGACTCACTGATTCCGCATCGTGTCTGGTTTCCGATGAAGGCGAAATAAGCGGGCATCTGGAGCGACTGCTCAAACAGGCTGGGCAGGCTGCGCCGGCGCGAAAGCCGATTCTGGAGATCAACACATCGCATCCGCTCGTGGCTTCGCTCAAGACCGACCCAGGCCGCTGTCCGCAGTGGGCGCCCTTGCTATTTGATCAGGCCGTGCTTGCCGAAGGTGGTCAACTGGAAGACCCTGCCGGATTCGTGCGCCGTCTGAACGATATGCTGGTCGGGCTGTCGCTGCGGTGAGACGTGCGCTAGCCTGCGAAGCGTGTCGGCTGACACCCCGTTGAAAGCCTTCAAAGAGCCAGAGATCACGCTGTCAGAGAGCGACGGGCTACGTTATCTGCACTTCGGTACCGAGTGGGTGCAGGGCGCCATGCGACTCGGGCGCCCCAACGATTTGCCGATCGAGTACAACCGCCAGATGATGGCGTGGCTGCTCTTCATGCGGGCCTCGCAATCGATTCTTCAGATCGGCCTGGGCGCGGCATCACTCACTAAGTTTTGCCTAGCCCGACTTCCCGGTGCCACGCTAACAGTCGTCGAGCCGAGTCGGAATGTCGTTGCAGCCGCTCGACAGTGGTTTCATCTGCCGCCCGAGAGCCGCCGCTTCACGCTTTGCGTGGAGGAGGGCGAGGCGTTCGTCAGGAAGCAATCATCCGCGCGTTTCGATATCGTCCAGGTCGATGTCTACGATGCGCTCGCTCAGGGCCCGGTTCTCGATTCGCTTGAGTTTTACCGGGGTTGCCGCCTGCTGCTCGCAGTCCCCGGGATCCTCGTGGTCAACCTCTTTGGCACTCATGAATCCTTCGCCGGGAATGTCGAGCGCCTGCGGCAGGCGTTTGATGGCCGCGTGCTTGAGTTGCCGCAATGTCAGACGGGCAATTCCGTTCTGCTAGGTTTTAACGGGCCTTCGTTCATCGCGAAATGGAACATGCTCGAGTCCAGGGCGCAGTTGCTCGAACGCAAGCTCGGCCTCGAGGCTGATGGCTGGGTGAAACACTGGCGAGAAACGTCTACGACCGGCTCGGCGGGCTTGCGGATTGCCCCGCCTGCAGATTGAGGCGGAAACGCCTGCAATCCCGCCGTCCGGCGCAGTACTGGTCGGCGTGTCGACGCTGCGTCAACGCCGGGTGAGAGCAGCGCATACCAACGGGGCCGACTATTTCGACAATTCGCGCATCGCGCGCTCAAGTCCCTGAAGCGTCACCGGGTACATCCGGTTATTCATGATCTGACGGATCACACCTATCGACTGCCGGTACTCCCAGACGCCTTCTGGCTCGGGATTGAGCCACGCGAACTTTGGGAAGCGTTCGACCAGCCGGCGCAGCCAGACCGCGCCGGGTTCCTCGTTGTTGTACTCGACCGAGCCACCCGGCTGGAGTACTTCGTATGGACTCATGGTGGCGTCGCCGACCAGGATCAGCCTATAGTCGGCGTTGTACTTGCGCAGGATATCCCAGGTGGGAAAGCGCTCCGCGTGCCGACGGCGGTTGTTTTTCCAGACAAAATCGTAGACGCAATTGTGGAAATAATAGAACTCGAGGTGCTTGAGTTCGGAGCGGGCTGCTGAAAACAGCTCCTCAGTTTGCTTGATGTGGTCATCCATCGTCCCGCCGACGTCGAGCAGCATCAGGACCTTGATGGTGTTGTGGCGTTCGGGGACCAGCTTGATATCCAGGAACCCTGCATTGCGAGCGGTTGATGAAATGGTATCGTCAAGATCGAGTTCTTCTGCTGCGCCTTCGCGCGCAAACTTTCTAAGGCGGCGTAATGCGACCTTGATGTTGCGGGTGCCTAGCTCGACCTCGTCGTCGTAATCCCGGTAGGCGCGCTGCTCCCAGACCTTGACTGCCGTCCGGTTACCGGCGGAGGGGCCCCCTATGCGGATTCCTTCAGGGTTGAAGCCGCCGTTGCCGAACGGCGATGTTCCATTGGTACCGATCCATTTGTTGCCGCCCTCGTGCCTTGCCTTCTGCTCTTCCAGAAGTTGCCGCAGGCGCTCGAGGAGTTTGTCCAGCCCGCCCATCGCTTCGATCGCAGCCTTCTCTTCGGGCGTGAACTCGCGCTGCAGCTTGCGTTTGAGCCAGTCGAGCGGCAGGTCCAGATCAATGCCCGGAATGCTCTGGACACCCTTGAAATAGGCACCGAACGCTTTGTCGAATTTATCGAAATTGCGTTCGTCCTTGACCAGTGCGGCTCGAGACAGCACGTAAAAATCATCGACCGAGGGACCGATCACGGACTTGCCGAGCGCCTCGATCAGCATGAGGTACTCCTTTATGGAGACCGGCAGCTTGGCTCGCTTGAGGTGCAGAAAAAAATCTATCAGCATGATTGGACTCCCCGGTTCTGCGCAGGACGGCAGGGCTCCGAGCGAATGGTCAGCGGTTGTGCTTTGCCATGAAGATCAGCCGTTCAAACAGGTGCACATCCTGTTCGTTTTTCAGGAGTGCGCCATGCAGCGGCGGAATGATCGCCTTGTTGTCGGCGGAGCGGAGTGCTTCAGGCGGAATATCCTCAGCCAGCAGAAGCTTCAGCCAGTCGAGCAGTTCGGAGGTTGAGGGTTTCTTTTTGAGCCCGGGGAGATCGCGGATCTGGAAAAACGCTTCCAGCGCCTGGGCGAGCAACTGCTTTTTGATATCCGGGTAATGCACGTCGACGATGCGCTGCATCGTTTCTCGATCAGGAAACTTGATGTAGTGAAAAAAGCAGCGGCGCAGAAACGCGTCCGGAAGCTCCTTTTCATTATTGGAAGTGATGATGACAACCGGCCTGTGCTTTGCCCGCACGAGTTGCCGGGTTTCGTACACATAAAATTCCATCCGGTCGAGCTCACGGAGCAAGTCATTCGGAAACTCGATGTCGGCTTTATCAACCTCGTCAATGAGCAGAACGACAGGCTTGTCGGACTCAAAGGCCTGCCACAAAACGCCCTGGACGATGTAGTTGTTGATGTCGCGAACACGCTCGTCGCCCAACTGCGAGTCGCGCAGTCGGGAGACGGCATCGTAGTCGTAGAGGCC
>CAZZKA010000080.1:0-13153 GCA_964654745.1 uncultured Bordetella sp. | reverse complement strand
ATGTACCTGATTCAGCCACAGGGGTTCCGCTGGCAGGATGGTCCTCAGCCGGGCCCGGTTTGCGAGCACCCTATCGGTATCATCGCCGCATCGAAGCCCGAGGTTGAGCCCGCCAACCGCCCCTCCATGAAGACCGTAGGCCCCCTCGCTGACGCCACCGGAGCGGGTTGTCACCAGCGCACGCACGCCTTTCGGTAGCGGCCAGCCCGCCTCGATAACCGGCAAGTCCGCCGCCCGGTTAGCCTCGCCGATTGATTCAGTCACTCCAGGGGCTCCCGGCAAGCGTCATTGCCTCCTCCGGGTCGATCCCGGTCTCGCCGAGCAGCGCGGCGAGCTGGGCCGGCCAGCCCGAAACCCATGCGCGGCTGCGACCCGACACCGGGTGGACCAGGGTCAGCCGCCAGGCGTGCAGCGCCTGGCGCGGGCAGGCGTCGTGGGCCAACCCACCATACAACTCGTCTCCGATGATGGGCGTCCCGATGTGACGCATATGGACTCGAATCTGGTGTGTGCGGCCTGTATGCAGACGGCATTCGATGAGTGTCACCCGGCGAACGCCCAAACGTCCCTCCGCGAGCGTACGAAAGCTGGTCCGCGCCTGGCGCCCGGCCGATCCTGAGACCACAGCCATCCGCACCCGCTGAACCGGGTCCCTGCCTATCGGCGCTTCGACCACTCCCCGGTCGCCCGGAGAACCGAGGACCAGGGCAAGGTAGCGCCGCCCCATGCTGCGATCCGACAACTGCTCGCTAAGCGCCGCCATCGAGCGCTCCGTGCGGGCAACGACCATCAATCCACTCGTATCCTTGTCCAATCGGTGGACGATCCCTGCACGGGGTAATGCGGTCTGACTTTGATAGCGATGGAGCAGGCCGTTGAGCAGCGTGCCATGCCAGTTGCCGGCTGCCGGATGGACCACCAGTCCCGCGGGCTTATCAATCACCAGTATCGCGTCGTCCTCAAAAACCACGGGAAAATCAACCGGTTCCGGCTCAAAGGCGGAATCGGCCTCCAGGGGCTGCGGATCGACGAGCAAGGTCTCGACCCCCGACAGGCGGTGGCGCCGCCCGAGCACTCGCTCATCCCAGGTGACCGCACCAAGTTCGATCCACCGCTGCAACCTGGTTCGCGAGTACTGCGGCAGGGACCGGGCAAGAAACCGGTCCAGTCTCTCACCGGAAAAGCCGGCCGTCAGCAGCTCTATCGAACCGGCTGCTGCCGTATCCGCACTCTGCGCCCCGGGGTCTGCCTGTGCCAACTGGTCTTCCTCCCGGCGCGCCGCGCCGATGTTGAGCCGCCTTATGCCCGCTGTGCCCACGCGACGGGCCAGCCAGCCCGTTAAACCGCTCCAGGATACGTTGAACGCTGAAGGGACCCCAGGCGAATCAAGGGACCTGCCCCCTGACGGGTCCGCAGAGGCAGGGCCTTGGCTATAATGGATCGATGAACCTCGTCATTATCCGTTTTTCTCTGGTCCGCCGTTTGGCTGCCCTTCTCGCCATCGGTGCGGTCCTGCTGAGCGCGGGCTGCGGGACCATGAAGGAGATCGACGAGACGGTGGGCTGGCCGCCGGACAGACTCTATAGCGAGGCACGCAAGGACCTCGATAGCCGTAATTGGGCTGCGGCGATCAAGCTCCTCGAAAAACTGGAGTCCCGCTATCCCTTCGGCCGCTGGGCCGAGCAGGCGCAACTGCAGATCGCCTACGCACACTTCCGCAATAACGAGCGCGTGTTAGCAGTCGCAGCGCTCGACCGCTTCATCAAACTCCACCCCAACCATCCGACCCTCGATTACGCGTTTTACATGAAGGGTGTGATCAACTTCAACGAGCAGGAAGGCCTGTTTGCAGCCCTCGGAGGACAAAATCTGGCCGAACGCGATCTGCAAGCAGCTCGCGACGCATTTGATGCGTTTCGCACCCTGATCGCCCGCTTTCCCCAGAGCCGATACGTTGACGACGCCCGTGACCGGATGGCTTACCTCGTCGACGCCATGGCCACGGGAGAACTTGCCGTCGCCCGCTATTACTTTCGCCGTGGCGCTTACGTGGCTGCGGCCAACCGCGCTCAGGGTGTGATCCGGCAGTTTCCGGATGCGCGGGCCACCCAGGACGCGCTCTTTATTCTCGCCGAGTCCTATGACAAGCTCGGCATGCCTGAATTGCGCGATGACACGCGCCGCGTGATCGATAAGAATTTCTCCGCTGGCGACGCAGCACGAAGCCTGCAGTCCGATCGTAAGTGGTATCAGATCTGGCGCTAGCCGTTTCGACCGGACTTGGCCGCGACCGGAGAGCGATCGCGAATCCACCCTATCGCCTCTGATTCGGACCGCGTAAGCGGCATCGGCGGAAGGCTCGCCCTCAGGCGTTTGCCATACCCGCGCGTCACCAGCCGCTCATCGCAGATCACGAGCAGACCGCGGTCCTGCTCCGAGCGAATCAAACGGCCCGCACCCTGCTTGAGCGCCATAGCGGCCGCCGGCAGTTGGATGGCTCCAAAAGGATCACCGCCGCTGCGTCGCAGGGCGTCGCTTCGCGCTTTCAGAACCGGATCATCCGGGGGTGCGAACGGAAGTTTGTCTATGACCACGAGCGAAAGCTGCTCGCCCACGACATCCACGCCCTCCCAAAAACTTGCGCTTCCTATGAGCACCGGAGCAGACCCTGATCGGAAGCGCGCGAGCAGTTCGTTCCTGGGCGAGGACCCCTGCACCAGGATTTCCATCGAACCGGACTGGCTCGCCGCCCTCGCGCCGAACCGGGTACCCAATTGCTCGACCATCCGCAGACTGGTGCACAAAACAAAGGCTCGCCCGCGGTTGGCCTCGAGAAGCGGCCAGATCGCCTCGGTCATCTGATCGGCAAACCCAGGCGATCCGGGGTCACCGCAGCGCTGCGGGACATAGAGCGCGGCGTTCTCCCAGGTGTCGAACGGGCTCGGCCAGCTCTCGCAACGGGAATCCGCGAGACCCAGCAGGGAGGTGAAGTGTGAAAAATCGCCAGCTACGGCCAGGGTCGCCGAAACGAATACCCAGGATCGTGGCATCGCCTCGCGGTGGCGCTCGAAGGTTTCAGCTAGCGACAGGGGAGTCGTATTGAGCGATATCGATGACGCGCCTACATCGGCCCAGAGTATTTCCGCGTCCCTGGCCTGAGGCGGCGTCGCCTCATCCGGCGACTGACTGGCGCCAACATGGGCTGCGTCCAAAGCTTCTCCAGAGATCCTCGACGGCTCACCCGCCAGACTGCTGAGCCATTGCCGTAAGGATCGGTCAAGCTCGGAGGCGCGCGCGGCCAAGCGCGCCACCTCCCTCCCCCGCTCGGCGGCAAGCTGCAAGGGCTCACGCAGCGCAGCGATCGCATCGGCTACGACGAAACTCGCTTCCTGGAAAGCAACATCGGCAGCGAGCCGGTCTCGCTCTATGCGTCCGCTGGATGGCGCAGCCAGGCGCCACGGCTTTAGCGCCTGCTCAAGGGTTCGCGACAAGGCTATCCAGTCGGCGGCATCCGAGGCCTCGGCGAGGCCGGCGCGCAGGGCATCGCGCGCCAGATCGATGAGTTGTCGCGAGCTGACCGATCGCCCGAAAAACTGTGTCGCGATCTCGGGCAGTTGATGTGCCTCGTCGAGAATGACCGCCGTCGCAGTCGGCAGCAGATCAGCGACACCCTCATCGCGCAGCGCCAGATCCGCGCACAGAAGATGGTGGTTGACGACCACAATGTCAGCCTCCTGCGCGGCTTGTCGCGCCTTGAAGACAAAGCAGTCGCGAAAGTCGGGGCAGTCCTGACCAAGGCAGTTCTCCCGCGTGGAGGTCGCCTTACTCCAAACCGCAAGGTCCTCGGCGATACCCGGGGCTTCTGCACGGTCGCCGGTCTCGCTTAGCGCTGCAAACCGATCGATCCGCCGCAGGATCGCAATGTCCTCTCTACGCTCAAAGCGCCCCTCCTCGAGATTGCGTCGCAGGTGATAGCGGCAGACATAGTTGGCGCGGCCCTTGAGGAGCGCGACCCGCTCGCCGAGTTGCAACGCCTGGCTTACTTTCGGCAGATCGCGCTTGAACAGCTGGTCCTGCAGGTTGCGCGTACCGGTGCTCACCAACACCATCCCGCCGCTCAATAGCGCCGGCACGAGATAGGCAAACGTCTTTCCTATGCCGGTTCCCGCCTCGGCGACCAGGGTTGAGCGATCGGCAATCGCCTCAGCGACCGCCTTGGCAAGACCCAATTGACCCTCGCGGCGCACAAAGCCCGGCAACCGGCCACCGACATGACCATCCGGCTGGAGGGCGGCAGCCACCCTCCGCAAAAAGACCTCTCGGTCGCTCACGCTCAGGCCGGCACGTCCGGGACCAGCCGCATCTGCAGGAGGGCGATCGTGTCTCGAATCTGCAGGCGCCGTTTTTTGAGGCGCCTCAGCTGCAATTCGTCGAAGTCCGCATCCGATCCCACCCCGTCGATCATCGCATCAAGCCCCTGATGCTCGAGTTGCAGCTCGGCAATGCGGCGACGGATCGACTCGTTATCTAAAACTTCAGTCATGAAAGTCTGGCAGATTTGCCGAGGCGGAAAATGAACAGCAGGTAGAAAGAAATCTTACGTGGACTGGACCGTCGGCTCAATGCCCCGACCCGGCACAATTCAGGCAGGGTTCAGGCGAGGCGTTCGGTAACTCCCCGCCGCGGCGCCTCGAGGTAATCCCTCGTCTGCATTTCGGCTATCCGGCTCACCGTTCGATGAAACTCTCCGGCCATCGCGCCCTGGGTGTAGAGCGACTCGGGCGCGCACTCGGCTGACAGGATCAGCTTGATTTTTTGATCGTAGAGCACATCAATCAACCAGACAAAGCGCCGCGCCTCGGAGGACATCGCTGCGGTCATTCTCGGTACACCGGAAACCAGGACGGTATGAAATCTCACCGCAAGCTCCAGGTAGTCGTTTTGTGACCGTGGCCCCCCGCAAAGCGTCGCAAAATCGAACCAGACCACTCCTCCCGCTCTGCGTAGCGCCCGGATTTGCCGATTTTCGATGAGGAGATCTGCGGACTCGTCGGCGGTCTCGGCGACCGCGTCAAACGCTGCCTTGAGCTTCGCCTGCGTTGCCGTATCGAGGGGAGTCAGATAGGCCTCGATCCTGGAAAACGACAATCGACGGTAGTCCTGACCAGCGTCCACCTGCAGCAGGTCGACATGCTGCTTGATCAGCGCGATGGCGGGGAGAATACGGTCTCGGTGCAGCCCATCGGGATAGAGTTCATCGGGCTGGTAGTTGGAGGTCATGACGAAGCTCACGCCGTTGGAAAAAAGTCCCCGCATGAGACGCTCGAGAATCATTGCGTCGGCGATATCGGAAACGTGAAACTCGTCAAAGCAGATCAGGCGATGGCGCACCGCTATCCGCTTGGCTACCTCATCAAGGGGATCAGCTGTGCCTTTGAGCGCCTCAAGCTCACGATGCACCCCGCGCATGAATTCATGAAAATGAAGCCGCGTTTTGCGCGGATCATTGAGCGCACCGTAGAAGCAATCCATCACGAAACTCTTGCCGCGGCCGACCCCGCCCCACAACCACACGCCTCGAACTGGAATCGGCCGCCGCCCAATCAGCCGACCGAACCATCCGGCACCCGACATGGTTGCTTCCAACTCGTCGGCCATCGCCTGTAACCGTTCGACCGCTCGCCGTTGCGCGGGGTCGTCGGAAAAATCGCGCGCAGCTAGGGTCCGCTCGTAGGCGAGAACGATCGCACCATCAGACATCCGGCAGGAAACCCGATCAGCCGTTCAGCGCACGGTTGTCCGTCGCCGCGAGCGCTGCCTCACGCACCACCTCTGATAGCGAGGGGTGAGGATGGCAGATTCGGCCGATATCCTCGGCCGACGCCTTGAACTCCATGGCAAGCACCGCCTCGGCAATCAAATCCGAGGCATTTGCCGCGACGATGTGCACACCAAGGACCGCATCGGTACGCGAGTCAGCCAATACCCGCACAAAACCGGCCGAGGCGCCCGTGCCGAGGGCACGCCCATTGGCAGCGAACGGAAACTGGCCGCTCTTGAACTCCCGGCCCTCTGCCTTGAGTTGCTGCTCGGTTTGTCCCACCCAGGCGATCTCCGGCGAGGTATAGATCACCCAGGGGATACAGTTGTAGTCAATGTGCGGTTTCTGTCCAGCGATGAGTTCGGCGACCATGACGCCTTCGTCCTCAGCCTTGTGCGCCAGCATGGGACCACGCACCACATCGCCAATCGCCCAGACCCCCGCGACCGTCGTCCTGCAGCCGCCGTCGACAGGAATAAAACCGCGCGAATCCGTGGCCAGGCCGATTGCCTCAAGCCCCAGACCCTCGGTATTGGGGACACGGCCAACCGAGACGATTAAACGATCACAATCAAGCTTTTGCGCCGTACCCGAAGAGTCCGTCCAATCGATGGAAACGCCGCCCTTGCCCGTTTTGACCTCGCCGATTTTGGCGCCGAGGTGAATCGCCAGCCCCTGCTTGGTGAACTGCTTCCAGGCCTCTTTGCGTACCGCCTCATCCGCCGCCGCAAGAAACTCCGGCAGCGCCTCGAGAATCGTTACTTCGCTACCCAGGCGGCGCCAGACCGAACCGAGCTCAAGCCCGATCACACCGGCGCCGATCACCCCGAGACGCTTGGGAACCGTGCCGAGGGCGAGCGCACCTTCGTTATCGCAGACGGTAATGTTGTCAACAGCAATTCCGGGAAGATGTCGGGCCTTTGAGCCTGTTGCGATGATGATCTGCCCGGCGCTGCACGACACCGGCTCGCCCTCGCCGCTCACCTCGACCGTGAACCGACCCTCTGCGCTGCCGGTGAGCCGTCCATGCCCCTTGATCCATGTGATCTTGTTCTTGCGAAACAGAAACTCGATGCCCTTGGTCATCTTGCCGACGATTCCGTCCTTGCGGGCCATCATCTTGGCGACATCGACCGAGGCGCCGCTCACCGCAATACCATGCTCGCCCGCGTCATGGAGCATCGATTCGAACATTTCCGACGAGGCAAGCAAGGCCTTGGACGGGATGCACCCGACGTTGAGACAGGTACCCCCGAGGGCCGGTTCCCCCTTGGGGTTGCGCCACTTTTCGATACAGGCGACTTTCATGCCGAGTTGCGCTGCGCGGATGGCGGCGATATAGCCACCCGGCCCCGCTCCGATCACGATGACGTCAAAAGATTGGCTCATGGCTGACGTTATCCTCAGATGTCGAGCAGCAGGCGCGCCGGATCTTCTAACGCATCCTTGATCGCAACCAGGAAGAGCACCGCTTCACGCCCGTCGATGATGCGATGGTCGTACGAAAGCGCGAGGTAGTTCATCGGCCGGATCACGATCTGACCATTTTCAACCACGGCCCGCTCCTTGGTTGCATGCACGCCCAGGATCGCCGATTGGGGCGGATTGATGATGGGGGTCGATAACATAGACCCGAACACCCCGCCATTGCTGATTGAGAAGGTTCCGCCGGTGAGCTCTTCGATACCGAGCTTGCCGTCCTGGGCACGCTTGCCATATTCGGCGATGGTCTTTTCGGTTTGCGCAAAACTCAGCTGATCGGCATCACGCACGATAGGCACGACCAGGCCTCGGGGCGAACCCACTGCGACACCAATATCGAAAAAGCCGTGGTAGACAATGTCGCTGCCGTCGATCGACGCGTTGACCACCGGGAACTTTTTGAGAGCGTAGACGGTCGCCTTAACGAAGAACGACATGAACCCCAGCCGAACGCCGTGGTCCTTTTCGAACCGATCCTGATACTTCTTGCGAAGATCCATGATCGGCTGCATGTTGACTTCGTTGAAGGTGGTGAGGATCGCGTTGGTCGCCTGCGACTGGAGCAGCCGCTCAGCAACCCGCTGGCGCAACCGCGACATCGGCACGCGCTGCTCGGGCCGGCCCTCGGTGAGACGCGCCACATCGACCGGCGCCTTGACCGCGGGTAGCGAACCAGTCGGCGCACCGGTGGGAATCGAGACCGACGCCGCTGCAGCGGGCGCAGCTGCGGACGCCTGCGTACCGGCTGCGACAGCGCCAATGACATCGCCCTTGGTGATCCGGCCATCGCGTCCCGAACCGCTGACTTGAGATGCCGACAGGCCCGCCTCGGCCATCATCTTTGCTGCGGCGGGCATCGCAACTCCAGACTTTGCACTGCTCGGTGCAGTGGCCGCTGGCGCGGAGGCCGCCGTCGGCTTGGCCGGCGCCGGTGCCGCGCCGGCGGTGGCCTCGGTATCTATCGTCGCGATGACCTCACCCGAAACCACGGTTGAGCCATCGCCTTTGATCACTGACACCAGAACACCCGCTGATGGCGCAGGAAGCTCGAGCACCACCTTGTCCGTTTCGACATCGATGAGATTTTCGTCGCGCGCTACCGCATCGCCAGGCTTTTTGTGCCACTGCAAAAGAGTCGCCTCAGCGACCGACTCGGATAACTGCGGGACTTTGACTTCTATGAGAGCCATCTCTCTTCTCCGGATTTCAGTATGTTGGGTCTTCGCGACCGAGCCGGGGCGCGCGTTCGGCACGCCACCCGGGTCGCTACAGAAAAGTTTCAGCTCGCCTTGCGGCTGCGCGGTTTGGCGTCGCCCAAGGCAGCAGCGATCAGCTCTTTTTGTTGCGCGTAATGCTTGTCGTAGTAACCGACAGCGGGCGAGGCCGATGGCGGCCGACCGGCGTAGCTCAGCACCTGCCCGTCCTTGAGAGCCTCGCCAACATGGTGCTGAACATAGAACCAAGCACCTTGATTCTGTGGCTCGTCCTGGCACCAGACGACCTGGGTCGCAGCAGCCATCTTGCGCATCTCGGTCTCGAAGGCCTTGTGCGGGAAGGGATAGAGCTGCTCCACGCGCAGGATCGCCACATCCTCGAGCTTGCGCTCCCGGCGTCCTGCGAGCAGATCGTAGTAGACCTTGCCGGTGCACACGACCACCCGCTTGACCTTCTTCAGATCAATCGACGGGTCGGTCTCACCGATCACGGTCTTGAATTCACCTTTGGCCAGATCGTCGAGGCTGGAAACCGCCTCCTTGTTACGCAGGAGCGACTTTGGTGTGAAGAGCACCAACGGCTTTCTGAACATGCGTACCATCTGACGGCGCAACACATGGAAGATCTGCGCCGGAGTAGTCGGCTGGCAGACCTGCATGTTGTGCTCAGCGCAGAGCTGGAGGAATCGCTCTATGCGCGCCGAAGAATGCTCAGGCCCCTGTCCCTCGTAGCCGTGCGGCAGCATCAGCGTCAGTCCGCAGGCCCGGCCCCATTTGGTCTCACCCGATGAAATGAACTGGTCAATCACGACTTGCGCGCCGTTGACAAAGTCACCGAACTGCGCCTCCCAAATCACCAGCGTGTTGGGCTCGGCGGTAGCGTAGCCGTACTCGAATCCAAGCACGGCCTCTTCGGAAAGCACCGAATCGATGACGATGAACTGGCCTTGCTTGTCGCCGACGAACTGCAGAGGAATGTAGGCGCCCTGATCCCATTTCTCGCGATTCTGGTCGTGCAACACCGCATGTCTGTGGGTGAACGTGCCGCGGCCCGAATCCTGCCCCGATACACGCACCCCGAAACCCGCTGCAACCAGCGAAGCAAACGCGAGATGCTCACCCATGCCCCAATCGAGCGGATGCGTACCGTTGGCCATCGCCCGCCGGTCTGCGACAACCTTCTCGACCAGGGGGTGAAGTTTGAAGCCTTGAGGAATCGTCGTTATCCGCTCACCTAGTCGCTTGAGCTCGGCAAGCGGGAGAGCCGTGTCAGCCGAGTCCGTCCACTTGCGATTGAGGAACGGCAACCAGTCGACTGCGAATTTACTCGTGAAGTTTGTGATGACCGGATCGAAGGTGTGTTTACCCTCATCCATTGCTTTGCGAAAGTCGCTCGACATTTGCTCGGCGGTATCGGCCTGAATCACACCTTGCGCGAGAAGCTTGTCCGCGTAGAGCTTGCGGGTGCCAGGATGAAGCGCAATTTTTTTGTACATCATCGGCTGAGTCACCGACGGGGTGTCCTGCTCGTTGTGACCGAGTTTGCGGAAGCAGACGATGTCGACGACGACATCCTTTCGAAACTGCTGCCGGAAATCGAGCGCGAGCTGCGCCGCAAAGACGACCGCCTCCGGATCGTCGCCATTGACGTGCAGCACCGGCGCTTCGATCATCTTGGCTACATCGGTGCAATAGATAGTCGATCTCGAATCGCGCGGATCCGAGGTGGTAAACCCGATCTGATTGTTAATGACAATATGGACGGTCCCGCGCGTACCGTAGCCGCGGGTCTGCGCAAGATTGAGTGTTTCCATCACGACGCCCTGCCCGGCAAACGCCGCGTCGCCATGAACCACGATAGGCAGGACCTGGTCGCCATTGCGGTCACCTCGGCGCACCATCCTCGCCTTGGCCGATCCCGCTACAACGGGATTGACGATTTCAAGATGAGACGGATTGAAGGCGAGCGAGACGTGTACCGGACCGCCAGGCGTGGTGAGATCACTGGAAAAACCGTTGTGGTACTTGACATCACCCGAGGGCAAGTCATCGGCATGCTGACCCTCGAACTCGGCGAAAAGGTCGCCCGGCATCTTGCCGAGCACGTTGACCAGAACGTTGAGTCGGCCGCGGTGAGCCATACCGATAACGATTTCCTCGATGCCAGACTCACCCGATCGCTGGATAAGTTCGTCCATCGCCGCAATGAAGCTCTCCCCCCCCTCCAGCGAGAACCGCTTCTGGCCGACATACCGGGTATGGAGGTAGCGCTCCAAACCCTCCGAAGCGGTTAGCCGCTCGAGAATGCGTTTTTTCTTTTCCGCAGAGAAACCCGGTACCGCGCGAGTCGACTCGAGCCTCTCCTGGATCCAGCGCTTTTGCGCCGGATCCGTCATATGCATGAATTCCGCGCCGATCGAACCGCAGTAGGTCTCGCGCAGAGCACGAACGATTTCGCGAAGCGGCGCGCTGTCAAAACCGAAGTAGGTATTGGCAGCCGAATAGATATTGGCGTGGTCGCCTTCGGTGAAGTCGTAGAACGCGGGCTCCAGCTCAGGAATCGGCTGGCGCTCCTGGCGCTTGAGCGGATCCAGATCAGCCCAGCGATTACCGAGAAACCGATAAGCGGCGACGAGCTGTTGAACAAAAACCTGCTTGCGGGCCGATGACGCATCCCCGCCCATCAGCCGAGGACGCAGCGTTCCTTCGCGCGAGCGCTCGGCAAAAGACTGCACGATGGGAGCATGCGCGATGTCTCGCGACTGCACTGAGCCGTCGGACGCCGGCACCATCTGCATGTTGTCGAAGTACTGTCGCCAGGCTTCGGGGACCGAGCCTGGATTGTTGAGATAGCTCTCGTAGAGCTCCTCGAGATACGGCGCGTTGGCGCCGAAAAGATAGGCGTTGGACTGAAATGCCTTCATCATGGTTCTTCACCTTTCCTAACGAGCTTCTCGTTGAAGATGCCCAGCGCCGCCCGAAGAGGGATCCGGCACTGGCGATCCGCTCCGGCTTCCGGACTCTGGATCGCGACCTGGGAGGGCGGTCTGGCGCGCCATCGCGCACCACGGCCACCGTTGGATGCTACACGCTTGTCGGTAGTCGTGCAGCCCCTTCAGCAATCGCGGCGCGCAGCGCCAGTGTAGAGCTGGCGGGGACGGCCGATTTTTTGGTCCGGTTCACTGATCATCTCGGCCCACTGAGCAATCCAGCCGACGGTACGGGCGAGCGCGAAAATGCAAGTGAACATCTCGGTCGGGATACCGAGGGCCCGCTGCACGATGCCAGAGTAGTAGTCGACGTTGGGGTAGAGCTTGCGTTGGACGAAATAGTCGTCTTCGAGAGCAATCTGCTCGAGCTTCATCGCGAGCTTGAGCAAGGGATCGTTTTCCAGTCCGAGTTCGGCGAGCACCTCGTAGCAGGTCTCGCGCATCAGCTTGGCGCGCGGGTCATAGTTTTTGTAGACCCGGTGGCCGAATCCCATCAGCTTCACATTCGAGGATTTATCCTTGACCTGGCGGATGAACTCACCGACTTTCTCAACCCCGCCCGCCTTTTGCAGATCGTTGAGCATCACGAGGCAGGCTTCGTTCGCCCCTCCATGAGCGGGGCCCCATAGCGTCGCGATACCCGCAGCGATGCAGGCAAAAGGATTAGCACCCGATGAACCCGCAAGCCGCACCGTTGAGGTCGAGGCGTTTTGTTCGTGGTCCGCATGCAAAATCAGGATGCGGTCGAGAGCCTTTACCAGAATGGGATTGGGCGTGTAATCCTCGCAGGGCGTACCGAACATCATCCGCATGAGGTTCGCGGTGTAGCTCAGGTCATTTTTCGGATACATGAATGGCTGACCGATGGAGTATTTGTACGCCATCGCCACCAGGGTCGGCATTTTGGCGATCAACCGGATCGAGGAAATCATCCGATGCTCAGGATCGGCGATATCAAGCGAGTCGTGATAGAACGCCGAAAGCGCGCCCACGCAGCCGACGAGTACCGCCATCGGGTGCGCGTCTCGCCTGAAGCCCTGAAAGAACCGCATCATCTGCTCGTGGACCATGGTGTGGTGCATCACGTTCCACTTGAAGCTTTTGCTTTGCTCGGCAGAAGGCAACTCGCCGTTCAACAGCAGATAGCAGGTATCCAGATAGTCACAGCGCTCGGCGACCTGCTCGATCGGGTAGCCGCGATAGAGCAACTCGCCTTTGTCACCATCGATATAGGTGATCTTGGACTCGCACGCCGCGGTTGAGAGGAAGCCCGGATCGAACGTGAATTTGCCCGTCTGACCGTAGAGCTTGCGAATGTCGATGACATCCGGCCCCACCGAACCCGAGTAGATCGGAAATTCGATCGACGGCGAGCCGTCGGTAAAGGAGAGCGTCGCTTTCTTGTTGGTTGTCATAGTCTTTGTCCTTCCTCAAGGCGTGGGGCTCAGCCTGGCCCGGTCGGTTGTTGCCAAAATATCCTAACAGCGGCGGAGCAGCTCGAGCACGGCGAGCGTTTCGCTGTCGCGTGGGTCCTCACCGCCACCCTTGCGGCCGAGCACCAGATCGAGCAGTTCGTTGTCTGGCAGATCAAGCAGCCGGTCCAGCCCCGCGACCTGGCTTTCGGTCAGAACGCGACCGTGCCGCTC
>CAZZKA010000079.1:0-13199 GCA_964654745.1 uncultured Bordetella sp. | reverse complement strand
GGCCGCAGCAACCAGTCTTTGCGAATCATGACCTGGCCTTGGATTGGCGTCGGGCGAGAAACGCATCGAGCATCGCCGACGTTTCGGGTTGGTCTAGCGTATCGGCAATGGTCGCCGACTCCTGGTCGAACTGCTCGGCGAGCGAATTTCCCGGACTCACCGCCATCAGTTTTTTCAGGCCACCCAGCGCAACAGCCGACATCGCCTTCAACTGCGACACCACCGCCTCCACACTTACGTCAAACGACTCATCGTCCACCACCTGCGTCACCAGACCGAGCGCGAACGCCCGATCAGCATCGAGGGTTTCGTTGAGCGCGAGCAGCTCAAACGCTCTGCGGGCACCCACGATTCGCGGCAGGCGCCAGGTCAGTCCCCCATCAGGCGTGAGCCCGGAGCGGGTGTAGGCGGTCACGAGCCTTGCCTTGCGGCTTGCGATAACGATATCGCCCGAGATCGCGAGGCTCATCCCACCGCCCGCTGCCATGCCGCGAAGCGCGGTCACTACGGGCGCCGCACCCTGCTCGAGCCGCTGCAACCCGGCGTGGAACAGTTGGGTCATTTCATAGGCTTCGGCCCGGATCCGCGAGCGCGCGGAGAGAAAGTGGTCAAGGTCACCACCGACCGAGAACACATCGCCCTGCGCGGCAAGTACGATCACTCGCACCGAGCGATCGGCTGTGCACTCGCGCGCCGCATGCGCAAAGCTGCGACACCATCCCAGATCGATGGCGTTACGGACCTGCGGCGCCGCCATGGTGAGCCGCGCCACGCCATCCTGGATGCTGCAGTCGAGTCGGTGCCCGGCGATCGTACGTTGTGTCATGCCCCCTGCCTCCGTAACAATTACAGCCGAAGTACACCATAGCCCGGAACACCCATGGGTGCATTGAGCGAGGCGGAAATCGCAATACCGAGCGCATTACGCGTGTCAACCGGATCAAGCAGCCCGTCATCCCAGAGCTCGGAAGTGGAATGCCAGGCCGAGAGCTGGCTCTGATAGGCGGCCAGCGTGTCCTCGCGAAGCGCCCGCAGCACGGCGTCATCGACCGGTTTGCCTTCACGCTCGAGCTGGCGCAATTTCACCTCGAGCAGCGTGTTGGCGGCCTGCTCTCCGCCCATCACACCGATCTGATGATTAGGCCAGGAAAACAGCAGCCGACTGTCAAAGGCCCGCCCGCACATCCCGTAGTTGCCCGCGCCAAAGGACGCATGACACATCACGGTAAATTTGGGGACATGGCTGCACGCCTGCGCCATGATCATCTTGGCACCGTCTTTGGTGATTCCCGCGCGCTCGTAATCGGTACCGACCATATAGCCGGTGATATTCTGCAGAAACAGCATCGGCGTGTTGTTCTGGTTGCAAAGCTCGATGAAGTGCGCCCCCTTCAATGTGCTGTCGTTGAAAAGGACTCCGTTGTTGGCGAGGATGCCGATGCGGTAGCCCCACAGATGAGCAAATCCGCAGACCAGCGTCGGGCCATAGTCGGGCTGGTACTCGTGAAAGCGACTGCCGTCGACCAGACGCGCGATCACCTCGCGCATGTCGAACCCTTTTTTGATGTCGTCCGGAAGGATCCCGTAGAGCTCATCGGCGTCATAAAGCGGTGCCTCAACCGGCTCGCAGGCGATGGCAGTCTTTCTGGCGGGCTCCCACTGAGACACGATGTCACGACCGATTGCGATGGCCTCCGCCTCCGAGGCAGCAGCCCAATCGCACACGCCCGAGACCTGGGTGTGCATTCGCGCCCCGCCCAGCGCATCGGCGCTCACCACCGCACCGGTAGCGGCTTTGACAAGCGGCGGCCCACCCAGAAAGACCGCGCCCGTTCCCTCGACGATCACGTTGTAATCACTCAGAGCTGGGATGTAGGCCCCGCCCGCAGTGCAATGACCCATCACCAGCGCGAGCTGCTTGATCCCGCGCTTAGAGAGCAGCGACTGATTTCGAAACATCCGCCCGGCCATGTAACGATCGGGAAAAACTTCGGATTGCAGCTGCAGAAACCCGCCTGCCGAGTCGCACAAATGTACGACTGGCAAGTGATTCTCCAGGGCAATGTCAAGGCAACGGATGATCTTCTTGACTGAAAGCGGGTACCACGCGCCGCCTTTGATGGTGCTGTCGTCGGCATGGACGATGACCTCGCGACCCGAAACGATGCCGATCCCGACGATACAGCTCGCACCGGGTGCCTCACCGCCATAGGCCTGATTTGCAGCGAGCGTGGACAGTTCGAGAAACGGCGTGCCGGGATCGAGCAAGGCTTCGATACGCTCGCGCGGCAGCAGCTTGCCCTGGGCGCGCAAACGATCGATGTCGCGCTTTGGCCGTGAATGTCTGGCCTCATGCTGGCGCTCGCGCAGCATCTGCGCAAGGCCGCGGTTGTGCTGATAGCGGGCACGAAACTCGGCATCGCCAGTTCGCAGGGTAGAGCGGATCACCGCCATATCAGTTCGCCTTCCCGGCGTCGGCGGTACCCGCTGCGGCCGCTGAAATGGACGACTCAGCCTCAGGCTCAAAACTCACCAGCGTTACTCCGCGATCGAAACTCGCATTGGTGGCCACATGAACAGCCTGAATCCGTCCAGCCCGCGGCGCGGCGAGGGTCATTTGAAGTTTCATGCTTTCAATGGTGAGCAGGCGGTCGCCTTGGGCCACCTGCGCACCCACGTGCGCGTGGATTGCCACCACGGTACCTGGCATCTCGGCTCGCACTTCGGCATGCGCCGAGCCCGCACCCGCATCTCCCGCTTCGACCCCGGCGCGCCGAAAATGCCAGTGTCGACCGGCAAGCTTCAGGTACACATCATTACCTGCAACCCAGCGCCATCCCTCCAAGGCCTCGCCTTCGAAAGCGATCCGGACCCGGCCGGACTGACCCGCATCGATCTCGCGAAAGCTTACGCGCCGCCCGCCAACCTCAAAGGTCTGATCGGGCTGCCTCTCGAGGATGTCGACTTGCTGTCGTCCGCCCTGAGAATCATCGAACACAATCTTCAAACGCGTCTCCTGTCACCGCCCGGTCTGCCGCACGATCCGGCCCACCGGGCGATTCGATGTCGGTCAGTTACGCCAGTGCCCGATCAAAGCGGCAGTCGCTGGCGTGTCGTGCACCATGATGCGAATATCCCGACAACCTAGCGCCGCGGCGGCAAGCGCCAAAGCCGCTTCCTGAGGTGGCGGCGCGACGAGCAGGGACTCGGCGTGCTCGGCTAGGAAGCCCGTGTGAAGTCGCGCTGAGGCAAAGGCGGGGTGGGCGGCAATGCAGCCCAGATAATCGATATTGGTAGACACACCCAAAAGCGTCATCCCAGCCAGTGCATCGACGAGCCGCCCCCTCGCCGACTCGCGATCGGCGCCATGAACGATGAGTTTGGCGAGCATCGAATCAAAAGCCGGCGTCACCGACTGACCCTCGCGAATGCCGCTGTCGAATCTCACGCCAGCGCCCGACGGCGCGCGCAGCAGCCCGATGCGGCCCGTCGCCGGTCGAAACTCGCGCGCCGGCTCTTCGGCGCAAATCCGTACCTCGATGGCATGCCCGCTCGGATGAAGCGCCCCCTGCTCGGGGAGCGCCTCGCCCGACGCGATCGCAATCTGCAATTCCACCAGATCGATACCCCATACGCACTCGGTGACAGGGTGTTCGACCTGCAACCGCGTATTCATCTCCAGGAAGTAGAACACGCCGTCGCTGCCCAGAATGAACTCGACCGTTCCGGCGTTGCGATACCGCGCTGCGGAAGCAAGCCGGAGCGCCGCATCAATGATCGATTGCCGCAACGCGGGCGCAAGCCCCGGAGACGGGGCCTCCTCCACGATCTTTTGAAACCGGCGCTGGATCGAACATTCGCGTTCGCCCAGGTGCACTACGCCGCCAGCGCCATCGCCGACAACCTGTACCTCGATATGACGCGGCCCCGGAACCAGACGCTCGGCATAAATCCGGCCGTCGCCGAAATAACGACTTGCCTCGCCCACTGCCAGCGGCACGGCTTCGGCAAGTTCGCCCGCATCGCGAACGACCCGCATGCCCTTACCCCCTCCGCCCGCCGAGGCCTTGATAAGGAGCGGGTAGCCTATAGCCTGGGCTGCGGTCTCGAATGAAGCCACCGAAGCGTCAGCGCCAATCTCGAAGCTTGGCGCAACCGGTATGCCGTGCGATCGGGCAAATTCGCGCGAACGCAGCTTATCGCCCATCAGGCGCATGCTCTGCGCATCGGGACCGATGAAGACAAGTCCCGCATCGGTGACCGCGCGCGCAAAGGATTCATTTTCAGAAAGAAAGCCATAACCCGGGTGAACCGCGACAGCGCCGCTTTGCCTTGACGCTTCGATGAGTTGCGCAGCGTCGAGATAAGCCGCAGTGGGAACCGCACCCTCCAGTTCGATCGCCTGATCGGCCATCGTCACATGCGGCGCAAGCCGGTCCTCATGGTGATAGACGGCCACCATTCGGCGTCCCAGGCGCTGGCCGGTCCGGATAATCCGGCAGGCGATCTCACCGCGGTTCGCGACAAGGATGGTGTGGAGCTTGCTCATGGAAGCGGACAGGGCGGGAAGGCGAAGGCGGTTCAGGCGAGCCAGCGCCGGCGGCGCCGATAGTGCTTGACCTGGCTGTAATCGACGTTGCCGACGCCGCCCAGATAGGCGTTCTGTACGTCGGGGTTGCTGCTGAGGACCTCAGCTGCGCCGCTCATCACCACGCGGCCGTTTTCGAGAAGATAAGCGGACTGTGCGACCTCAAGTGCCGCGGCGGCATTCTGCTCGACAAGCAGGACCGCCGTACCGTGCTCGGCATTGATCCGCCGGATCGTGTCAAAAATTTCATCGACCAAAAATGGCGCGAGCCCCAGACTCGGCTCGTCGAGCATGACCAGCCTCGGCTCTGTCATCAGCGCGCGCGCGATTGCCAGCATCTGCTGCTCACCGCCGGAAAGATAGCCAGCCTGCGCCTTCGCGCGGTCCTTGCGTCGGGGAAAGAGGTCGAACATCTGCACGACCCGATCGCGTACCCGGCCGCGATCGCGGTGCATCGAGGTAGCCGCGATCAGATTTTCCTCGGGGGTAAGATGGCCAAACACGCGACGGCCTTCGAGGCAGTGGACGATCCCGGCGCGAACACGCTCGGGTGCATCCATACTCAGAATATCGCGGCCATCGAACAGGACATCGCCGCGGGTGACCTCGCCCCGCTCAGGCCTCAGCAGGCCCGAGATTGACTTGAGAACCGTGCTTTTGCCCGCTCCGTTGGCTCCGAGCAGCGCGACCAGTCCGCCATCCGGCACCTCGATCGAGACGCCCTTGATGGCGAGGAACACCTGGTCGTAGACCACCTCGATGTTATTGAGAACGAGCAGCGGCGCAGGCGACTGACTCATCCTATCCGCCTTGCAGACCGCTGCATCGTCTCGCGTTTACCGCTACCGGTCACTTTCCGGTCTTGGCGAACTCGGAGGAATATTTCTTGATCTCCTCCCACACCACATCCTGATTGGCCGAATACCAGTCGGTGATGGGTACGAACTTCGAACCATCCCACTGCGATATCCGCCCCTTACCGCCGCCCTGGTGATCCTCCGTGGTGATAGTTGTCGCCGGGATCATTCCGTCGGCGGTAAAGTCCTTGATCGAGTGCAGACCGGCGTTGAGCCAGGCTCCGTTGATCGGACCGTTGGGCGCTTTGACAAAAGCCTGCCGGACTCCCTCGAGCATCAACGCGGTAATCATCACGCCATAGCTGTAGTAGACGGTGCCGACCTTGGGCTCGGGGCCGGCCCCCTTACCCGCCGCAACCACGGTTTTGAGGATGTCCTGGATAGGCTTGGCTTCTCGACCAAGAATGCAGGGGTCGACCTTCATCACCCCCTTGGCCTGCTGGCGACCGACCACATCCATGTCGGACTCGGAAACCCACACGCTCGAGGACAGCCTGTCCATACGGATACCGTTGCGGATCGCTTCGGTGAGCGCGACGGTCTGTCCCACGCCGGCACCCCAGAAGACAACCCAGTCAGGACGCGCGCGGCGGACCTGCGGCCAGATCGCCGACTGATCGTTACCCGGAGGAGTGTACGGAAAGGCTTGAAACTCGAATCCGAGTTTCTGTCTCAGCGCCTCGAAGATTGGCAGCGGTTCCTTGCCGAACGGCGTGTCGATATGCACGAAACAGATCTTTTTGCCCTTGAGACTGCCGCCGTCGACCTTTCGGAAGTGCTCAACGAGCAGACCCGCCTGGGTCCAGTAGTTGGGCGAAAGCGGAAAAATATACGGAAAGACCGTGCCGTCAGCGGCATCCGAGCGCCCGGAAAAGGCGGTGATCATGTTGATCTTGTCAGCAAGCACGCGCGTGACCAGCGCCCGCGCGATCGGAGTCGAGAGCGGATCGACCATCACCATGCCCTGCGCCTTGCCGCGTTCGTAGGACTCGACCGCACGCGGCAGGTCGTTGCCATGGTCGGTCACATCGAGCACGATGCGGTGGCCGTTGATACCGCCCCGTTCGTTGATCAGGGTGACGTAATCCCGCTGCCCCTGGCTGTATTCAGAGGTCACAAAAGTGTAGACCCGGGTGAAGTCCTGGGTAGCGAGAATTCGAATCGTCTTGTCCTGACCGATCGCGATGCGCGGGAACTGAGATGCGAGCGCGGCAACGGCAGCGCTCGAAGCAAAGGCGCGTCGGCCGGGTTGTTTGGCGTTTGACATGGTGGTCTCCTCCTGGTGGTGATGTTGAGTGGCGTTATTCACTGTTACGATCAAACTCGTCGGTGCTGGCTGCAGCAAGTCATCCGGTAATGAATCGGTTGTGTCATCGGCCGGCATGGCGAAACGGCCATACGAGCAGATAGTTACGCACATTGTTGTAGATCTTGGCGAGCCCCAGCGGCTCCCAGAGCAGAAACCCAATGATGAGCGCGCCATAGAGAACAAGCGGCACGTGCGCACGCACATCGGCGCTGATCTGCAGGGACATTGTGGCAGCGAGGAGCCCGATCAGATTGTTGAGAACGATCGGTGCGAAAAGTATCAGCGCAGCACCAAAGAACGATCCCAGTACCGACCCGAGTCCGCCCACGATGACCATTGCCACCAGTTGGATCGATAATTCGATATGCCATTGGTCGGGTGAAACCGAGCGCAGGTAGCAGACCGCGAGCACCGTACCGACCACCCCCCCGACAAACGAGCTCACCCAGAAGGCGAGCAGCTTGAATTTAAAGGTGTCGACGCCGATGATCGACGCCGCATAGTCCTTTTCTCGCACTGCGACCAGGGCGCGCCCGAAGCTGGTGCGTCGCACATTGAGCATGAATAGCGTCACGAGTACGCATATCGCGAGCGCAAACCAGTAGACGGCACGATCCCCCACGATGGGGATACCGAGGAAACTCACCGGCGGAACCGTGATCGTCGCCTGGGACCCGCCGCTTATCGCGGGAGACTGCGAGATCGCAAAATCAACGATGTACTGCATGGCCAGGGTCGCCATCGCCAGATACAGACCCTTGACACGAAGCGCCGCCGCACCGAACACCGCTCCGATCGAGGCGGCGGCAAGACCGCCGGCGATCATCGCGAGTTCAAAGGGCGCACCGGCTCGGACCAGATGCACCGCCGCGTAGGCACCGATGCCCATTACCGCTCCATAGCCCAGATGGACCTGCCCCGCGTTGCCCATCAGCAGATTGAGCCCCATCGCGGCGGTCGACCAGATGATCCAGGGCAGCAGGTAGCTCACCAGGTAGAGCCGCTCGACCATGAACGGCGCGAACACCGCCAGAGCAAGCACGAGGATCGCGAGCCGTCGGTCCAGCGGCAGCGGCCAGATCGCCCGGGCCTTGTGATAGCTCGTGAAACGGATGCCGGCGCGTCGATAGAACATCAGACCCTCTCGATGTGTTCTTCGCCGAACAGACCATGCGGCTTGAACAGCAGAGTGAGCAAAATGATGACCGAAGCCACCACGTCGCGGGTCCCCCCGCCAACGATGGGGTCCAGAACACCGGTCGCAACGCTTTCGGCGACGCCGACGATCAGCCCCGCCACCAGCACGCCGATGATCGAATCGAGCCCGCCGAGAATGGCGATCGCCAGCGCCTTGATCAGAAGCAGTGACAGCGACCAGTCGACGCCCTGATTCGAGCCCCACAGCACGCCCGCAGCCGTCGCACACCCGGCCGACAGACCCCAGGCGATCGCGATCGCGCGTTCGACACGGATCCCTACCGCCCACGACGCAGTCTGGTCATCGGCTACCGCGCGCAACACCACGCCCAGCCTGGAGTTAAAGAACCATGCAGCGACGAGGATCAGAAAAAGCGAAACCGTCCCGCCCACGATCAGCGACCGACTGAGCAGCAGTTCGCCAACGAATAGCGGAGTGTTGGGAATTCCGAGGTCGAGTTTTTTGACGGCGGACCCGGCAACACCGGGCAGCAGCCCACGGAGCATGATTTCTATTCCCAGCGTCAGCATGATCGCCATGATCACTGGCTGCCCGATCATCCGCCGCAGAGCGAAGCGCTCGGTCGCAACACCGACTCCGAACATCACAAGGATAGCCGCGGGAACCGCGAGCCACATCGGCAACCCGATCACCGTCGACAGCGCCCAGGCAGCGTAGGCGCCCGCCATGGCGAGCGCGCCCTGCGCGAGATTGGCGAGTCCCGAGGTTTTGTAGATCAATGTGATGCCGAGCGCGACCAACGCATACATCAACCCAACGAAGACTCCGTTTAGTGCAAGCTCAGCGATCAGCAGCCAATCCATCAGTGCACCTCCCGCAGAGGCAGTTCGCGCTTGAGCGCACCGCGCGAGCCATCTTCGTACACGATCTCGGCTTCAAACTGGACGCTCTGGCGCTGCGGATCATAAAGCGCGTCGATGATTCGGGCGTACCGCTCCTCGACGACATTGCGGCGCAGCTTTCGGGTTCGGGTGATCTCGCCGTCGTCAGCATCGAAGTCCTTGTGCAGATTGGTGAATCGCCGTACCCGCAGCCCCTCAGGCTGCGCGGCATTCATCTGCCCGAGCACGCCGGCGATGAGATCCATGACCTCGGGGCGCAGGGCGAGGTCGGCATAAGACGTGTAGGCGATCCCCTGCTTTTCAGCCCAGTGCCCGGTGGCCTCCAGGTCGATGCAGATGATCGCCGTGAGCGTTTCGCGGCCTGCGCCCAGCACCGCGACATTGCGCACGTACTGACTGAACTTGATCCGGTTTTCGATGTAGTTGGGGATGAAGCGTTCACCCCGGGCAGTGCGGACCACCTCGCTCACCCGGCCCAGAACCGCAAGATGGCCATCCTCATCGATGTAGCCGGCGTCGCCGGTGCGCAGCCAGCCGTCCTGGATTGCCCGCGCGCTCGCCTCCGGGTCATCGAAATAGCCGTCGATGACCGACTCGGAACGGATCAGGATCTCGCCGTTTTCATCGACGCGAATCTCCACGCCGGGCATCGGCGGGCCCACCGTGTGAAGCTTGACACTGCCCTCGATCTGGGCCGCCGACAGCGCCGAGGTTTCGGTCTGGCCATAAAACTGTTTGAGCGGAATACCCAGCGCTCGAAAAAACAGAAACGTATCCTCTCCCAGTGCCTCGCCGCCGGTGAAGGCGCGCTCGGCTCGCGACAGGCCAAGATGATCCTTGATCGGGCCGTAGACGACCCACTCACCGAGTTGCCTGAGGATGCGATCAGACATGGTCGGAACACCGCCGGCGAGCAAGCGCCGCTCCAGCGCGACCGCACGCGGCATGAACCAGTCGAAAAGCCGCCGCTTGAGCGGCGTCGAGTCAGCCATACCGACCTGTATGCGCGTGAGCATGTTGTCCCAGGCGCGCGGCGCAGCGAGATAAAAGGTCGGTGCAATCTCGCGGATATCGTGACCGACCGTCTCCTGTCGCTCCGGGATATTGATCGTACTGCGCAGGATGACGCCAGCGCCCAGCGTGAAAACAAAGTCGCCTACCCAGGCTGTGGGCAGGTAGGCAAACATTTCTTCGTGCTGTTTGAAATAGCCGCCGCGCACCGCGTTGGCAACACCGCGGATCACATTACGGTGCCGCAGCGGCACACCTTTGGGCAGTCCGGTGGTCCCGGACGAATACAGCAGAACGGCGATGTCATCGGGCTGCGGCCGAACAAGGAGCGATTGCGCCAGATCCGGCTCGGCGCTCAGGCGCTGGCGGCCGATCGCGAGCACATCCTCAAGGGGCATGACCCCCTCGGGCCGGTTGAGTGCCAGACCACGAGGATCGTCAAAGATGATCGTTCGCGGTCGCCCCAGCCGCTCGCGCAGCCCCACCAGCTTATCGACCTGTTCCTGGTCCTCAGCGATCGCCACCGCCGGATCACCGAATCGCGTGTAGATATCGAGCTGATCGACAGGCACATCTGGGAAGATCGGCGCGGGAAACGCTCGCAGGCTCATCGCCGCGAGCATCGTGAAATAGAGATTCGCCCGGTTATCGCCAACGATGACGATCGCCTGGCCAGGTCGCACGCCCAGAGTCTCCAGACCGGCCGCGATCGCGAGGACCCGCGCCTGGACATCGGTCCAGGTGAGCTCCTGCCAGATCCCGTAATCGCGCTCGCGCATCGCCACGCGCTCGCCCGCCTCGCGGGCATTGGCAGCGAGAACGCCCACCAGCGTCTCCGAGGACGCTTGCGCAATCGCCGCTGCGGCGTCGCGCTCAGACATGACCGCCCTGGATGACGCGGGCCGCTGCACGCTCGCCGAGGTAGGCCTTGACCACCTTGGGATCGGCAATCGCGGCGCGGGGTTCACCCTCGGCGATCGTCTCGCCGTAGCTGAGCACGATGATGCGGTCGCAGATCGCGGTCACCACATCCATGTGATGTTCGATCAAAAGAATGCTCACACCGCGCTCATCACGCGCATCGAGGATGAAGCGGGCAATGTATTCCTTTTCCTCCTGATTCATCCCTGCCATCGGCTCATCGAGGATCAGTAGTTTGGGCTGGGCGACCAGCGCGCGGGCCAGCTCGACCCGCTTTTGCAACCCGAGCGGTATGACCTCGACCGGTTCGTCGCGAATATCCTGGAGCTGCATGAAGTCGATGACTTCCTCGACCACACGACGGTGTGCCATTTCCTCGCGAGCCGCCCAGATCCAGTAAAACAGGGTGGCAAGCGCACTCGGCCTCATGTGTACATGACGGCCCATGAGAATGTTGTCGAGCACGCTCATGCCACGAAAAAGCGCCAGATTCTGGAAGGTACGCGCGACGCCTAGCGAAGCCACCCGGTGCGGCGCAAGATCGGTCGTGTCTTCGCCAAAGAGCCTCACCCTGCCCGCCTGAGGCGGATAAAAGCCGGTGATGACATTGACCATGGTCGTTTTACCCGACCCATTGGGCCCGACCAGCCCGAAGATCTCGCCGCGCTCGACGTGAAGATCAACACCTTTGAGGGCCTTCAATCCGCCGAATGAACGTTCGATGCCTGTGCAGACAACCGGAGCGCCGACGCGATCGATGATGAACTCCTCCTTGGCGGAAGGCTCGATGCCTCCTCTGGTGACGACGGATGAGGCCGAGATTGCGCCGCATGCCGAACCGGTCTATTGAAGGCTATCGGAGGCACGGTGTCAATCAGGAAGCGGGCCCCGCGCAGGGTTTCCGGACCCGGACGCCGCCAGGCGACTCGCCAGGCAGCGCGCGCAGGCGCCGGCCAGTCAACTCTGGCTGGCGCTCGATTCGTCGGCCATGCCGCGCGCTAGCGCCGCCGTTACCCCCAGCGCCTGGCTACTCCGGTAACAGTCCGATTTCCCTGGTCGCGAGTTCCCAGCGCCGATGCTCTTCCTGCAGGAAGGCGGCCAGGCGATCCGGCGCGCCCAGATGATCAGCGATCGGGCCAATGGTCAGAATCCGGCGAGCGGTGTCAGGGTCTTCCAGCAAATTACCCAGTTCCCGATTCATGCGATCGATCGCCTGCGCTGGCGTGCCTGTCGGTGCAACGACCGCGAACCAGCCGACCATTTCAAAACCGGGTATCACCTCGGCAAGCGGCGGCGCCTTGTCAAAGCCCGCCACCCTTGAGGCAGAGGTCACTGCGAGGAGTCGCAGCCTGCCTTCTCGGATCAGCGGCGCAGTCGAAGCGAGATCGGCCACCGCCGCATCGGCATGGCCTCCGATCACATCCTGCACCGCCGCGCGGACCGACGCGTAGGCCACCAGATTAGCCTGCATCGCGGCGCGCGCGTTGATCACCCGGGCGATGATGCCGCCGAAGGTACGGGGCCCTTCGTTGCCGAGCGTGAGTTTTCCCGGCTGGGCTCGCGACAGCCGGGTCAGAGCCTCGATCGAGTCCACCGCTGAATCGCCGCGAACGAGAACGCCGAAAGGACTGCGCGCGACGAAGGCAACGGGAACGAAGTCCTTGCGCGGATCATAGGGCATGGACTTGAACAGAAACCGGTTGGTCACCAGCGCAGCGGTGGTCGCGAAGTAGAACGTATATCCGTCGGCAGGCGCCACGGCCGCGGCCTGCGCACCGATCACGTTCTGCCCGCCCGGCCGGTTGTCGATCACCACCGACTGGCCCAGCGCCCTGGCGAGCCGCTCGGACAGCAGCCGGGCTACGTTATCAGGGCCTGAACCTGCCGGTTGGGACAAGACAAAACGAACCGGTTTATCGGGCCAGGCGCCTTGCGACTGCGCGCCGAGCGGCATCGCTGCGAGCGCCGCAAACTTCAACAAAGATCGACGGCTATTCATCCTGTGCTCTCCTGAAGCGACGTTGACTGAAACCGGCGACCCCGCGCTCATCCGAGATCAAGCCGCTGCAATTGGGATTGAAGCGATGCCGCATCGGTAGCGACACCGTAGACGTAGTGGTCCGGTCGCACAATCGCCGCGCAGACCCGATGGCGAGCAAACCATCCGGCGAGCACGCCGTCGCACTCCGTGAACCCCTCGTCCCCCAGTCGCGCAACGCGGATCTGGGGCAGGCCCCACCCTGCAGGATCGGGTGCCGGTTCGCCCTCGGCAAGCACCACCCGCCAGCCGCAACCTAAAACATCATCCATGCGGACCTTGGCAGCCCCTGCTCCTTGAACAAGCCATGCTTGCGGAAAGATGGTGCCGCGCGCGGGGTGCGCCACCATGCTCAGCAGTCCGGCGGCGCGCGCCGGCTGAACATCCTGTCTCGGCGTCGGCCGTACTACGCCG
>CAZZKA010000078.1:0-13246 GCA_964654745.1 uncultured Bordetella sp. | reverse complement strand
GCAGCGGTGACAGAGGAGCGAACTCCTTATTGCCGCACGCAATCCACATAATAGTTCTCCACCCCGTCCCGCTTCTCAACCAGCAGGCCGTGCACATCCGTATCGAAGCCCGGGAAACGCGCGTTAAAGGAGCGGGCGAACTTCAGGTATTCGACGATCGAGCGGTTGAACCGCTCGCCGGGAATTAGCAGCGGTATACCGGGCGGATAAGGCGTTACTAACATGGTGGTGATCCGCCCTTCGAGCTCGTCAATCGGAACGCGGTCGACCCTGCGGTGCGCAAGGCACTCGAAGGCATCCGACGGCTTCATCGCAGGCTCCATCGTGGACAGATACATGTCAGTGGTGACTCTGGCCACATCGTGCTTTTTGTACTCCTCGTGGATCTGCGAGGCGAGATCGCGCAGCCCCACCCGCTCGTATTCGGGATGCGCCTGGACAAACTCGGGCATTACCCTCCAGAGCGGCTGATTGGCATCGTAGTCCATCTTGAACTGCTGAAGTTCAGTCACCAGCGAGTTCCAGCGGCCCTTGGTAATCCCTATCGTGAACATCACAAAGAACGAATAGAGCCCGGTTTTTTCAACGACGACACCGTGCTCGGTGAGGTACTTGGTGACGATTGATGCCGGGATGCCCCACTGCGCGAACTTACCGTTGATATCAAGACCTGGGGTGACGATCGTCGCCTTGATCGGATCGAGCATCGTGAAATTGCTGACCAGCTTGCCGAATCCATGCCATTTGTCGCTGGATCTCAGGAACCAGTCTTCTCGCTTGCCGATCCCGCGCTCGACGAGCTCCTTGGGACCCCAGACCGTAAACCACCAGTCCTGCCCGAACTCGGCATCGACCTTCCGCATGGCGCGACGAAAAGCAAGCGATTCGAAAATCGACTCCTCCACGAGGGCGGTTCCACCCGGCGGCTCCATCATCGCCGCGGCCACGTCGCATGAAGCGATGATCGAGTATTGAGGGCTCGTCGAGGTGTGCATCAGATATGCCTCGTTGAACCGGTATTGGTCAAGCTTGCGGCTCTCGGAGTCCTGGACCAGGATCTGCGAGGCCTGGGACAGCCCGGCAAGAAGCTTGTGCGTGGATTGGGTCGAAAACACCATCGAGTCCGCGGATCGGGGCCGGTTCGGGCCGATCGCGTGGAACTCATGGTAGAACGGATGGAAAGCCGCATGGGGCAGCCAGGCTTCATCGAAATGCAGATTTTCGATGTAGCTTCCGAGAGATTTTTTGATGGTCTCCACGTTGTAAATCACCCCATCGTAGGTCGATTGGGTAATCGTCATAACCCGCGGACGGCTGGTCTTGTCTTTAATCAACGGGTTGGCATCGATTTTTTTCTGGATGCTTGCCGGATCGAATTCATCAAGCGGGATCGGGCCAATGATGCCCAGATGATTGCGCGTGGGCTGTAAGAAAATCGGGACCGTTCCCGTCATGATGATGGCGTGCAGGATCGACTTGTGACAGTTGCGGTCCACCAGCACCACATCATCGGTGCCCACGGTCGAATGCCAAACCACCTTGTTCGATGTCGATGTCCCGTTGGTCACGAAGAACAGGTGATCGGCATTGAAGATGCGCGCAGCGTTCCGTTCGGAGGCTGCAACCGGACCGGTGTGGTCGAGTAACTGCCCAAGTTCGTCGACCGCATTGCAGACATCGGCACGCAGCATGTTCTCGCCAAAAAACTGGTGAAACATCTGGCCGACCGGGCTTTTAAGAAATGCCACACCCCCCGAATGGCCGGGACAGTGCCAGGAATATGACCCGTCGTGTGCGTAATTAACCAGGGCCTTGAAAAACGGCGGTGCCAGCGAGGAAAGATAGTTGTTAGCCTCGCGAATGATGTAGCGGGCGACAAATTCCGGCGTATCCTCGAACATATGAATGAAGCCATGTAGCTCCTTGAGGATATCGTTTGGCAAATGCTGCGAGGTCCTAGTCTCGCCGAACAAAAACACCGGGATATGCGCATTGCGTCGGCGGGTCTCGATAATGAACTGCCGCAGTTCCTGGACGGCCTTGCTCTCGGCACCGTCCTCGCTGATCTCCTCATCGTCTATCGAAACGACAAAGGCCGACGCACGCGCGGCCTGGTTGGCCACCATGGTCACGTCCACATAGGTAAAGCCGCCGACTACCTCGTACCCCTGATCTTCAATGGCTTTGGCAAGCGCACGGATCCCAAGTCCGCTTGCAGACTCTGCCTTCCAGTCTTCGTCGATAATGACGATGGGGAAACGGTATTTCATCGCGTTGGTGCTCGCTCTGAGAGGTGAGGAAACGTGAAGTAGACCACAAAACCCAAGGCGAAACGATGATGTGACCGCTGGATTCAGCGGCCCCGCAGCAACGCACCGGGAAGCCGGCTCGCCTGCCCTAAATCGAGCCGCTCGCCCCCCTCCCCGATCACTCGAACGCCGTTTACCCAAACTCCATGGACACCTCGCGGCGGGGTGATGAGTCGCGCACCGCCCGCCGGCAGATCTCGCACCCGCCGCTTCGCCTCGCGCCCTACCCGCGCCGGGTCAAAGAGGAGCAGGTCTGCCTGGAAGCCAGGCGCGATCCGACCGCGTCCTGAAAAACCGAACAACCGCGCGGGCTCGTCAGTAAGCTTGTGGACCGCCTCCGACAGAGACAACACGCCCTTGTCGCGTACCCAGTGCCCCAGCAGGTGCAGGCCAAACCCTGCATCATTGAAGAAGGTCAGATGCGCGCCCGCATCGGACAGGGAAACGAGACTCGCCGGGTGCCTGAGTAACCGCGCAACCGCCTGCTCGTCGGAGTTGAGCAGCACTGCCGAAAAGACCGTGTCGAGATCTTCCGAAATCGCCAGATCGAGCATAAAGTCGAGCGGGTCGACCCCCGCCTCAGCTGCGAGCGAGGCCACATCGCGATGCTCATAGAGTCGGTTCACCGACCGCCTGACCTCGACCACATGAACCTTGTCCCACTCCCCGTTGAACAGCCGAAACACAGCGGGTGAGGCTAACTCTGCACGAATCGCCTCGCGACGGGAGGCAGATCTCAGTTCCCTCACGAAAGCCTCTCCCTTGAGTGCGAGGAGCGGTCGCCAGCTGTTGAGCCCCTCGACCGGATAGGGAGAGTGCAGGGTGAAATCATTAGTCAACGGGCAGGCCGAGACCGCCCCCAGCATCTGCCGGCCCCGATGCTTTGCCGCTTCGATGGCATCGAGGTCCGCGAACACCGCGTTCGGGTTGGTACTGTTGTGCAGAAGCGCTGCAACAATGACCGGTCGACCTGACTGCGCAGCAAGAGATTCGAGAAAGTCCACCTTGGTATGACCGCCCTTGGTGAGCATGAATACGCCAGTTGCCATTTCGCCCAGCACTGATACCAGGCGGCTGAGTTCGCCATCGTCGGCCAGTCGGGATGGCATAGGCAGTCCGCCCTCGCCGTTATGCGCTGGCGAAGTCGATGTCGCAAAGCCCACTGCGCCGTCGCGAAGACCACGCCTCAGCAGTTCACACATCTGATCGATCTCGTCATCGGATGCCGCGCGGTCGGAGGCGGCCTCGCCCATGACATAAGTCCTGATCGACGAGTGCCCGACGAAGGCGGCGATATTTGGCACGGTTCCGCGCCGTTCAATAAACCCAAGATAGTCGGACACCGTCTCAAACTGCCAATCAATACCGGCGCGCAGCACATCGAGCGACATGCCTTCGACCTGGGTCAGGTTGCGCATGATTTGCTCGCGGTCCGACTGCCTGCATGGCGCGATGGTAAATCCGCAATTCCCGATAACGGCAGTGGTGACACCGAGCTCCGGTGACGGCGAGCACCAAGGGTCCCAGGTGATCTGGGCATCGTAGTGGGTGTGGTTATCGATGATGCCCGGCATCAGCGCGAGTCCGCTTGCGTCCACACTGTGGCTCGCCGCGCCGGCGCTACCCGGCGAACACACCTCAGCGATCCGGCCACCCTGCACCGAGACATCGGCTCGCCGCGCGGCCACACCCGTCCCGTCGAGGAGCAGTACGTTTCGAATCACCCAGTCGCGCATCATCCCCTCCCGTTTGCGCCGACCCAGGCCTTGCCGGAATCGCCAAAACTGACGCGCAACCCAGCCAAGCGAGAGCTTTAAGCCAGATTATTCACCACCCTGCAGGCTGCGGAGAAATCCTCGACCCGTACCTGCAGGGCTGGAGGTCGCCGGTTCACTGGCCATAGCCCCAGCCGCCAACTCACCCGGCCGACTGCAGCGCCGGCACGAGCACTCGCCAGACGCGGATCGCAGCAGGACCCAGCAGAACTGTAAATAACACGGGGAAGATGCAAAAAACCAGCGGAAAGAGCAGTTTCACCGGCACCTTGGCCGCGCGCTCTTCCGCGCGCAGACGCCGCGTTGCCCGGAGCGAATCCGCCTGCACGCGCAGCGCTGCACCGACGCTGGTCCCGAACCGATCGGCCTGGATGATTAGCGTCGCGAAGCTCTCGACTTCCGGCAGCCCGGTTCTTTCTGCCAGTTTGCGCATCGCCTGCTCGCGGGGTACACCTGCCCGAACCTCAGCGGCCAGCAGGGATAGTTCATCGGCCAGCACCGGCGAGCGCAGGCGAATCTCGCTTGCAACGCGTTGAAGCGACGCATCAAGCGCGAGACCGGACTCGACGCAGATCAGCATCAGATCAAGCGCATCCGGAAAGGCTTCGAAAAGCGCCTGCTGCCGGCGAGCGATTCGGACCCGACACAACACGACGGGTGCGAAATAGCCGGCCGCGCCAGCTGCGAGCAGTGCGAAGGCGATGGCGGGCGCGCCAACCACCCATTGCCTCAGCACGGGAATCGATAACCAGGCAAGGCACGCTGCAGCAGGTAAAAAAACGGTCAGAGCGACTCTGGCAAAAATGAAGCGGGTCAGGGCGTCCGAGCCTCGCCAACCCGCCCGAATGAGTGACTTCCTGAGCTCCGAGACGTCTACCGGGTCGGTGGGCATGGCGAGTACCGCTGCCGGAATCGCGACACGATCCAGACTCGGTACCCAGCCCGGGGGGCTACCGGATTGCGTGGCAGGCTGGGGGGCAGCGGCTAGTTGCACAAAGCGGCGCCTCATTGCTGCGCGTTCCACCAGTCGGCCGACCACCAGCCAGGCAACAGCCGCCGATGCGACGAATACTGCTGTGAGTATCCATAACGGTTCAATGAACGTCGTCGAGTCTTGCATGAGCGTATCACTCCCGTCTGATCAGATGCGAATCCGCACGATCTCGCGCATCGCCAGGATCCCCACCAGCATCATCGCCAGAGAAACAGACGACATCGCGCGGCCCGCTGGATCAGTCCAAAGCACCGATATCAGACCAGGATTGATCACCGCAATGCTCGCAGCCAGCGCAAACGGTAGCAGCCCCAGAATCCAGGCTGAGAAGCGACCCTCGGCCGAAAGCGCACGAACCTTCTGGCGCAGGCGCTGTCGCTCCCTGACAAGAGCAGCGATCGCATCGAGTGCCTCGGCAAGGTTGCCGCCGGTCTCTCGCTGCAAGACCACGGCGATAACAAAACAGCGCAGATCGTCGGACGGGTTGCGCTTGGCGAGGGTGCGCAGCGCCTCGTCAGCTGGAATTCCAAAGCTCATCTGATCGCAGGCCACTGCGAACTCTTCGGCAAGGGGCTTGGGACCGTCCTGCGCGACCATCCGTAACGCCTGCGGCAGCCCATGGCCGGCACGCAGCGCGCGAGCCACCAGATCGATTCCGTCGGCGAGCTGCGCCTCAAGCCGCGCCAGACGCCGGGCTTTGCCAACCGGCCAACCCCACGCAGACGCCGGCGCTTTCGGCCCGCTTTGTCGCGCGCGCTCCCGGGCAGCGTCGTCCGGAGGCGGATTGTTCCAATTGCGCCACCGCTTTAAAACCGACCTGGCCCGACGCCAACGCTGACCCGCGATCAGCCACGCCGCCTGGAGTAGTGACATGCCGGCTACGAACGCCAGGGTCAGCAATGCAACGGCTCTCGCATCCCATTCAGCGTTCATGCATGATCCCCCTGCAGTGGCTGCCTGCGATGCGGGTCAAACAATTCGTCTGCAACCCGTATCGATCGAGAAAGCAAGCGGTCGACAAAGCGCGGGCGTACCCCGGTCGAATGAAAGTTCCCGAGAACTCGTCCGCCCGCATCGATCCCGGTCTGTCGTAATTCAAAGATCGCCTGCATCGAAATCGTCTCGCCCTCCATTCCGGTCACCTCCGATACCGTGCTTAGCCGACGCGTCCCGTCCGCTAGACGGGACAGTTGAATCACCGCATCGATCGATGAGGCGACCTGCTGGCGAATCGCGCGCGGCGAAAGCGAAAGCTCGGCCATCCCGACCATGTTTTCAAGCCTCATGAGCGCATCGCGAGGAGAATTGGCGTGAACCGTCGCGAGCGAACCCTCATGCCCGGTGTTCATCGCCTGCAACATGTCGAAGGCCTCCTCGCCTCGGACCTCACCAAGAATGATGCGGTCAGGGCGCATCCTGAGACTGTTTCTAACCAGTGCGCGTTGCGTTACCTCGCCCCGGCCTTCGATATTGGGCGGGCGGGTCTCCAGTCTTACCACATGCGGCTGCTGCAACTGCAATTCCGCTGCGTCCTCGATCGTGATGATCCGCTCATCATGGGGAATGAAGGCAGACAGCACATTGAGCAAAGTTGTTTTGCCGGTGCCAGTTCCACCTGAAATCAGAATATTGAGGCGCGCTGCGACCATACCGGCCAACAGCTCCGCAACAAAAGCCGGCAGCGCCCCGCGGGCGACCAGATCGTCCATCCGCAAAGGCTCCCTGGCAAACTTACGGATCGACAGACACGGACCATCAACCGACAGCGGCGCAATGATGGCATTGACCCGCGAGCCGTCGGAAAGTCTCGCGTCGACCATGGGACTGGACTCATCGATCCGGCGACCGACGCGAGAAACAATCCGCTCGATAAGTGTCATCAGGTGCTGGTCATCGTCGAACTGGACAGCGGTCCTTTCAAGGCGCCCGCCCCGTTCGACGAATACGTCGCTTGAGGAGTTGACCAGGATATCGGCCACAGTGGGATCGGTCAGCAAGGGCTCCAGTGGTCCGAGCCCCGTGATCTCAGCAATCACATCACCGACCATCTGCCGACGCTCCGCCGCATTGAGGGCGGCCCCGGCATTACTGATCGCCTGTTCGACCAAAAGCGAGAGGCGCTCTTTTGTCCGTTCAGGCGCCTCGTGCTCCAACTGGCCGAGATCCACGCTGTCGAGCACCTGTCGGTGCAGTCGTGCCCGCAGGTTGCGGTAATCCGGCGTCAAATCCTGAGTGTGTCCGTTCGATGCCGAGGCGGTAGCAGCCTTGCCCGCTAGCAGATAGGGCTGAGCCGACGAGACGAGATTGGATCGGATGTTCATGGCGAACCCCCTTCAAATGAAAATCGCTAATGCCAGAAGCGCCGCGGCTCGCTCGCGCCGCCTCGCTCGCCGGCACCTCCAGCGGGGTACAGGAGATCTGTCAGGTCTCCAATCGATCGACTGACCGGGTCTCGGGGAGCACTGCGACGGATCGGTTCGCCGTGGTTGATCGCCCAACCCACTGCGCGGTAGCTGTTGGGGATCCGGTGCGTCACAGCGATGCCCAGCAGATCCTCGGCCTGCGAGCAGGTGATATCAGAGTCCTTTTCAAACCGGTTGACGACCACTTTGATCCGCTCCGCCGGAAAACCAAGACCGCCGAACAGATCCAGTGCGCGCCTGGCGGCATGCAGATAAGGCAGCGATAACTGAGTCACTACAAGCAGATCGTCGGAGCGATCCAGACCCTTGACGCTGACCGCATCGACGAGCCGTCCAATATCGAGCACGATGAAACGAAAGCGCGGACCCGCGACCGCGAGGATCCGGTCGACCGAATCGACGCTGACCTTTGCATAGCGCTCGATCGAATCGGGTGCAGCAAGCATGGCGAGACCATCGACAGGATGCATGGCCACTGACTCAAGCAGCGTGGGGTCGAGCCGGTCGATCTGTTGGGCCAGGTCGGCTAGGCCGGCTGCCGGGCGAACCTCGCTCAGGTGCAGCGCCGCGTCGCCAAACGGCGCATTCAAGTCCATGAAGAGCGTTCGCGCGCCTCGGGACGCGAGCTCCGCCGCGACATTGGCGGCGAGGAAGGTCGCGCCGCTCCCGCCCTTTGCCGGGATGAAACCCACGACCCGCGCCGGAGTTGAAGGCGCGCGTTGCGCATCCAGGCGCCCCAGTTGCCGCGACATGGCGGCGATCAGTTCCGCATCGCTCGCCGACCAGGGGATGACCTCGCGAATCCCCGCCCGCATCGCACGAATCAGAAAATCGCTTGAGCCGTCGCTCGCCAACAGCAAGGCAGTGGTCGATGGGGCCGATGTCAGCGAAGTCTCAAGCAGATCAAACTCGCCGGCACCGGGCTGGTCCGCCCCCACCACCAACAAATCGGGCGGATCGGAACGGACCTGCTGGGCAGCCTCGGCCAGGCCGCCGATCGATGTGCGCACCGACAGCCTTCCGCGTTCTGGTGGCAGCGCAGCGGTCATCCTGGCAAGGCGCTGGTCATCCGTCCCGACAACCTGAACTGAAATTGACATGGGCAGCTTCCTATTGCGGCGCGGCACAGGCGCCGGATGTGACGTTGAGGCTTTCGCGAGCGACGCTTGCTCGCAAGGTCGGTAACGGCAGACGCCCACCGGAAACCAGACCGCCCAGACTCGAAATCGAGTAACCCTGAAGGCGCACGCTCACCTGGGCGCAGTCAGACTGGGTGCAGGTAGAAGAGGCCCCTGCCTGGGCATCTTCGTACTCGATCAATACGACCGAAGCGGCTGCGTTGGCTGGCAATTCCGGTAGCCAGGCCTGCATAGCCGAACGAACCGCCTGCGCGGACTGTTCGCTGCGCGTACAAAGCGCAGCGAGCCGTGCCCCGTAGCGCGTTGCCTCGGTGGCGTAGACCCAGGCTGCGAGCCAGCGTGCGCAGTCTATAAATCCGAGTATCAGGACCACGAGCAGGGCCAGTGCAACCGCCATTCCGACCAGGCTTTCTCCGGACTGGAGCCGGGGGCCTCCGCAGGCGAACCGCGCGCGCCGGGTCAATTGGCTACCACCGGGGCGCTCGCGCTCACCGGGCCGAGGGGCAATCGCGGCACCAGCCCAGGCAGCAAGGGTTCGAAGTAAACCGGTTGAGCGGCCGGACTGATGGTCACGGTGACCAGGTCCACCGTCCCGATGTTTTCTCCCGTCGCCGCCCGCGCCTGGATTGAAGCCAGCCCCGCCGCCGCAACAATCACGGAATTACCCGAATCATCGACAATCGCATAAGGCAGGCTGATGACGACGTGCTGCACGGCAAGCCCAGGCACCACGCGGAGCGCTGACGGGCTTTCGGGACAGCTGCCCGTCGCTCTACCTGAAATCGCAAGACAACGGGCACGATCGAGCGCCTCAGCGCTGCCGGAATGCGTCGCGAGGTAGCGCGCCGACGCCCGCGCAGAGGCGGCAAGCGCTGCGTACTGTTGCACAGCACGACCCAGGTCAACCAACCCAAGAACGAGCACACAGAGCAGAATCGCTGCTGCCGCGAGTTCCGGGAGGGCCGCGCCACGCTGTAACCGAGCCGAGACGGAGGGACGGAGGCAGATCCGGAGCGCACGCATCATTGAACCAGTGCCGGGACCCGGGGGCCGCCAGAGGCGCTTCCGCCGGGCAGCCCGCCGCTGGCGCATGGGGAATCCGGACTTCCGGCGAGCCCGAGATATTCAACGCGACCCGGCCCGTTTTTCCCGGAACCGGTACCGACTGGGCTAAGGAGCAGTGCGCAGGCCCAGGCCTCGATAGCGGGCTGAGCCGAACCGTTGCTGTTCCAGAGGCTGCAATTGACGACAGGGACCACGACCAGGCGTCTGTCCCTCCCGATGGTTTTTCGCTGGCTCGCGCTCCAGTTGATCGTGAACTTGGCATTCACCCCGGCAAGCTGGTTGCCCTGATACGGGGCAAACGCCGCCCGGTTTGCAAGAAAGTTCGCGGAGCCCCCCGACGAACTGCCCGAATAGGCGTTGGCCTGCGCGGGCCAACTGCTGGGCGTGTAAGCGAATCCGCTGAAATCACCCGGGCTATCCACGGCATTGGGTCCACCTGGACTGTAAAGGCCGAAGCGCGAGTTCCATGAGTCGTAGACCCCGCTCTTCATACCGCTCTCGCCGACCACCTGCCCTGAAGACAAGGCGCACGCACCCCTGCCTTCGATAGATTTGGCGAGTTCGTCGGCGCCACCCCGCGGCGGGCTGAAGTCGATCCAGCCGAAGTTCCCCGAACCATATCGGTCCGACCCCGAAGACAGAGTCTCCTGAAACCACTGCCCGACATTGAGCCCGTAGGGAGGTGATGAGCCCGAGCCGCTGCCGGCCGCCCGGCACAAAGCGACCGGAAAACCGCAGGCAATCTGACCGGGAACTGTGGTTGCCACCGCGGTGGCCGTAACCGGCATCCGGGACCACGCCCCGATCGCACCGGCAAGCAGTAGCGGCAAGGCCTGCGGCTGAGCGGTACAGCGTGCGTAGGGGATCACCTTGCCCGTCCCGGTATCCGCAGCGGCGGTCCAGGGACCCGTCGCCGAATCCGAAAACTGCACGCTCAATTCGCCGGCCGCCGCAGCGCGGCTTTGAAAGTCGAACCGGTTGACCGACAAGGCGGGACGGGTGATTCCGGACACGTTTGTCGCGAGCGGGTCACCCGGTACGAGACCATGGGCTTCGGCTCGGCGCAAGGTCGCCGCATCGGGCTTGCTGCTTGGCAGGGCGGCCGCTGCGGCAAGCGCACAGGCATCGGCCATGGTCTGGAGTTCCGAGCGCACCACCAGCACGCGGCCCATGTCGACCACCCAAGCAAGGAGCCCGATCAAAACGGGTAACGACAGCGCGATCACAACCGCGACCGCCCCGCGCTCGCAACGACGGCCGCGCTTCATGCGCGCACTGTTCTCGTGCAGGCACCTCATAGCGCGTCAACGAGTAGCCGTACCTATGCCCAACACCTCAAACGCAGGAGGCGGCGCTCGAAACGAGTCCTGATAGCGGCGCCATGCGCTCACCGCAGCCTGAGCGTCGATGCCAGTGGCAATTTCGCTGTTGGAGGAAGCATCGGGGTAAAGGGTCTGACGCGTCCGGACTTCACGCACCGCATCACCGAAGCTCGCGCGCAGGCGCTCCCCGCTCCCTGATTCAACACCACCAGCACCCGCGCATCCGGCGAGCATGCACGCCAGCAGCAGGCCTCCCAAAAAGTTGCCATGCATGATCAATCCTCCGGCGCGCATTAAAACCCTCCATAGGTGTACCCAAGACCGGGCCCGACCGGAGCCATGCCCCGTTCTCTACCGGTCGGTGCAGGCAGGGGCCCCTCCCTCGGTAAATCGGGATGGCCGCTACCCTCCAACCGGCCCTGCCCAAAAAATTCAGATCGGTTGGGCGGCGTGAATGCATCGGTCGGAAGGACGGGCGGCGCGGACACCGCGCCCACCAGCCGGGGGGTCACCACAAACATCAATTCAGACTGGTCGGCCTGAAACTCCGCACTGCGGAACAAGGCGCCGAGAACGGGAATCTCCCCCAGCCAGGGTAATCGCTTGATGCTCTCGTTGACGTTGCTGCGAATCAAGCCGGCGATCGCAAGACTCTGTCCGTCCATCAACTGCACGGAGGTCTGCGCACGACGCGTGGTGAAACTCGGCAGTATCGCAGTCACGCCTCCGGCTACGACGAATGGGGACCCGGTCTGCGACAGTTCCGATACCTCGGGCGCCACCCTGAGGTGAATCCGGCCCGAGTCGAGCACGGTCGGGGTGAACTTCAAACCGATGCCGAATTCCTTTTCTTCCAAAGTTATGGTGCTCGCGCCGGTCACGGCGTTGGAGCGCGACACCGGAATGAATATCTTGCCGCCGGCAAGAAAGCTCGCTTCATGTCCGCTTATCGCGACGATGTTGGGCTCGGCAAGGATCTTGATCAGACCGTCGCGCTTCTCGGCATCGATCCTGAGTTCCCCTCCCCCAAGCGTACGCACGCCGAGCAGCCCACTGGATCCCGTAAGAAACTGGCTGAGTACGCTGTAGCGCCAATCCCCCGCGGCCCGGGTACCGTCAAGTCGAACGCCCAGCTGATCCAGCAGACTCTTTGAAATCTCAGCAACTTTGACCTCGAGCATCACCTGCTGCGCCTGCACTACCTGCATCAGGTTGACGACCCGCGACCGGGCGCCTGGGTCCCCCCCGGATGCGGAGGGTGGCGGCGCAGCCCAGGATACGGGCATGGACTGCCCGCCGACTGCGCGGTTGTCACCAGTTCCGACCGGAGTGACGATACCGCGGCCCATGCTGCGCATGAATGCATCGGCAATCGCGATCGCCTGCTCCGCGCGCATCGCGCTCGATACCGCTCCGCTAAGTACGACAGCGTCAGCCGCGGATTGCACCTCGATTCCCGACTCGCCCGGCAGTAACGCCCGCAGCCTGTCGCGCAGCGCGACGCAATCCAACTCAACCGCCAGGTCGAAGATCGTCGTCGGCCCGGACCGCCGCCAGACAATAAGGTTGGTTGCGCCGAAGGTCTTGCCGAGGAGATACAGTTCAGTTGGGCTGATTAGCGTCACATCAGCGACCGCAGGGTTGCCGATCGAGACCCGCTCCGCGGGTCCGTCAAGTTTGAAAAGCGTGGACTTGCCGGCAACCAGCACCAGCGCGGGACCGATCTCGGTATGCCTGAGCGCCTCCGGCGGTGCTGTCGGCGCCGTGGGTGCGGTGCGCTGTGCGAGAACCAACCCGGGCAAGGACATGCCAGCCATCGACAAAAGCAGGGCGCGGCGCATCGGAAGACTATTGGGCATTGAGTAACTCCGGGGCGGACCAGTTCGCGGTCGATTTGAGGACACCGCGAATCACCTCGATCTGGATCGCGGGCGGTGTGTGCGGGTGGGGGACCGCGGATGCAACCCCCGTGAGAGAAAGTCCCGCGTCGGACGGCACCCGCCGCTGCGCGGACTTGGCTACAGGAGGCGGTTCGGTACGCACCTCCAGCAAGTCGCTGCGCGTGACACCGCGCCCGATGCCGCTTTCTGAATCGACCTGATTTCGCAACACGAGCGACAACTGACCGATCGCACGAGCCAGATCGAGCGTCTCCGCTTGACGCGGCGTCACTTCCAGCGTGACGGCACTCACGACTCTGGGGCGAATATCGTCGCGAC
>CAZZKA010000077.1:0-13312 GCA_964654745.1 uncultured Bordetella sp. | reverse complement strand
GCGGCGGCAGTCTTGGCCTCATGGGAGCGGCCGCCGACGCTGCGCTCGCGGAGGGGGCCGAGGTGATCGGCGTCATCCCCGAAGGCATGCTCGCGCGCGAGCAGGGGCACCGGTCGCTAACGCGGCTCGAGGTGGTTTCCGATATGGCGGTTCGCAAGACGCGCATGATCGCGCTTGCTGACGCGTTTTTGATCTTGCCCGGCGGCCTCGGGACGATGGATGAGCTTTTTGAGGTCCTCACGCTCAGGCAGACGCGCTACCTCGACAAGCCGATCGCGCTCCTCAACAGCCGGGGTTACTACGATCGATTGCTTGCGATGTGCGAGGGGTTTGTCGCCGAGGGGTTCGTCGCGCCGGCCGACCTGTCGCCGCTGATTTGCAGCCCCGACCTCGAGACTTTGCTTGAGCAGTTGACGCCTCTGAGGGCCTGACATCAGTCTCGATGATCGCCGGCCGGAGGGAGTGCTGCATTAGCGCCCGCAAAACCGTGTTGTCGCCAGGCTTCATACACGGTGATCGCGACAGCGTTGGACAGATTCAGGCTGCGATTGCCGGGCCGCATGGGTAGCCGCAGCCTGCGCTCGGGCGCGAAGCGATCGAGCACGGGCGCCGGCAGGCCCTGGGTTTCCGAGCCGAATACGAGATAGTCGCCGGGCTCAATGGCGGCGGCGTGCGGAGCCAATGTGCCGCGCGTGCTGAGGGCCCACCAGCGCGGCTCGGGGGACTCCGCCGCGACGAAGGCTTCCCAGTCTGTGTGCACCTTCATCTGCGCGAACTCGCGATAGTCGAGGCCGGCACGGCGCATTTTGGCCGAGTCGAGCGGAAAGCCCAGAGGCTTGACCAGATGGAGCGTGGCCCCGGCGTTGGCGCACAGCCGGATCACATTGCCGGTATTCGGTGGAATCTCAGGGTGGACCAGGACCACGTGAAACATGGGGAGGGCGGGCAATGACGGCGTTGATGACGGCGGCAGCACCGGCGTCGCGAAGCGCGCGGGCACTGGCCGAAAGGGTAGCACCGGTGGTGATCACATCATCGACCACGATCGCGATGCTCTCTGGTGGGATCCGGGCGGCATAGGCATCGCGGGCATTGCGCGCGCGGGCGGCCGGATCAAGACTCGACTGCGGCGGGCCCGGTCTCACCCGTGCGAGTCCGCTGGCATCGACGGACAGGCCCAGGCGTGCGGCGAAAGCGCGGGCGATCAGAAGAGCCTGGTTATAGCCGCGGCTTGCCAGGCGTTCGGGTGAGATCGGTACCGCGAGCACCCGCGGCGGTGCCCCGCTCGGGCGTTCGGCGGCGAGGCGGGAGAGTTCGGCCGCGAGGGCTGGCCCAACGTGATCGGCGAGCGCCTCGCCGAGCGCACGGGCCAGAGCCGGCTGGCGGCTGAATTTGAGCGCCCGGATGACACCATCGAGCGGCGGCGAATAGTTGCCGAGGAGGAGCGTGCGTGAGAAGCCGGGCGGTGAGGCAAGGCAACCCGGGCAGGTCGTCGCCTGCCCTTCTCGGGCGCAGCGCGGGCAGCGTGGCGCCCGGCAGCTGATAAGCCCGAGGCAATCGGCGCACCAGCCGGCGGTTTCCTCGCCGGGGTCGAAAGCACGGGCGCAGGCGACGCAAACCCTTGGGAGCAGCAGATCGCCAGCCGCGCGCAGTACGCGCCTCATCGGGGCGGCCAGTCGCGCGAAGGGGTATCGGCGCGGCACAGGGGGCCAGATCGCTGAGCGGGTCATCGCGATATTGGAACGCGCTATTGCGGAGGGCGGCGAGCCTATACTCGGCCCAATGGATGAGTCTTTGCGTCTGGATCCTCAGGCCGCGCGCCTGCAGTGGCGCCGCCGCGCCCGTCTGCCGGCGCCCCATTTTCTGCGCGGAGAGGTCGAGCGGGGCCTTCTCGAGCGTCTCGAGCCGATCCGCCTGGAGCCGCGAAGCGTTCTGATTGCCGGCTGCGGGCAGTCTTCGCTGCCGCTGCCGCTGCGCCAGCGCTTTCCCGGGGCCTTGCTGGTAGCGGTCGAGGACGATGGCAAGGCGCTCGCGGTTCTGCGCGACCGTGTGGCTCCGGCGCGGGGCGGCTGGCTGTCGCGCCTGCGTGGCGGTCGAGGGCCCCAGCCGGCGCTCTATGCAGCCGGCGCCCCCACCCGCTTGCCGCTCGCGGCATCTTCGGTCGACCTGGCGCTGTCCTCGCTCGCGCTGCACGCCTGCGCGCGCCCGGCCGACTGGCTGGCCGAGTGGTTGCGTGTGCTGCGCCCGGGCGGCGTGCTGGCGTTCGCCTGCCTGGGCGTCGATACGCTCGGCGAAATCCGGGCGCTGGGTGCGCGAATGCCGCCTTTGCCCGACATGCACGACCTGGGCGATGCGCTGGTTCGGGCGGGCTTTGCTGAGCCGGTGGTTGACACGGAACGACTGCGCGTGACCTGGCGCAGCGCGGCAACGCTGATCGACGAAGTCCGGCAGTGGGGGGGTAACGCGGCGCAAGGCCGGTTTAGAGGCCTGCTCACCCCGCGCCACCGCGACCAGTGGCTTGCCTCGGTCGATGCACTGCGGGGCGCCGATGGCCTGATCGCCCTGTCGGTCGAGGTGATTTACGGGCACGCCTGGTGCCCGTCGCAAAAGCCCCTGCCCGATGGCCTCGCGCCGGTACATTGGGCAAGGCGGGGCGCTGGCCCGGGGCCCTAGGCGGGCGCTGTCCGGAGCCCTAGGCGGGCCCTGCCTGACCACTCGTGGCGGTGATCGATTTGCCGCTCCTCTGGCAGGGCGCCTATAATCGCCCTACACCGATGAGTTGGGTTCGAACAAGATTTCCAAGCTTCATGCAGTACCAGTGGCAGTATCAGACCCGCAAAAATTGTCATTTATGGACTTTGCGGCGCAACTGCGTGCTCACGCCGGCTCAGCTGGCGATCTGGTTTGTCTCGATCTCGACGGTGTCCCTGGGCATCGCGGCATCTTTCGCGGCGTTCGGCGCCTGGCTGGTGGTGCCGTTTGCGTTAGCTGAGGTCAGCGTTCTCGGGATTGCCTTCTTCTGCTACGCGCGGCATGCAGCCGACTATGAGCGGATCGAGGTGGCCCCGGGGCGGTTGCGAGTCGAGGCTGGACACGGTGCGCAGGTGCGCGTCGAAGAAGTCAGCCCCCCCTGGGTAAGAGTGGACTACCGGGAGCGGTCGGGTCAGCCGATCGTACTCGTGGCAGGGCGGCAGTCGTTCGCGGTGGGGCGGTTCGTGCCCGATCATCGCAAGCAGGCGCTGGCAGACGAACTGCGTGGCGCGCTGTCGCGGGGGTAGGCGGATTGCGGGTTTCCGTGTCTCGAGCTTGGAAGAGAAGAATGTCTGAAATCTTCAGGAAAGGCGCCCTCGGCGCCGTGATTGCCTCGATTCTGGTCGGCTGGTCGTCTCTTGCCCTCGCGGTCAAGGACATGCCGGGCGGACCCGCGGTTCACCAACTCAACCTCGCCGATCCGGGCAACGCGATCGCGCGCGGGCAGCATTTGCTGCACGACGTGCTGATGTGGGTATGCGTGCTGATCTTCATCGCAGTGTTCGGCGTGATGTTTTATTCCATGTGGGCACACCGCAAGTCGCGCGGCGCCAAGCCCGCTGATTTTCATGAAAGCACGACGGTTGAAATCGTCTGGACGGTCGTGCCGTTCATCATCGTGGTCGGGCTTGGCATCGCCGCCACAGGCGAGGTGATCGCGCAGAAGGACACCTCCAATCCGGATCTCACCGTCAAGGTGACGGGCTACCAGTGGAAGTGGGGCTACGATTACCTCAAAGGCGAGGGCGAGGGCATCGGCTTTTATTCCAATCTCGCAACGCCGCGCGATCAGATCGACGACCGTCAGTTCCCTGGTGCCAAAGCCAAGCGAGAGGCCAACACGACTTACCTGATGGAAGTCGATAGCCCGCTCGTCGTGCCGGTCGACAAAAAGATTCGCCTGGTGATTACCGCCAATGATGTGATCCATTCGTTTTACGTGCCGCGCCTGGGCGTCAAGCAGGATGCGATTCCTGGCTTCGTGCGGGACTCCTGGTTTCGCGCTGACAAACCGGGCATCTATCGCGGCGCGTGCGCCGAGCTTTGCGGCAAGGAACACGCCTTCATGCCCATCGTCGTCGAGGCCAAGTCGGATGCGGATTACCGCGCCTGGGTTGAGGAAAAGAAAAAGGAAATGCTCGCCCGCGCCGATGATCCCAATAAGGTTTGGGAGGTGGCTGCGCTGGCCGCCCGCGGCGAGAAGGTCTATGCCGCCAACTGCGTGGCCTGCCATCAGGCGACCGGCAAGGGAGTGCCTGGCGCTTTCCCCGCGCTCGAGGGGTCCAAGCTGGTGCTGGGCAAACGAGATGACCATATAGCCATCATGCTGAACGGCAAAGCCGGCACCGCCATGGCCTCGTTCAAGAGCCTCTCCGATACCGAGCTTGCCGCCGTTATTACTTACTCGCGCAACGCGTGGGGTAACAAGGCGGAAGACAACCTGGTGCAACCCTCTGCGGTCAAGGCAGCGCGCAACTGATGCGCCGCCGCCTGTTGATCAACGAGGTTTTGCACCCCCATGGCAGACAGTCAGGCCAATTCAGCTAGTTCAGCCAGCATCAGGATTACCGCAGGAGTTCCACGATGAGCGCAGTGATCGGTCAACACGATGACCATGCCCACGACCACGCCCACGACCATCCCACCGGATGGCGGCGCTGGCTCTACGCGACCAACCACAAGGACATCGGCACGATGTACCTGTGGTTCTCCTTCACGATGCTGATCGTCGGCGGACTTAACGCTCTGCTCCTACGTACCGAGCTGTTCCAGCCCGGACTTCAGATCGTGAGCCCCGAGTTCTTCAATCAGCTCACCACCATGCATGGTCTCATCATGGTGTTTGGCGCGATCATGCCGGCGTTTGTGGGCTTTGCTAACTGGCAGATCCCGCTCATGATCGGCGCGGCCGACATGGCCTTTGCGCGCATGAACAACTTCAGCTTCTGGCTGCTGCCTCCGGCTGCGCTGCTGCTGGTCGCTTCCTACTTCGTGCCTGGCGGCGCCACCGCGGCGGGCTGGACCATTTATGCGCCGCTGTCGGTGCAGATGGGCCCAGGCATGGATCTGGGCATCTTCGCGCTCCACATCATGGGCGCGAGCTCGATCATGGGCTCGATCAACATCATCACCACCATCCTCAACATGCGCGCCCCCGGCATGACGCTCATGAAGATGCCGCTATTCGTCTGGACCTGGCTCATCACCGCCTATTTGCTGATCGCGGTGATGCCAGTGCTCGCCGGTGCGATCACGATGCTGCTCACCGATCGCCACTTCGGCACTTCGTTCTTTAACGCGGCCGGTGGCGGTGACCCGGTCATGTTCCAGCACATCTTCTGGTTCTTCGGGCATCCCGAGGTCTACATCATGATCCTGCCGGCCTTCGGGATCGTGTCGGAGATCATCCCCACCTTTGCCCGCAAGCGCCTGTTTGGCTACAGCTCCATGGTGTATGCGACCGCGTCCATCGCGATCCTGTCCTTCATCGTCTGGGCGCACCATATGTTCACGGTCGGCATGCCGGTGACCGCGCAGCTCTTCTTCATGTACGCCACCATGCTGATCGCCGTGCCCACGGGCGTGAAGATCTTCAACTGGGTGGCCACCATGTGGCGCGGCTCGATGACCTTCGAGACCCCGATGCTGTTCGCCGTGGGCTTCATCTTTGTGTTCACGATGGGCGGCTTGACCGGCATCATCCTGTCGGTCGCGCCTCTCGACATCCAGCTCCACGATACGTATTACGTGGTCGCGCACTTCCACTATGTGCTCGTGGCGGGCTCGCTTTATGCGCTCTTTGCCGGCACTTACTACTGGCTGCCCAAGTGGACCGGGCATATGTACGACGAGACGCTCGGCAAATGGCATTTCTGGATGTCGCTCCTGTCGTTCAACCTCACCTTCTTCCCGATGCACTTCCTGGGATTGGCCGGCATGCCGCGTCGCTATGCTGACTATCCGATGCAGTTTGCAGACTTCAACGCGATCGTGACCGTGGGCGCGTTCTGGTTCGGCCTGTCTCAGCTCATCTTCCTGTGGGTGATCATCAAATGCATCCGTGGCGGTGAGAAGGCAGCCGACAACCCCTGGGGTGCGGCACAGGGCCTCGAGTGGACCGTACCCTCGCCCGCGCCTTTCCACACCTTCGAGACGCCGCCCGTCGTCAAGTGATCATGGATCAGCCAGGCCAACGCCCCAGCAACCTGCGCACAGCGCTGGTGCTCGCCTCGATCGCGCTCGTGTTTTTTGCGGGCGTGATCGCAAAATACTGGCTGTTCCGCTGAACGACCATGGCCGAGACCCCCTCCGCTCCTCAGCGCGCACGGCGGCTCAATGTCCAGATGATGGGCAAGCTCCTGGTGATGGCAGGGCTCATGTTCGGCTTTGGTTACGCATTGGTGCCGATTTACCAGGCGATCTGCGAGATCACCGGCATCAACGATCTCACCAAGCGTGACAAGGGCGCGGAAGAATTTGCCCGCAACACGCAGGTTGATCGCAGTCGCAAGATCACGGTGGAGTTCGATGCCAACAGCCGCGGCGCCTGGCTCTTCAAACCCGAGGTCAACGCGCTCGAGGTGCACCCTGGTGAACTCATCACAGTCGTCTACGATTTGGTGAACACCCGCGCGGTAGCCACGAGCGGGCAGGCCATTCCGAGCTATGCGCCCGGCCACTCCTCACCCTATTTCCGCAAGCTCGAATGCTTCTGTTTCAAGCAGCAGGCACTCGACCCCAACGAGACCCGCAAGTTTCCGGTGGTGTTTGTGGTCGATCCCAAGCTACCCAAGGACGTCAACACCATCACCTTGTCTTACACATTTTTTGAGGTCGGCGGTGTCGCGCCGAAGTCGGGTGGCTGACCCTTTTTCGGCGCCGCGCCCGGCATCTGTGACGGATCCCGTCGATCCGCCGGCAATCGCTCAGCCTCGAGCGGGCCTGATCGAGACAGCCCGTGCGGTGCTCTGGTCTTTCGTCGGCGTTCGCGGTCGCCATGCGCATGAACGCGACCTTGCCCGCCTCAATCCGGTTTATGTGATTCTCATGGGACTGGTGCTTGCCGCAGCCTTCGTGCTCGGCTTGATCATGCTCGTGAAGATCGTCACGTCCTGATTCACGCTTTCTTTCGGGGAGACAACATGGCAGCAGGAGCCCACACTCAAGCGCCGTACTACTTCATACCCAGCCCGTCGCAGTGGCCGATGGTCGGCTCGATTGCGCTGCTTTGCTTCGGCTTTGGCATGGGGGGATGGGTCAACGGCGCCGCCTATGGTCCGTGGCTGTTCGCCGCCTTTCTCGCGATTCTGCTTTACATGATGATCGGCTGGTTCGGGACAGTTGCGTCCGAGTCCGAGTCGGGCCTGTACAACCATCGCGTCGATACCGCTTTCCGCTGGTCGATGGGATGGTTCATCTTCTCCGAGGTCATGTTCTTCGGCGCCTTTTTTGGCGCGCTCTACTACGCCCGGACGATCACCATGCCCTGGCTCGGAGACCTTGATCACAAGTCTGTGCTCTGGCCCGATTTTCGAGCGGTATGGCCCAATGCGGGCCCGGGGGGCGTGGTCGATTCATTTCAGACCATAGGCCCGTGGCCGATCCCGACCATCAACACCGCACTGCTGCTCGCTTCGGGCGTGACGCTCACGATTGCGCACCATGCGCTTAAGGAGAGCCGTCGCGGCGCGCTGGTGTTCTGGATGTTCGCCACCATCCTGCTCGGCGCGATCTTCCTTGGCTGCCAGGCCTATGAGTACATTCATGCTTACCAGGACCTCAACCTCAAGCTGAGCTCCGGAATCTTCGGTTCCACGTTCTTCATGCTCACCGGTTTCCACGGCTTTCACGTGACGGTGGGCGCGATCATGCTGAGCGCGGTGCTGTTTCGCATTCTCAAGGGCCACTTCACCTCGGAAAATCATTTCGCCTTTGAGGCGGCGGCCTGGTACTGGCACTTCGTCGATGTGGTCTGGCTCGGGCTCTATATCGTCGTCTACTGGCTGTAGAGAGCGTCGCTGGCGGCCGTCAGGGACTGCCATCGCGCAATCAGCAGAGGGGCGCCGCGGGCGCCCTTTGCTTTCTGCAGGCTCGGGGGCGGGCGCCTGCCTTATCGCGCCATCACCGGTACGCCGGTGCTCTGGATCCAGCCGAGTTGATGCGCAATCAGAATGAATATGAAGAGCGCGACCGAAAATCCCACCCGCACCGCCAATGCTTTGACGGTATTGTGAGTCTTACCCTTGTCGCGGATAAGAAATACGAGCGCCGAGCCCAGACTGGCAATGATCAGCACAAAGGCTATGGCGATCAGGATCTTCAAGCACCCGCTCCTCCGGACAATGGACGCGATTGTAGGCTTGTCGGTCAAGGCCACTCTGGAGCGAGGGCAATGACCCGACTCCTGCGGTGGTGGGTTCCTACGGTAGCCGCGTTGGCGGGCATCGCTCTCACCGTGTCGCTCGGTAACTGGCAAACCCGGCGCGCCGGCGAAAAGCTGCAAGCGCAGCAGGCGATCGATGCGGCGGCAGCGTCGGCCCCTTTGGACCTCGCCGAGGCGCTTGCTGCCGGGGGCGACGCGGGAATCGGGCGGCGGGTCCGCGCCACCGGAAGGTTTTTGGAGGCGCATACCGTTTACGTTGATAACCGAAGCCACCGCGGCCAGGCGGGATTTCATGTACTCACGCCCTTTGCCGCGGAGGGCGTGGAGCGCCCGGTGCTCGTCCTCAGGGGGTGGGTGCCGCAGGACCCATCCCGGCGCGCCGAGCTTCCGGCGATCTCGGCAGGCGGACGAGTTCGGATCGAAGCGCTCGCGCAGCGCGACCTCGATCAGGTTCTGGAGCTTGCCGCGCAAAGGCCCCCGGGTCCCGCCGATCGGCTCTGGCAGAATGCGAGCATAGAGCGCGTCGCTCGCTGGTCGGGCCTTGCGCTCGCGCCGCTTCTGCTGCGGCAGCTTGCCGAGTCGACGGAGTCAACCGACAGCCATCCGACCAATGTCGCTACGCCGGCAGCGGCGCTTTATTCTCCGGTGCGCGATTGGCCTAGCCCCGGGAGCGGCGTGGACAAACATCGCGCCTACGCGTTTCAGTGGTATTCCATGTCTGCCCTTATCGCTGTGCTGTGGCTTGCCCTGGCCTGGCGATCAACCCGACCCCGCGTATGACCTCCGAAACCTCTCACCGCTCCGCGACCGCTGCAGCGCCCGCCTCGGTTTCCGCCCCGCCTCGCCGGGGCCGGCTTAAGCTTCTGCTCGTCCTGCTGGCCTGCGCGGCGCCTGTCCTGGCCTCGTACTTCACCTACTATGTGATTCGCCCTGAGGGCCGGGTCAATTACGCCGACCTGATAGAACCGCAGCGACCGCTCCTTGATCTCGCCCTCGCCGGGCCAGACGAAGCATCCGGTACGCTCGCCTCGTTGCGTGGCAAGTGGGTATTAGTTGTAATCGCCGCGCCCGATTGCCCCCCCGACTGCGAACGGTCGCTCTACAACATCCGTCAGGTCAGGCTCACCACCGGGCGCGAGCGGGAGCGCGTAGAGCGGCTCTGGATACTGAATGCGCCGGGCGAGCCCGCCGCAAGCCTGATCGCCCAGCACGACGGACTGCTTCTGCGCCGCGCAAGCGCTGACGTGCTCGCCAGTCGGTTTCCCGTCGCAGATGGCGGGCGGATCGACGACCATATTTTTATCATCGATCCGCTCGGTAACCTGATGATGCGATTTCCCGCGAAAGCCGATCCCAGCCGCATGAAAAAGGACCTCAACAAGCTTCTGCGCGCATCGCGCGTTGGCTGATCAACATGCAGTCTTCCATCTTCTCCAAGGGCGAGCAGCAACCCGTGCGCTATCGCCAATTAATCGCTTTCACGATGGCGCTCACCCTCGGCCTGATCATGCTCGGAGCCTGGGTCCGGCTTACCGACGCGGGGTTAGGCTGTCCCGATTGGCCCGGCTGCTACGGCAAACTCACGCCCACCCAAGCCAAGGCCGACATTGCCCGTGCGGTCGCCGAGCAGGGCGGCGACCATGGCCCGGTCTCCCTGGGTAAAGCCTGGCGCGAGATGGTGCATCGCTATATTGCATCGGCGCTGGGGCTGTTGATCATTGCGATTGCTGTGATTGCATGGCGTAAACAGGCGACCCTGCGCCAGTCTCCAGCATTACCGGTGGCCCTGGTGGGCGTAGTGATCATGCAGGGCATCTTCGGCATGTGGACGGTCACGCTGCTTCTAAAGCCCGCAATCGTGACGCTGCATCTGGCGGGCGGCATGCTCACTTTCGCATTGCTGGTCTGGCTCTGGCAACGACAGCAGCCACGCTGGTCGGGACTGGATGAGGCCGGCTTAGCGAGACTCAGGGTACCCGCACTGATCGCTCTGGCGCTCCTGTGCGCGCAGATCCTGCTCGGGGGGTGGACGAGCACCAACTATGCGGCGCTCGCCTGCACGGACCTGCCGCGCTGTCAGGGGCGGTGGCTGCCTGAGCTCAATTTTGAAGACGCTTTCCACGTGTTTCGCGAATTGGGCCGCACTGATGACGGTGACTTCCTGCCGATGCAGGCGCTGACGGCCATCCACCTCATGCACCGAATCGGCGCGGTCTGTGTGGCACTCTGGCTGGGGTGGCTCGCTCTTCGGGTCATGCGGCTGCCAGGCGTCCGGGGATTCGGCGCGCTGATGCTGGTGGCGTTGGGCGTACAGTTTCTTCTTGGCCTATCGAACGTCTGGTTCAGCCTGCCGATCGGCGTGGCTGTGGGGCATACCGGCGGCGCTGCGGCGCTGCTTGCGTTGCTGGTGGTGCTAAACTTTCGGGTCTCCCAAGCCCGCCACAGGCTCTGATCACCGGGCTCGTCCACGCCTGATCGGGCTTAGGTTTTCAGGCACTCTGTCCCCGCATACTCTCAGACACCATGCAACTCACCCGCAACGCCATGGCCGGTTGGCGCCATACGGCGGTCCAGTACCTGGAGCTCACCAAGCCTCGGGTGGTGTTGCTCGCCGTGTTCTGCGCGCTGATCGGCATGCTGCTTGCCACCGATGGGTTCGCTCTGCCTTGGCGGGTGCTGATCGCCGGGCTTGCGGGGATAGCGCTCCTCGCGGGTGCGGGTTTTGCGTTTAACTGCCTGATCGAGCGCAGCATCGATGCGCGCATGGCGCGCACGCGTGCCCGACCCCTGCCCCGAGGCGAGGTGGGCGTTACGGGGACGATCATCTTTGCCGGTGTGATCGGGGGCGTTGGCGCGCTACTTCTTTATTGGTTCGTCAATCCGCTCACCATGTGGCTCACCATGGCGACCTTCGTGGGTTATGCGGTGGTTTATACCGTATTGCTAAAGCCCGCTACGCCGCAGAACATCGTGATCGGCGGCGCGTCTGGCGCGATGCCGCCCGTTCTGGGCTGGGCGGCGGTGGCCAACGAGGTTACCGGTCCGGCCCTTGTGCTGTTCCTGATCATTTTCGTCTGGACGCCGCCTCACTTCTGGGCGCTCGCGCTCTACCGTATCGACGATTACAAGCGCTCTGGTTTGCCGATGCTTCCGGTCACGCATGGGCCGGAGTTCACAAGGCTCAATGTTCTTCTCTATACGATTTTGCTCGTCGCGGTGTCGCTCATGCCCGTGCTGATCCATATGAGCGGGCTCTTCTATCTGGTCTGTGCGCTCGGCCTCGGCGGGGTTTTCCTCTGGTACGCATGGAAGCTCTGGCGGGATTATTCCGATGCGCTCGCCCGCAAGACCTTCGGCTATTCGATCTTCTATCTGTCGGCGCTTTTTGGCGCGCTGCTCATCGACCACTATCTGCGTTGATGTCGCACCGGTTCATGCCAACCGGGAAACCGGTTTGTTGGGAAACCTCCGCAGGCGACCAGGTATCGGCACCGAGGCGTAGTGTGCTGCGCGCGACCGGGTGTGCGAGCCTGGTTGCCGCTATCGCGCCGTTCCTTGGCGCTTGCGAGCGAAAGCCTTCGTTTCGCAATATCGACATCACCGGGGCCGACTTTGCCAGGGGATTTGAGCTCACTGATCATAACGGGCGCCAAGTTCGCCTGCAGGACTTTTCCGGAAAGCTGCTTGTCGTGTTTTTCGGTTATACGCAGTGCCCCGATGTCTGCCCGACGACCATGGCGGAGATGGCTGAGGTCATGCGGCGCCTGGGCGCTAAAGCCGAGCAGGTAGAGGTCGCCTTCATCACGGTTGATCCTGAGCGCGACACGCAGGAGCTGCTTTCGCACTATGTGCCCGCGTTTCATCCGAGATTCCTGGGGCTATGGGGTGACGCCGAGGCCACTGCACGCACAGCCCGGACCTTCAAGGTGATCTACCAGAAAGTTCCCGGCAAAACGCCTGGCAACTACACCGTCGACCATTCTGCGGGCTCGTTCGTGTTCGATCGCAAGGGCCGGGTGCGGCTGATGATTCGACATGGGACCCAGGCTGATGCTATCGCGCCCGACCTCGAACGGCTGCTAGCCGAGTCCTGATTCGCCGCGAGGAGTGCGCCGCGATCGGCCTGAAAGGGAAGCCAACGCACTGGCAAGCACAATGAGGGCGCCGCCCACTGCGAGCTGCATGCTCAGTTGCTCGCCACCGATCAGCACGCTTGAGATTGCTGCGACCGGTACTTCGACCAACATGACGATCGCGGTAACCCGGCTGGGAAGTCGCGGCGCACCATACTGCAACGCGCCGTTGGCGACTAACAGCACGCAAGCAAGCATCGCTGCGCCGATCATCCAATCGACATGCAGCGGTGGCGGTGCCTCGAGCAGACCCGCCGCCCAAAGAGCTGCCGCGCAAACCGCTGGCACGGCGGCCGAACCGGCGCTCATCGCGAGCGCGCGCGCAGCCGCTGCGGTTTCGCCGATCCGACGTAGCCACACGTTCAGAAACGCGAAGCTCACGCCACCCGCCACACCCAGCCAGTCGCCAAGCCCGGCGGGCCAGGGCAGGCCCAGTCCGGGCCGCCAGAGCACCGTCGCTGCCCCTGCGATTGCAAGGAGTGCACGCAGGATCGCACCCGGGGTTATGGGCTCGCCTGTCAGCCAGCGTGCAAAAAGCATTGACCAGACCGGCATCAGGTAAAACAGCAGGACCACCCGCAGTACTTCGCCTACCGTCATGCCCCAGTTGAAGCAGGCATTGGTGAAACCCGCGGCAAGCGCGAGCAGCCACATCGGGCGCGAGCCAGCGAGTTGCGCAAGTGCGGACGGCCAGATCGCGATCAGCGTGAGGCTACCTATCAGAAACACGACGGCAGTGGCCCAGAGGCCATTGAGCCCCAGGCCG
>CAZZKA010000076.1:0-13619 GCA_964654745.1 uncultured Bordetella sp. | reverse complement strand
TGAGCTCGACGCGCCGCTTGGTACGGTCGAACAATGCCTGGCCGAGGTCATCTTCCAGGGCCTTGATGCTGCGGCTGAGGGCGGGTTGGGTCATGTACAGCATGGCCGATGCGCGAACGAAAGAGCGCGCGGAGGCGAGCGTCACGAAATGTCGTAGTTGGACCAGGGTCAGCGCCATCGGAGAGGGTTTTAATTAATGCAACGGATGCATTAATTATAGATTAATAATGCATTAGACATGCTTGCATTCTATGTCCAAAATCCCGCCGTCAACCCCCGAATCAAAGGAGACTGCTATGAAATCTATCCGCGCTCGCCTGCTCGCCGGTGTCTCGAGTCTGCTTCTCGCGGGCTCGCTGCATGCCCAGACCTTCCCATCCAAGCCTGTCGTGTTGATGGTGCCTTACCCGGTCGGAGGCGTTTCAGACGTGATCGCACGCACGCTGAGTTCCACGCTGGCACGCCAACTTGGCCAGCCGGTGATCGTTGAAAACCTTGGCGGCGCGAGCGGTGGGATTGCCGCGCAAAAGGTGCTCAACAGCCCGGCGGACGGTCATATCATTTTTCAGGGCTCGCCCAATGAGCTGATCCTTGCGCCGCTCGCTACTTCAGCAATCAAGTATCGCAGCGAGGATTTCCGCCTGGTTCAGATGATCACGATCAACCCGTTGGTGATGCTTGCGCGCAAGGATTTGCCCGCAGCCAACGGCGATGAGTTGCTCGCGTACGCGCGCAAGGTGGCGCAGGCGGGCAAGCCCCTCACCTATGCGAGCGTCGGTCCCGGTTCTTTCTACCACCTGCTGGGCGAGCACCTTGCCCGTACGACGGGGATCGAAATGATCCATGTGCCCTACAAAGGCGGTGCGCCGGCAGTGCAGGATTTGCTCGCCGGCCAGGTCGATGTCTTCATGACGCCTTATGGCAAAGGTCAGGTGCAACTGGTCCAAGAAGGCAAGCTCAAGGCACCCGTGGTGCTTTCGGCTGATCGCCAGGCGCTATTTTCCGAGGTGCCGACGCTGAACGAAAGCAAGTCTCTGAAGGGCTTTATCTTCGATATCTGGGCCGGCTATTTTGTTCGCAAGGAGACTCCCGAGACCATCGTCGAGGCGCTGCACAAGGCGCTCGGGGAGGTGGCTAACGATTCGCAGGTACGCGCGCAGCTCGAGGCGCAGGCGATGATCGTGCCGCGGCCGCGGCCCTTGTCCGAGTTGGGAAAGCTGTACAGCGAAAACACCGCCCAGGTTCGCGCGATCGCCAAGTCGATGAATCTGCAACCGCAGTAGTGATCTGCTGCTGCACGGGGCTCGCCGCTACCAGTCGGAAGTTGCTTCGCCGCGATGAGTTCGTAAGCCGGAAAACAGACCTCATTCGTACCTTGCCAGAGGACGTCAAGCCCCCGATGTCTGCTTAGCTCCTCTCCGACTTGTCGAGTCCCCGGTGATCGGTCAGTATGGCGTCCGCCATGACTGACCGTTCGCTTTCCGATTCGCTTCCTGCCCGGGCAGTAGTTTGTCACGGCGTTTTAACGCCTCGGGTGGCGCCGGCGGCGAACCCGCCCCAGAAACGGGTCGCTGCCGAGGCGCCGGACCGGTTTCCTGGCCAGATGCCCCGCTGGCTGCGCAGAGAAGACGCGACGCTGGTCAGTGGGAGAAGTATTTTCTCGGCAGATGTGCGCCCCGATGGTGCCCTGCATATCGCCTTCGTGCGCAGCGTCCACGCCTCTGGGCGTTTGACCGGCATCGAAACGCAGGCTGCGCGTGCCGTATCGGGCGTCGAAGCGATCTTTACCGCGGAGGACATTGGCGCCCTGCGGATTCCAGCGATCAACCCCCTGCTCCCGGTGACGCGGGCCTGTAGCTTTGATCTGCTCGCCCGCGACTGGGTCAATTGGGTCGGTCAGCCGGTTGCGATCGTGGTGGCGGCAACGCGCGAGCAGGCCCGCGCTGCGGCTGATCTGGTGCAGCCTGCTGTCGAACCCTCGCAAGCCTCGGGCGATTTCGATGAAGCAGAGCCAATCGCCGCGATCCGTCACCGCTGGGGCGACGTCGACCGGCTACGCGGCTCCCCCGAGGATGTCGGGTCGGTGGATATTCGCCTGCGCTCGCCGAGACTGGTCGCGATGTCGCTTGAACCGCGCGCTGTCACGGTTGCAATCGATGCTGATGGCTTAACGGTTTGGGTTCCTTCGCAATCGCCTTCCCGGGCCCGCGACGATATTGCCGCGACCTTGGGTATCGCGCCTGAGCAGGTCCGGGTCATCGCGCAAAACGTCGGCGGCGCCTTTGGCGCGCGAGCATCGGTCGTACCCGAGGACCTGCTCGTTCCCTGGGTTGCGCAGCGCCTCAAGAGGTCGGTACGCTGGGTTGCCGAGCGCACGGAGGAATTTCTTGCGGGCATGCATGGGCGCGGTTCGCAGATGGCGGCGTCGCTATCGTTCGACTCGAACGGGGTCCTCAGCGTGCTCTCCGCGAATCTGACATTTGGGTTAGGTGCCTGGATGCCGTTTTCATCGGTGGTGCCCCTGCGTAATGCGGCGCGGATCTTGCCCGGGCCATACCGCGTCAGAGGCTTGTCGGTTGACGGTGTGGCGAGGCTTTCCAATGCAGCACCGGTCAATATTTACCGCGGCGCGGGACGTCCTGAGGCTGCACTCCTGATGGAGTGTCTGCTTGATCGGGCGGCACGCGTGTTGCGACTAGACCCGCTCGAGATGCGCCGCCGCAATCTGATTGGCGCGCGGGCGATGCCGTTTCGCACGCCGACTGGCGAGGTGCTGGACTCTGGCGATTACCCGGCGCTGCTCGAGCGGGCAGCGCAGTTGTTTGCGTACGATGGGGCGAGGCACGAGCAAACTCGACGACGCTCAGCGGGCGAGCTAGTGGGTATCGGGATTGCTCTGTATGTCGAGCCTTGCGGCCAAGGCTGGGAAGCAGCGCGGGTTACCCTGCATGCAGACGGACGCGCAGAGGTCGCCAGCGGCGCACCGGCGCAAGGCCAGGGCCACCTGACCACCTTTGCCAGGATCGCGGCGGACGAACTTGGCTGTGATCCGTCTCTGGTTGAAGTCAGTTGTGGCGATACGGCGCTGTGTCCCGATGGTGTCGGCGCGCTTGCGAGTCGCAGTACGGCGATCGGCGGTAGCGCGATCGTGGCTGCCTGCAGGGAGGCGATGGCCGCCCGTGCCGCGGGCGCGGCGTTTCCGGTCGTGGTCGAGCAGCGGTTTACCGCGCAGGAGTCATGGGCGAGCGGATGCGTGATCTGCTCTGCCTGCATCGATCCGGAGACGGGGATGGTCACCATCGAACGGATAGTCTGGGTCGACGATGCAGGACGCGTCGTACATCCCGAACTCGCGCACGGACAACTCATGGGCGGGCTGGCGCAGGGACTGGGACAGGCGCTGATGGAGCAGATCGTCTATGACGCCGGGGGGCAACTGCTCACCGGCTCCCTGATGGACTATGCGGTGCCCCGCGCGGGCGACATACCTCCGGTGATCATGGAAAGTCTGAGTAACCCCAGCCCGCACAACCTGCTCGGCGCAAAAGGCGTCGGGGAGGCGGGCTGTATCGGCGTGCCTGCCGCCATCATGAATGCTGCGCGCGATGCACTGTCACCGCTCGGTGAAATTGACTTGCAGTTCCCGCTGACCCCGCCAAGAGTGTGGCGGGCACTGCGCGATGCGCGCGCCTCTGCCGCGGCGGAGCCTGGGGCATGAGCGACACTGAGGCGAGTCTTGCGATCAACGGGCGCGACTGGCGGCTCAAGGTTAGCGCGAGTGAGCGGCTGCTCGATACACTTCGCGAGCGGTGCGGGCTCACCGGTGCGCATCAGGGCTGCGACACCGCGCAGTGCGGTGCCTGTACCGTGCTGGTCGACGGTCACCCGGTTAAAAGCTGCAATCGGCTGACGCTGCAGGAGGACGGTTGTGCAATCACAACTATCGAGGGCCTCGACGGCAGGCACCTGCTGCAACAGGCCTTCAGCGCCCACCACGCCCTGCAATGCGGCTACTGCACCTCGGGATTCATTCTGAGGGCGCTTGCGATGGTTGAAGAGGATATCGCTGCCGAACCCGACGCGGTCCGTGGGGCACTCGCCGGGAACCTATGCCGGTGTACGGGCTACGAGAGCATCGTGCGTGCGATCTGCGAAACGCTGCCGGCGCTACGTGCCGCGCGCGCGGCCGGCTGAGCGAATCGTACAATGGACTACCTGCGTCCTGAATCGCTCGATGGTGCGCTCAGCGCCCTCGCGGGCGATCCCGAGGCGCGGGTAATCGCTGGCGGTCAAAGCCTGTTACCTGCGATGCGGTTGGGGCTTGCCTCGCCTGCACGTCTTGTCGATCTTCAGGCGATACCCGCTTTGCGGGGTCTATCCGTCGACGACGATCACCTGCGGGTCGGGGCCATGAGTTCGCACGCCATGCTTTCCCGCTCGACGCTTGTCCGCCAGCGCTGGCCAATGCTCGCCGCAGTGGCGGGAGGCATCGCCGATGCCCAGATCCGCGAAGTCGGTACGATCGGCGGCGCTCTGGCCAACAATGATCCGGCGGCATGCTGGCCGGCGGCTGTTCTTGCCTGTGATGCGCGGATCCATACCTCCTCCCGCGTCCTTGCGGCCGATGACTTCTTCAGCGGACTTTTCACGACGGCGCTCAATCCTGATGAGCTGATCACGGCGATAGCGTTTCCGCCGCTCAAGACCGGGGTGTATCTCAAGTTTGAGCAGTCCGCTTCGCGGTTCGCACTGGTCGGGGTAGCCGTGGCGGTGCTGAGCCGGGGCCCGGTTCGGGTCGCAGTCACCGGATTGGGTCAAGGCGTCGTGCGTTGGCCGCAGGCCGAGTCGCGGCTGGCGGGAGGGGTTACCCCTGGGCGAGTCGACGGCCTGTCTATGGATTCGGCCTGGGCGGCGAGCGATATTCACGCTGACGCTGACTACCGGGCTCACCTTGCGGGGGTACTTCTCAGACGGGCGTTGAGCGGCCTGGGTCACTGCGATTGACCTCGCGGCGATCGGATCGCTCCGAAGCCAGAGCCGGCTGGCCCCGCAAACTCACTGGAGGAACTGAAATGGATTCAGACGCAGACCACGACAGCCCGCTTCGCTACGGCGCGCCCATCAGTTTTCCGGGCTGGGTGGCAAGCAACGCCCACCGGCTGCAGCCTCCGGTCGGCAACCAGCAGATCTGGGCCGACTCCGACCTGATCTGTACTGTGGTGGGCGGACCCAACCAGCGTACGGACTTTCACGACGACCCCTTCGAGGAGTTTTTTCATCAGTTCAAGGGCAATGCGTCCGTGCTGATTGCCGATCGAGGCAAGATCGAACGGATTCACCTGCGCGAGGGCGACGTCTTTCTCATGCCTGCTCATGTGCGCCACTCGCCTCAGCGACCGGAGCCCGGCAGCCTCTGCACGGTAATCGAGCGCAGCCGTCCTCCCGGTGAGATCGATGCATTCGAGTGGTTTTGCGCGAATTGCGGGGCGCTCGTGACGCGCATCGAGGTGCAGTTGCAGAGTATCGTCGAGGACCTGCCGCTGGCCTACGGGAGGTTTTACGATTCGCCCGACAGCTCGCGTACGTGCAGGCAGTGCGGCACGATTCATCCCGGGCGCGATTGGGCACGCTGGCTTGCGCACTGTGCCCGAACCTGGCCGCAGACCGGGGTCGGCGTCTAGCCGGCCGCGCCAGTCCCGGCGCTCGAGCGCTGCTTGGTGCTGCTGCCTACAGGACCCGGTAGAGACTCAATAACACCCTGTCGGGCAGGCGCTGACCGGTACCGACGATCTGGCAGGCGTTGAGCCACTGCCACGCAGGGCCGGCTGCCTCGATGCTGGGCTGGCATCGGAAGTAGACTCTGTCGGGATCCACGGCTTTGCCCTGGCGAAGCTGCTCCGCGATATCGGGGGCTGCGACGCGCAATGCGCGGTTGATGACGAACAGCCGGCTCCCGTCATCGAGTTCGATCACATAGCGGGCGTCCAGATGCGATTCGGTACCCCCGGCCAGGATCAACTGAAAATCCGCTCCGCCACCAAGTACCCGGCCGCGCATCGCCGGGCCGTTGAGGTGGCCCCCGATAATGGGCACCATACGGCGGAGCCCGCGTGACGTCATACCGACCTCGATGGGTTGCCCGACATCGACAGACAGATCGCAGAGGTGTTCAAGACCAGGGGGCGGGAGCGTTGGCATGATGGGTGAGGGGGCTTAGATGGGTTTCCGGAGGGTCGCACGGTTTTTGAAGCGGCTGCGGCCGCTCAAGGATAGCAATCGGCGCAGGCCTGAACTTGTCGCGATTCAGGCTGAGCCGGAAAGCCTCGGGGCGCGGCAAGCGCCGGGCGTGAAATTCGGTCCGCTGCCGGTTTTCTACGTCATGATGATTTTCGGGATGACAATCCTCAGCGCGCCGCTGTCCGGTGGCGCTCAGCAGTCCGCAGCGCGGGCAGGCACTGCGGGCGCCGAGGATTCTTCACAGGGGTTCAAGCCTCCACCTGCCGGCGCGATAGTGACTCAGACTGTGGTTTTCTGGCGCAATGAACGGACCGGTGCCACATTTACCGCACCGACGGGAGGATGGCAGCCGCCAAACGCTGACTGGTCGGTGGTGGTCGATGACGTGCCGCAGGCGCAGCCGCGGGCTGAGCCCCGGCCGAGATAGTCGTCGGATACCGCTAAAGTCCCGCTGAGGCCCTAGGTCTTCCAGGCGCCGCACGGGCGCTTCGCGGAAAATCCGCAGATGAGCCTTGCGTCAGACATTACGAATCGTCCCGTCGGCAATCCCGTTGAGGTTTTTCGCCCCGGCGACCGGTTCGATATGGATCGGATCGCATCGGCGCTCAGCGGGCTGCCCTGCGATCCGTCGCCGGCGGCGCGGGACAGGGCTGCAAGTGATTTCCACTGGTATAGCCCGGTTCTCTCGCAGGCTCTCGCGGGCCGTCGCCCCCATCTGGTCATTACGCCGCGGACCATTGACGAGGTTATCGAGGTCGCCGCCAACTGCGCTCGGTTTCGAGTGCCTCTGACCGTTCGCGGAGCCGGCACCGGCAACTATGGTCAATGCGTTCCGCTGCACGGAGGCATCAGCCTGGACACATCGCGGCTCAGCCGAGTGTTGGAGATCGGCGCCGGATGGGCCCGGGTCCAAGCGGGCATTGTCCTCCACGATCTCAATGAGGCTGCGCGTGCGACAGGGCAGCAGCTGCGGATGTGGCCGAGCACCGAACGCGTCGCCACCCTGGGAGGCTTCATCGCAGGGGGCCACTCCGGCATCGGCTCGATTCGCCATGGCATTCTGGCGGACGCGGGCAATGTGCGCTCGATGCAGATCGTCACGATCGAAGCCCAGCCGCGCGTGATCGAATTGAACGGCGCCGATATTCAAAAGGCACATCACGCCTACGGTACAAATGGCATCATCGTGACGATCGATGTGGCGCTCACGCCCGCAGTCGACTGGTTGCACGCGATCGCGCTGTTTCGGGACTATGAGTCGGTGCTTCGCTTTGGTCTCGAGGCGGGGCGGGCGGTATGCGCGGGAGGGCATGCTGCGCTAGATCTGTTTCAGCTCAGTGCAGTCGAGCGTCGCATCACGCCGTATTACGACGGGCTGCGGGAGCGGCTGCGAGACCAGGACGCGATGTTTGCGCAGGTCGCCCCGGACAGCCTCGAACGGTTCTCCCGGCTGGTTGCCACGCATGGCGGGGAACTCGCGGTGAGTGGTTCGGAAAAGTCGCTGATCGCCGCGGGGCTTCCTCCGGCAACAGAATGCGCCTACAACCACACCACGCTGCAGGCTTTGAAGTCTGATAGAGGCGTCACCTATCTTCAGGTTGCTTACCCAACGCCGTTTGACCCTGACCTGGTGAGCCAGCAGATGCTGCGATTCGGCGACGAAGTACTGATGCACCATGAGTTCAGCCAAGCCGGAGGCGAGCTCACCGTATTTGCCTTGCCGCTTGTGCGTTACTTCGATGAGCCACAGCTGCGCGATCTGATCGGGTCCTTTGAGTCGGATGGGTGTCTGATCTTTGACCCGCATACCTGGGTACTCGAAGACGGGGGCATGAAGCAGGTGGACGAGCGCCAGCTGGCATTCAAGCAAGAGGCCGATCCCCTGGGACTCATGAATCCAGGAAAGGTGAGAGCCTGGGATGAGCGCATACTTGGAATCCCGGGGGGCAGGCTTTGAGGAGCGTCGCGTGAGAAAACAATCGTCGGGTCCGGGCACCGCACAACCGCTCGCTCGCTATGCTGCCTGGCGTCGTGCTGGTGACATGGTGCTGCTTTCGGGGGTGATTGCAGTCGAGCCCTCCAGCGGCACAATCGTGCGTGGTTACTCGGACATTCCCCTTGAGGCACGCTCGCTGATCGGTCAGACCGGAGAGTTTTCCACCGATGCCAAGGAAGGCCCGGTCCTCGCGCAATCATGGTTTGTGTTCGACCGGATCCGCGCCACCGTAGAAGATGCCGGCGGTTCGATGAGTGATGTCGTGCGCCTGGTTCAATATTTTCGCAACCTCGATCATTTTCCGCTTTACAGCCGGGTGAGAAAGCTCTTTTTCCCCGGAGATCCGCCGGCATCGACCGTGGTTGAGGTCAGCCAGATGTTACCGACCGCAGATATCCTGATCGAGGTCGAGGCCACGGCTTGGATACCCCTGAGCCAAACCAGGGCTGCCGGCGAGGCGCGCCCGTCTCGCAGGACGCGCCGAGGATGAAGCGCAGCCCGTCTGAAATGTCTCCAGGCCCGCGCCTGCCGGTCTGATTACCCAGCACAAGAGATCATCATGCTCCACGGTTACTGCCCCGCCGATCGTTTCCTTCCCTATCTCGCCTGGACGGATATCGCTGCGCTGCCCGATAAAGCGAATACGGTGATCGTGCTGCCTGCCGGGAGCATTGAGCAGCACGGTCCGCACCTGCCCTGTGCGGTGGACTCGATCATCGCGGCGGGCGTTGTCGGGCATGCGCTTGCCAAACTTCCTGCAAAGATTCCGGCTTTCGGTCTCGCGCCCATTACCTACGGCAAAAGCGTCGAACATCTGCACTTCCCCGGCACGGTGACGCTCGAGGGCAGCACCCTGCTCGCGACCGTGACAGAGATCGGCGAGTCGGTGTACCGCGCGGGCTTTCGCAAATTGCTGATCGTCAATGGCCATGGGGGCCAGCCGCAGATCATGGAAATGGCGGCGCGTGAACTGCGTTTGCGTCACGGCGATTATGTGGTGGTGCCTCATTTCACCTGGCGGGTGCCCAACGTGGCGAGTCGCTATCTCGCAGAAAAGGAGCGCAAGCTGGCAATGCATGCCGGTCATGCCGAGACCGCGATCCTGCTCGCGCTTGCGCCCGACACCGTTCAGATGGACAAGGCGGTGGCCAACTATCCGCCTGAGTTTCCGTGCCCGACGCTATCCGCAGACGGCCGGCCCGCAGCCGCCTGGACGGCGCGCGATTTTGGCGAGACCGGAGTCATCGGGGACCCTCTGCCGGCGACGCCTGAGCAGGGTCACGCCATACTTGAGTCGCTCGCCGAGAGCTGGGCACGAGGTATCACCGAACTCCATCAGATGCGCTGGCTGGAACGCGATGCGCAAACCTGGGGCAGGGCGCACCAGACTGGTGATGTTTTAGGTAATTAAATCGCGAAAGTTTGTTGTTGATCCATGAAGCCACCGATGGCACCGATTTTGCAGTTAATTACAGCGATGGTTGCCCCCAACGCTGTTGGTGACTGCGGTCACGGGGTAGCGGTCGGCGCATCCATTCCCTTCTCCCTTTCCAACCCTAGCCACGGAGTTTGAACATGCGGTCTTTTGGTTCGCTCATTTCGGTCGCAGTGCTTGCGGCGGCAGCCACCGGGGCGCAGGCCCAGGAAAAGTTTACCTACATGACCAACTGGTACGCCCAGGCCGAGCACGGCGGCTTTTACCATGCGGTTGCGGCCGGGCTTTACAAGAAAGAGGGCCTCGATGTGACCATTCGGATGGGCGGCCCGCAGGTCAACGGCATGCAACTGCTCGCAGCCGGGCAGATCGATTGCTACATGGGCTATGACGTATCGACCATGAAGAGCTGGGAGAACGGCATCAACTCTCTCACCGTGGCGGCGTCTTTCCAGAAGGATCCCCAGGTTCTGATCGGGCACCCCGGCGTTGTCAACAAGATGGAAGACCTGCCCGGTAAAACCATCCTGATCTCCACCGGGGCTCAAAACTCCTACTGGCCATGGCTCAAAGCAACTTACAAGCTGCAGGACTCGCAGGTGCGTCCCTACACCTTCAACATTCAGCCCTTCATTGCCGACAAGAACGTTGTGCAGCAGGGCTATATGACGAGCGAGCCCTTTGCGATCGAGCAGCAGGCCAAGTTCAAGCCCAATGTTTTCCTGCTGTCGGATCATGGCTGGCCACCCTACTCGACCACCATCGTCTGCATGGAAAAGACGGTCAAGCAGCGGCCCAAGGCTGTGGCTGGCTTCGTCAAGGCCACCATGGAGGGCTGGAAGGCCTATCTCAATGGCGATCCGTCGGCAGCGAACGCTGCGATCAAAAAAGACAATCCCAACATGACCGATGACAAGCTTGCCAACGGTATCAAGTTGCTGAAGGAATCAGGCATGGTGATGGGGGGCGATGCGGCCAGGCAGGGTATCGGCGTGATCACTGATGAGCGCATGAAAAAGACCTACGACATGATGGTGTCGATGAAGCTGATCGATCCCGCCAAGGTTCCGTTCGAGCGCACCTACACGACCGAGTTTGTTCGCGACCTGAAGGTGCTGCCCTGAGCGCGGTGGCTGCGCGGCCGGAGGCCTCCGGCCACGAAGTCCCGGCGGTCGAGGTTCTTTCTGTCGAGAAAACCTATCCGAACGGCACCCAGGCTCTGCTCCCTGTCAACCTGTCAGTCCGGGAGGGTGAGTTCATCACCCTTCTGGGACCTTCGGGTTGCGGCAAGAGTACGCTGCTCAAGATGGTGGCGGGTCTGCTGGATCCCACAGACGGCCGGCTTCTTCTATGGCGCAAGCCTGTGGGGCAGGTGGAAAGTACCGGCCACCGGCTGAGCTTCGTCTTCCAGGAAGCGACGCTCATGCCGTGGGCCGATGTGATGAGCAATGTGCGTCTGCCCCTGGATCTCGCAAAAGTGCCGCGTGCTGAGTCTGAGCCACGAGTGCGTCAGGCCCTAAAGATGGTCGGGCTGGAGCGGTTCGAGGACAGTCTGCCCCGTCAGTTGTCGGGCGGTATGCAGATGCGCGTGTCGATCGCGCGCGGGCTAGTCACCAAGCCGACCCTTCTGCTGATGGATGAGCCTTTCGGCGCGCTGGACGAAATCACGCGCAATCGCCTTGACAGTGATCTGCTCGATCTCTGGCAGGCGAATCGGCTCACGGTGATTTTTGTGACGCACTCGATTTTCGAGGCGGTGTATCTGTCCAACCGCGTGGTGGTGATGGCGGCCAGACCTGGTCGTATCGTCGAAGAGTTGGTTATCGATGAACCTTACCCCCGCACGGCCGATTTTCGCGTGTCGCGGCAGTTCTCCGGTTACGCGAAGCAGCTTCAGGATGCGCTGCTGCGCGCCAGCGGTTCTCGCGAAGATGAGGCGTTGGCATGAAAGAATCGGTCTCACGAGTCGTTTATCCGGTGATCGTCGCGATCGTCCTGGTCGGGCTGTGGCAGGGCCTGGTGGTCGCTTTTGAGATCCCCCCGTTTCTCGTGCCTTCGCCTGCGCGCGTTGCGCAAACGCTGGTTTCCGATGCAGGGTTGCTGTTTGGAGCGCTCTACAACACGCTCCGGATCACTCTTTTTTCATTCATCGCCGCCGTGGTGGTCGGTGTGCTGGTCGCTGCCACCTTTGTCCAGAGCCGCGTGATCGAGACCGCATTCTTTCCCTACGCGGTGCTTCTGCAGGTCACCCCGATCGTTGCGATCGCACCCCTCATCATCATCTGGGTCAAGGACCCGATCGCGTCTCTCGTCATCTGCGCCACGCTCGTGGCGCTTTTTCCCATCATCTCGAATACGACTCTGGGCCTGCGCAGCGTCAATCCTGGTTTGCTGGCGTATTTCCGCATGAACCGCGCCTCTCGCATGCAACTGCTGTTCAGGCTGCGGGTACCCTCGGCATTGCCGTATTTTTTTGGCGGTTTGCGAATCAGCTCGGGCCTCGCCCTGATCGGAGCGGTGGTCGCAGAATTCGTCGCGGGTACCGGAGGCACGGGCACCGGGCTTGCCTACCAGATTCTGCAGGCTGGTTATCAGCTCAACATTCCGCGGATGTTCGCTTCGCTCATCCTCATCACCGTTGCCGGCGTTCTCCTGTTTGTGCTCATGTCAGCGCTATCACGCTGGGCGCTGGGCGGCTGGCATGAAAGCGAGACCTCGCATGAGTGACTGTCTGATCCGGGGTGCCGAGGCGCTGTGGACGGGATTGGCTGGCGGGGCGATGCATTCGCGCACTGGCGCAGACATCCGGGTTCGCGCAGGCGTGATTGCCGAGATTGGAACGCTTATCGCCGCGCCGGGCGAGCGGGTGGTCGACGCCTCGGGCTGCGTAATCTATCCCGGGTGGGTCAACACGCATCACCACCTGTTTCAGAGTTTGTTGAAAGGTATCCCGGCGGGTATCAATCTTGCGCTGGTGCCCTGGCTCGGTGCGGTACCGGTACCTTACCGACGGTTTTTTGATACCGAAGAGGCACTTCGCCTGGCGGTGCGAATCGGCATCGTCGAGCTCATGCTGTCGGGGTGCTCGACGATCGCGGACCATCAGTATCACTACTGGCCGGGCATGCCGTTTGACGCATCAGCGCTGCTGTTCGACGAAGCGGAACGCCTGGGCGTGCGCATGGTGCTGTGTCGCGGCGGTCAGACTATGGCCAGACCGATGACCGACGCCAACGCGCCGCCTCAGGTCATGCCTGAGACCCTTGACGGTTTCCTGAGTGCGATCGAGCGGGATGTCGGTCGGTTTCACGATCCCTCACCCATGTCGATGCGCCGAATGGTGAGTGCGATAACGACTCCCTCCTGGAGTTGCTCGCCTGACCATTTGCGCGAGATGGCCAGCCAGGCTCGCCGTCTCGGTATCCGTCTGCATAGTCATCTGTCGGAGAGCTTTGACTATGTGCGCTGGGCGCGGGATGTGCATGGCTGCTCGCCGATGCAGTTCGTCGCGCAGTACGGCTGGGTGGGTGAGGATGTCTGGTATGCCCATATGGTGCATCTGAGCGATGCGGAGATCGCCATGTGCGCTGAGACCCGGACTGGTATCGCTCATTGCCCGCAGAGCAACGCCCGCCTTGGCTCGGGAATCGCCCGGATTCCCGAGGCGATGGCCGCGGGTGTGCCTATCGGTCTTGCGGTCGACGGCGCAGCGTCCAACGAGGCGGCCGACATGTCGAGCGAAGCGCACACCTGCTGGATGATTCACCGCGCTGATCCGCGAAGCGGTGAGCGTCCCGACGGCCGCGCCCATGCGTCCCGGGTCATGCAGCCGGGTGGCCATGCGGGCGCCATCACGGCCGAAGATGTCGTGCATCTGGGCACAGCCGGCGGTGCCCAAATTCTCGGCCTCCCCGGGGTGGGCTCGCTCGCACCCGGGCAGGCAGCCGACAT